>JAJTGU010000320.1 GCA_021297985.1 Rubrivivax sp.
CCCTCACGTCCTGCACGCTCAAGCCCGCCGCGATCACCAGCACTTCGGCCAGCGCCTGGCCGTCGCGCGCCTCGAGGATCATGCGGCCGACCCGTGGGTCCAGCGGCAGCCGGGCGAGTTTTTCACCCAAGGCGGTGAGATTCAGGTCGTCGTCGACCGCACCCAGTTCGGCAAGCAGCGCATATCCGTCGGCGATGGCCTTTCGCGGCGGCGGCTCGACGAACGGAAACTCGTCGACCGCGCCCAGGTTCAGCGATTTCATTCGCAGGATCACGCCCGCCAGCGAGCTGCGCAGGATTTCCGGATCGGTGAACCTCGGCCGGCCGGCAAACTCGTCCTCGCTGTACAGCCGGATGCAGATTCCATCGGCCACGCGGCCGCAACGTCCGGCACGTTGCGACGCTGCGGCCTGCGAAATGCCCTCGACCTGCAGCATCTCGACCTTGTTTCGCCACGAATATCGCTTGACCCGGGCCTGGCCGGAGTCGACGACGTAGCGGATACCGGGCACCGTGAGCGAGGTTTCGGCGACGTTGGTGGCCAGCACGATGCGGCGCTGCCCGTGCGGCTGGAACACCTTCTCCTGCTCGGCCTGCGACAGGCGCGCGAACAGAGGCAGCACCTCGGGCATGGGCCCGCCCTTGGCACGCTGCGCGAGGTGACGGCGCAGGGTTTCGGTGCAGTCGCGGATTTCGCGCTCGCCGGGCAGGAAGACCAGGATGTCGTCGGCCCCCACCCGGTGCGGCCCGGCCCAGAGTTCGTCGACGGCATTGACGATGGCGTCGCCAAGATCGAAATCCTTCTTTTCCTCGAAGGGGCGCCAGCGTTGCTCGACCGGAAACAGCCGCCCGGAAACCTGGATCACCGGCGCCAGGCTGCCATCGGGCGCCTTGAAATGCTGAGCGAACCGCTCGGCGTCGATCGTCGCCGAGGTGATGACCACCTTCAAGTCCGGCCGCCGCGGGAGCAGCGACTTCAAGTAACCGAGCAGGAAGTCGATGTTCAGGCTGCGCTCGTGGGCCTCGTCGACGATCAGGGTGTCGTAGGCGCGCAGCAGCGGATCGCCCTGGGTTTCGGCCAGCAGGATGCCGTCGGTCATCAGTTTCACCCGCGCCCCAGGCTGCAGGCGGTCCTGGAATCGGATCTTGTATCCGACGACCTCGCCCAGCGGCGAGCGCATCTCCTCGGCGATGCGCTTGGCCACCGTCTGCGCTGCGATGCGCCGCGGCTGGGTGTGCCCGATCAGCCGGCCACGGCCGCCCGACGCGTCACGCGCCGCGCGGCCGATCTCGAGCGCGATCTTGGGCAGCTGCGTCGTCTTGCCCGACCCCGTCTCGCCACAGACGATGACGACGGGATGCTCGCGCATGGCCCGCGCGATCTCGTGCCGGCGGGCCGAGACCGGCAGGCTTTCGGGGTACTCGATGTGCAGCGGCGGCGGGCTCGTCATGGGGGCGCGCATGATAGGTGCGCCCCGGCCCGCGCCGCTCCGGGTTCAGCCCGCCGGCGGGTCGTACTGCATGACGCTGAAGGTGGCGCCCTGGGGATCGGCCAACACCGCCATGCGCCCGACCGTGGGCACCTCGAAAGGCCCGGCCAGCACCTTGCCGCCCAGTTCAGCGCAGTGTCTGGCGGTCTCCTCGACGTCGGCCACCGTGATGTACACGCCCCAAGCCGGGGGCATCGGCGGCCCGCCCGGCTGCGGCGCCATCACGCCCGCGACCTGTGTCTCGCCGACGCTCACCACGTGGTAAGCGCCGCCGCCCATGTCCATGTCCTTGCTCGTCCAGCCGAACAGCGGCTTGTAGAACGCCAGCGCGGCCTGCGGATCCGGCGTGCACAGCTCGGTCCAGCTGAAAGCGCCCGGGGTGGCGAAAGCGTCCATGGGGTTGTCCTCATCGCAGGGTAAGGCCGGCATGCTGCGTCACAATCCCGCGGCCTGTCGAGCACCGCATGAGCCTCGTTTTCCCGCACACCTTCGTCCCCTGGTTTCGCGCCGTCGCGCCGCATATCCACGCCTATCGCGGCAAGACCTTCGTCGTCGCGCTGGCCGGCGAGGCGATCGCGGCAGGCAAACTCAACCACTTCGTCCAGGACCTGGCGATCCTGCACGCCATGGGCCTGAAGATCGTGCTCGTGCACGGGTTCCGGCCGCAGGTCAACGAGCAATTGGCCGCCAAGGGCCATGTCTCGCGATACCACCGCGGCGTTCGCATCACCGACGCCGTCGCGCTCGACGCCGCGCAGGAGGCCGCGGGCCAGTTGCGCTTCGAGATCGAGGCCGCGTTTTCACAGGGATTGCCGAACACGCCAATGGCCAACGCCACCGTGCGCGTGGTGTCCGGAAACTTCCTCACCGCACGGCCGGTCGGAATCGTCGACGGCGTGGACATGATGCACAGCGGACTGGTGCGACGTGTCGATTCGGCAGCGATCCGCCGAGCGGTTGAAAACGACGCGCTGGTATTGCTGTCGCCTTTCGGCTTTTCACCCACGGGCGAGGCTTTCAACCTGACCATGGAAGATGTGGCCACGGCGGCCGCAGTGGCCCTGCAGGCCGACAAGCTGGTGTTCATGACCGAGATCGCCGGCGTGCACGAACGCCCGGACGACAACACCTCACCCATCGACACCGAACTGGCGCTGGTCGACGCCAAGCGCCTGCTGGCGCAATGGCCGATCCCGCAGAAGCCGTCTGAGAACGGGTTCTACCTGCAGTACTGCGTCCGGGCCTGCGAAGGCGGTGTCGAGCGTTCCCACATCCTGCCGTTTGCGACCGATGGCTCGCTTCTGCTCGAGGTGTTCACGCACGACGGAGTCGGCACCATGGTTGTCGACGAAAAACTCGAAAGCCTGCGCGAGGCTTCGGCTGACGACGTGGGCGGCATCCTGCAACTGATCGAGCCCTTCGAACGCGATGGCACCCTGGTCCGCCGCGAACGGACCGAAATCGAACGCGACATCGCGGCCTATACCGTGATCGAGCACGACGGGATCATTTTCGCCTGCGCGGCACTGTCGCCCTACCCGGAGGCGCGCACGGCTGAAATGGCGGCACTCACCGTCTCGCCGCTTTCGCAGGGCCAGGGAGACGGCGAGCGCATCCTGAAGCGCATCGAGCAGCGCGCCCGGGGCCTGGGCCTCGAAAGCCTCTTCGTGCTGACCACGCGCACCATGCACTGGTTCATCAAGCGCGGCTTCGTCCAGGTCGATCCCGACTGGCTGCCCGAGGCACGAAAGCGCAAGTACAACTGGGACCGGCGATCGCAGGTGCTGGTCAAGAAACTCTGAAACCGAACCAAGGAGAACCTGCAATGACCCGCATGGTGAACTGCGCCTACCTCAAGAAGGAAGGCCCCGGCCTGACCCACCTGCCCTATCCGGGAGACCTCGGCAAGCGCATCTACCTGACGATCAGCGCGGAGGCCTGGGAACTCTGGAAGAAGCACCAGGTGATGCTGATCAACGAGAACCGGCTCACCGGAACCGACCCGCGAGCCCGCCAATACCTGGCCCGTCAGATGGAGCAGTTTCTCTTTGGCGGCGGCGCCGCCGATCAACCGGCAGGCTACGTGCCGCCAAGCGCCTGACAGAAAAAGGACCGGCCCACATGGCGAAACGTTTGGTTTCGCCGCCTCGGGAAACTGCGGATTCGCATGCCCCGGGGGTATCGCGAGTTTTTCGGATATATTCCGCCCGCGCTCCGCGTCCTGGAGCGACAGGAAACAAGCAATGCCCTCCTTGAATGATCTGATCAGCCAGAAAACCGCCCTCGACAAGCAAATCGTCGAACTGCAACGTGCCGGCCGCGCCTCGGCCGTGACGCAGATTCGCAGCTTGATGGCCGAATACAGCCTGAGTGTCGCCGACGTCCTGAGCCCGGCCGAAAAGCGAAAGATGGCCAGCGGCGCCGGTGCCGCAGCCGTCACGGTTGCCGCGCCTGCCCCGGCGCCCGCGGCGCCGGCCAAGCGCGGCCGCAAGGCCAAGAAGGCCGACGCACCCAAGGCCGCAAAGGCGGAAAAGCCCTCGCGCGCCGGCAAGGCACTGGGCAAGGTGGCGATCAAGTTCCGCAACAAGGAGACCGGTGACACCTGGACCGGTCGGGGCCTGAAGCCGCGTTGGCTGTCCGCAGCGCTCGCCGCAGGCAAGTCGTTGTCCGACTTCGCCGTCTGATCAGCCGGCCGGATCGAACGGCCGGATTCAGAAACAATTCAAGCATCCGAATAGGCGTTTGATCGCGCAAACTGGGCCCGCTCTAGGGCGAGCCCGCGTGGACAACACGGCCGCCACCGCCCAACATGGGCGCTGGCGGCCGTTTGCTTTGGCCGCATCGCCTTCATCGACGACATCCCGACGTTCGCCGTCTCAGCCAACATCCGCCGCCATTTGCGCTCCGAGTCCTCCCCACTGGCCCCGCTGAAGCGCGAGTTGAATCGGCTTGATCGCCTGGGCTCGGCATTGCTGCGGCTGTTCGTCACCACCTTGGTGGCCCTGCTGATGAGCTACCTCGGCGCCGTGGCTCTGGGACCTCAACCCTGGGGCGCCGCGGCTCTGGCCGCGGGGTCGGCCCTGGTGCTGGTGCTGCGCTGGGGCAGGACGATGCTGGTGGCTCAGGCCGTCGGGATTGCCGTGGCCTTGTGGAGCTTGAAGTCGGGCGCGGGCGCTGCGGTGGCCGTCGTGCTTGCCTCCTTGTTGATGACGGCAATGGCCCATGCCATCCTGGTCAGACGCGGGTTCGACCCGCGGCAGCAGCGCGTGCGCGATACGCAGGATCTCGTCCTGGCTGCGGTGCTGGTCTGTGCGCTGGCCACTCCCATCGTCACCTTGCCGGCGCTCGCCGCGGCCTGGAGCCAAGGGGACTGGCCCGGATGGTGGGCGCACTGGCCCGAGGCGTCGCTGCGGATGGCCTTGAGCTTTCTCAGCATCGCGGTGCCGTCGCTGGCGCTGGACCACCGGCTGCTGCGCAGCTTCCAACCCGGCGTTGACGCTTGGCGACAGTCCGGCCGGATGGCGGCCGTGGCCGCAATGGCCATGCTGCTCTGGGGAAGCCCCCAGACGCACGGGCCGGTGCTGGCCCTGGCCCTGTTGGCACCTCTGCTGCTGACCGTGGCGCTGGCGTTGCGCGGCAGCATCGTGCTGGCGGGCGGAACGGTTTTGCTGGCCGGGCTGCTGACCGGCCCGATCGCCTTGTCGGACACCCCGCTTCGCGAGTCGGCCTTCGCCTGGCCGGGCGCCGGCGCGCCGGTTGGCGTGCAACTGCTGTGGTGGGCCGCCGGCCTGGTCGGCCTGCTTCTGTCGATGTCACACGCGGCGCGGGCGCGCAGCCGGGCAAGGCGCTGGGAATGGGCCTTGGACGGGTCGCGCCTGGGGGTCGCCGATTGGCCCGCAGATGGCGGCGCCGGCGTCGCGACACCGACCTGGCGCAGCTTCAGCGGACCAGCCACCGGCCCCTGGAGTGTCGCCGCCTGGCTCGAGCACACGCATCCCGACGACCGGGCAACGCTCGAGTCCGCTCTGCAGGCGCTGAACGACGGCAACAGCGGTCGACGCCAGGTGGAGTTGCGTCTGCACCGCGGCGACGCCGACTCGAACACCGCGGGCGCCTCGGCACGCTGGACCACGAATTCGCGCCTGGGCGCCCTGTCCACCGAGCTTCCGGCGCTCGATTCGAGGATCAGCAAGTTCGACGCCGACGCGTGGCGCTGGTACGAGGCCACGCTGCTGGTGATCGAACGCGAGCCCAAGGGCCGTCCGATCCGGCTGCTGGCGACATTGGCCGACGTCAGCGCCCGGCGCGAAGCCCAGGATCGCGAGCGCATGTCGGTCGCCTTGTTCCAGCACCTGCACGAAGGTCTGCTGGTGACCGACGCCGACCTGCGCGTCCTCGACGTGAATCCGGCCTACCTCGAAATCCTTGGGTCCACCCGGGACGAGGTGATGGGCACGGTTCCAGCGCCTTTGCGCCCGCTCGCCTCGGACCCCGTCGCGCGCCAGCAGCGGGCGCTGATGTGGGCCGCATTGCGTGAACATGGCCGTTGGCGCGGTGAGCTCGTCGAGCGCAGGCGCAACGGCGAGAACTGCACCCTGCAGGCCACGATCTCCACCGTCCGCGGCCCGGAGAACGACCTCCGCTATCACGTGCTCGTGATCTCCGACATCACCGAGCAGCGCGTGCAGCGGGAGCGGCTTGAGCGACAGGCCAACTTCGACGAACTCACCCGCCTGCCCAACCGTGCCCGTCTGAGCCAGCTGATGGACGATGCGCTGCGGGCAGCCGACCGCGATGGCTACCTGCTGGTGGTCTGCTACCTTGATCTGGATCGCTTCAAGCCGGTCAACGACCGTTACGGCCACGCCGCCGGCGACCGACTGCTGGCCGAGTTGGCCGGCCGGCTGCGCAGTGCCCTGCGCAGCCGCGAGAGCTGGACCGACAGCGCTGCCCGTCTGGGGGGCGACGAGTTCGTCCTGTTGCTGCGCGCCGGCACGATGGACGAGGCCCGGCTCGCCGTCGAACGGGTCCTTCGTGTCGTCGGCCAGCCGTACTCGGTGGACCCGGCCTTCGAGCCCGTGCAGGTGACCGCCAGCCTCGGGGCAACGGTCTATCCCAGCGACCACAGCGACGCCGACACCTTGCTCCGACATGCCGACCACGCCATGTACACCGCCAAGCAGGCAGGTCGCAATGCGAGCCACTTCTTCGATGCCGACGAGCGCCGTCGGACCGAGGAGCGGGCGATGGCGATCGGCCGGGTCCAGGAAGCGCTTGACCAGCACGAGTTCGTGCTGTTCTACCAACCCAAGGTCCAGATGCAGACGGGGCAGGTGCTTGGCTTCGAGGCCCTGCTGCGATGGGAGCATCCGGAAAAGGGCCTGATCGCGCCGCTGCAGTTCCTGCCCCTGATCGAAAACACCGGCCTCTCGGTGCAGATCGGCGACTGGGTGCTGGCCCAGGCCATCGAACACCTGGCGCTGTGGCGGCGTGAGGGACTGGACATCGCCGTCAGCGTCAACATCTCGGCCCGCCATCTGCAGGAGCGCGACTTCGCCCAGCGCCTGGCCGAACTGCTGGCCCGCCAGGCCGAAGTGCTGGCGCCACACCTGGAGCTCGAGATGCTGGAGACCGCGGCCCACGCCGACATTGCGGCGACCTCGACGCTGCTCGCCCATTGCCAGGCCTTGGGCGTCCGGTTCGCGCTCGACGACTTCGGTACCGGCTACTCGACGCTCACCTACCTCAAGCAGTTGCCGGTTGACGTGCTGAAGATCGACCGCAGCTTTGTCCACCACATGCTGGACGATGCCCAGGACCGCGCCCTGGTCGAAGGCTGCATCGGGCTGGCCCGCACCTTCGGCTGCGACGTGGTCGCCGAAGGCGTCGAGAGCGCCGCACAGGCCCGCACGCTGCTGGAGATGGGCTGCACCATTGGCCAGGGGACGGGCATCGCCGCCCCGATGCGCGTGAGCCAGGTGGCGACCTGGGCGCGCGAGTACCGGGGCATGTTCGCGCTTGCTCCGACCGAAGTCTCGGCGAAGAACACCACACCCACCACGGGCGGAACCGGATCTGGCGCGGCCCCAGCCACGGGATGAGCCACCGCGCGGCCTAGACTCCGCGCGTCATGATCCCGGCCGGATTCATTCAGGAGTTGCTGTCGCGCACCGACGTCGTCGATGTCGTGTCGCGCCACGTCGACCTCAAGCGCGGCGGCTCCAACTGGATGGGCCTGTGCCCCTTCCATGCCGAGCGATCGCCGAGCTTCTCAGTCAGTCCGAGCAAGCAGTTCTTCCATTGCTTTGGCTGTGGGGCCAGCGGCGACGCGATCCGGTTCCTGACCGAACACCTGGGGCTGAGCTTTGTCGAAGCGGTGCGCGACCTGGCCGGCCGGGTGGGACTGCAGGTACCCGAGGAACAGGTCAGCCCGGACGAGCGCCAGCGCCGCGACACCCTTCGCGAGCGCCGCCGCAGCCTGTCCGAAGTGCTGGACAAGGCAGCCTCCTTCTATCGCGGCGAGCTCAAATCGGCGTCGCGCGCGATCGACTACCTCAAGGGACGAGGGCTGTCTGGCGCGGTCGCTGCGCGGTTTGGCATCGGCTATGCGCCGCCGGGCTGGAAGACGCTGGCCGGCGTGTTCCCGAACTACGACGACCCGGTCCTCGAAGACGCCGGCCTGGTGCGCCAGCGCGAGGCCCAGGAGGCCCACGAGGGCAGCGAACCGGCGCGCGGCATGGCCAGCGGCCGCTACGACTGGTTCCGCGACCGCGTGATGTTCCCGATCCGCGCGGTGGGCGGGGAGGTCATCGGCTTCGGCGGCCGGGTGCTCGACGACAGCAAACCCAAATACATCAACTCGCCCGAGACCCCCGTCTTCAGCAAGGGACGCGAGCTCTATGGGTTGTTCGAGGCCCGCCAGGCGATCCGGGAGCGCGGCTTCGTGCTCGTGGTCGAGGGCTACATGGACGTGGTCGCGCTGGCCCAGAGCGGCCACGCCAACGCCGTGGCGACGCTCGGCACGGCCTGCACCGCCGACCACGTGCAGAAACTGTTCCGCTTCACGGACACCGTGGTCTTCAGCTTCGATGGCGACGGTGCCGGGCGCCGGGCCGCAAGCCGCGCACTCGAGGCCGCGTTGCCCCATGCCAGCGATCTGCGCAGCGTGCGTTTCCTGTTCCTGCCGTCCGAACACGACCCCGACAGCTACGTGCGCGAACTCGGATCCGAGGCCTTTGCCCAGGCCGTGAAGCAAGCCGTGCCACTGTCGCGCCAGTTGCTCGAGGACGCGGCGGCCGATGCCGACCTTGATCAGGCCGAAGGACGGGCGCGATTCCTGGCGCAAGCCCAAGTGTTGTGGCAGGCCTTGCCCGAAGGACGGCTGCGTGACCAGATCCTGTCCGACATTGCCGAACGCGGCCGCGCAGAGCGGGCCGAACTCGCCTTGCGATGGAGGCCCGCGGTCGGCCGCAGTGGCAACCCCGAAGCCAGCGACGGAAGGCCCAACGAGCCCACCCGCCGCGACGGGCCGGAAGCAACCGTCGCCCCGACGTTTCGCCCGCGCAGGCCTGCCTCGCCACTGCAGCGGCCCCGGCCCCAGGTCCGGCAGCCGCAGGACCAGGTGGCTCGAATCCTGCTCCAGCGCCTGGAGTGGTGGCACGAACTCGGTCACGAGGACCATGCCGGACTGGTCGCCAGCCAGGGGTGGCAAGGGCCGCTGTTTGCATGGATCGACCGCTGGCTGGTCGAGCACGAGGCCGTCGAATGGCCCCGACTGCGTGAGGCCCTGCGCGACGAGCGGGCGAGGCTGCTCGACGACCTCGGCCCTGATGCCGACGACACATCGGTGGCCGACTGGCCATTGCGCGCGATTGCCCTGATCGACGAGGCGGAGGTCCTGGACGAGCCGGCACTGGACCAGTTGCAGGCCGCCATGAGCCAGGCCCGCCGGGCCGGCAGTCTGGCCGATGCACAGCAGGTGCTGGCGGCGCTGCGGCGGCACTGATCGGACGGCGCTCCACCGAGGGGCCGGCGGTATAATCCTCGGTTTGCCCGTCGCTGCGGGCTTCAGGCGGCGCCGCCCGAACCTGCCGAGCCTCGGCAAAGCCCTCGATCAACCCTGCCGGCAAGAGAACACCCTGGCGCCAGCCTGGCGCGCCCCGTCAGTCCCGCGGCCTGGCCGCCGTGCTCACGGCCCGCAGCACCGAAGTCACCGCACCGACACGCCTGTCCGGCCCGTCAGCCGCGGCGTTGTCGCTCAGCCGTTGAACCGCCGCAAACCCATTCCGTCCATCCCTTCCCGCTCCTCTTTCGCCACCGACATGACCGCCAAGAAGCCCGCTCCTGCACCCGCGCCGTCCAAGGCCAAGTCCGCCGCTCCGGCCACCAAGACTGAAACCAAGGCGACGGCCAAGCCAGCGGCGGCCAAGTCCACCGACAAGGCCACCGACAAGGTGGCCAGCAAGCCCGCTGCCGCCCCGGCGAAGGGCAGCGACAAGAAGCCAGGGTCCCAGACCGACAAGAAGTCGCCGCCAAAGGCGGATCCGGCGGCTGAGCCCAAGTCGGCTCCGGCCAAGGCCGAGAAGAAGCCGCAGGCGCAGGCGACGACGCCCCCCGCGAAGGCCAGCGAAAAGTCCAAGGACAAGCCCGTCAAGGCGGCGGCCAAAGCGCCGGCCAAGGACGGCAAGGCCTCCGGAAAACCCGAGAGCAAGGCGGCTGCAACCAAGAAGGGCCCCGAGTCCAAGAAAGCGGGCAAGCCGGCTCCGAAAGGTGAGGACGAGGAAGACCTGACCGACCTCGAGGCCGAGTTCGACCCGGAGGCCGAGGCCGATGCAGTCGAGTCGGCCGAGAGCCCTGAGCCCGTTGAAGGCGAGGCGGCTGCGGACAAGCCCGAGGAGAAGGCCAAGCCGTTGCGGATGAAGGTCAGCCGCGCCAAGGAGCGCGCGCTGATGCGCGAGTTCGG
>JAJTGU010000313.1 GCA_021297985.1 Rubrivivax sp.
GTCAGCGAAAACCTGGAAACGGGCCGCAACTACGAAGGCGTGACCGTACACAACCCCTTCCTGGCAGACGCAGCGCCGGGTGGAGCTTGAGATGGGCATGTTCGACACCATCCGCTGTGAACACCCCTTGCCCGATGACTGACCGGAACCGAGCGACCAAGGCCGCGCCATGACCCAACCCATCGCTGTGGTCACAGCGCGCGCTCTTGCAGCACGACCCCTTGGCACTTGAACCGCCTGATGAACCACTTGCTCGCTGCGCTGGAAGCAGCCCCTGCACCATGAACCCGATCCCGCTTTCCTGCGAGTTCTTCCCGCCCAACACCCCGGTCGGCAGCGAGAAGCTGAAGACCGTGGTCGCCGACCTGGCGGCACTGGAGCCTGAGTTCTTCAGCGTCACCTACGGCGCCGGCGGCAGCACGCGCGACAAGACGCTCGCCACCGTGCAGCAGATCGCCGCCACCGGCCACGAGGCGGCGCCGCACCTGTCGTGTGTCGGCAGCACCCGCGAGGGCATCGCCGAGATCCTGGCCACCTACCGTGCCCAGGGCATCCGGCGCATCGTCGCGCTGCGGGGCGACCTGCCCAGCGGCACCGCCACGGCCGGCGAGTTCCGCTACGCCGCCGAGCTGATCGCCTTCATCCGCGAGACCCAAGGCCAGGACTGGCGCATCGAAGCCGCCGCCTACCCCGAGTACCACCCGCAGCAGCGCTATGCGGCCAAGGACCTGGACCACTTCGCGGCCAAGATGAAGGCCGGCGCCGACGCCGCGATCACGCAGTTCTTCTTCAACCCCGACGCCTACTTCCACTTCGTCGACGAGGCGCGCAAGCGCGGCGTCGACCAGCCCATCGTGGCCGGCATCATGCCGATCCACAACTACGCCAAGGTGGCGCAGTTCGCGGCACGCGACGGCATCGAGATCCCGCGCTGGGTGACGCTGAAGATGGAGGGCTACCACGACGACACCGCCAGCGTGCGCGCCTTCGGACTCGAAGTCGTCGCCCGCCTGTGCGAACGCCTGGTCGCCGGCGGCGCGCCGGCCATCCACTTCTACACGCTCAACCAGAGCGCCCTGACGCTGGACCTGTGCCGGCGGCTGGGCTGGCTGAAGGCACCGTCGGCAGAGAACCGATAGCGACAGGCAGTCTGAGACACCGGGCGAGACTTCAGAGCCCCTCCACCGCCCGGCCGCGTTCAACCAACCAGGCCTTGCTTTGCTCGAAGCTGGGCAGCGCTCGCTCGATCCGACGCCAGTACTCCGGTGTGTGATGGGGCTCGTGCAGGTGCGCCATCTCGTGCACCACGACGTACTCGGCGATCGACGCCGGCAGCAGGATGGTCTTCCAGTGGAAGTACAGCCACCCGCCCTTGCCGCAGGACCCCCAGCGGTAGCCCAGGTCCTGAACCCGCACGCCAGCCGGTAGCACTTCCATCCTCGCAGCGTATTCCTGCACCTTGCCCGACAGCCACGGCCCGCCGCGCTCGCAGTACCAGCGGATCAGGTGCTCGCGCCCATCGCGCGCCAGCGCCTTGGGCATGACAAAGCGCCCCCCGACCAGCTTCACGGCGGCGTCGGATTCCGCCACGAGCCGCAGCCTGTAGGTCCGCCCCAGGTAGGCAAAGCCCTCGCCGTCCACGAACTCCTTGCGCGGCGTCTGGTGGCCAAGAGCCTCCTTGCGTGCAAGCTGCTTGTAGACCCACATGCGCTTGCGCTGCACGAAGTCGCGAAGAGTGGCGTCGGGCACCTCGGGCGGAGCCGACAGGATCAGCTCACCACCGCGGTCCACGGTGATCTCCAAGACACGCCGGCGGTCGCTGCGCCGCACGTCGAACCGCAGGTCGTTGACGGTCAGCGTGCTCATGCCTTCATCAACCGATGATGGTTCGCCCGCGCCAGTTCCATCAGCTTGTCCACCAGCGCCTCGATCTGCGGCGTCGGCATCAGCCGTGATGCCATCAGCAACTCGAAGATCCGCGTGTTCAGCGCATCCTGCGCAGGCTGCCGGTTCGGACGCCAGAAGTTGGGCACCAGCTCGGCCGAGATCGTGTCCACGACATCCACCGTCAGGTCCACCAGCTTCTTCCGCTCTGCATCGGTGATCGCCCGGTCACCGGCTGCGGTGTCCACCATCAGCCGCAGGAAGGGCCCGTAGTGCTCGGGCAGGTCGGGCAGTCGGTCGTCCGGTGCCACATGCCCGGCCTTGATCTCGTCCACCAGCCCCTGCAGCGCCTTGCTCAGTTCGTCCCACTGCTCGCCCAGCTGGGCCAGCACATCACGCAGTCGCTCGCTCAGCTTGCGGTAGGCGACCGGGTCCTGGTCCAGGTGCTCGCGGATGTGGGCCCGGATGGCGTGCTCCATCTCCGAAGCCTTGGCCCGGTCGTTGGGCTCGCGGGCCAGCTTGCTGCCGAAGTCGGCATCGGTCAGCGACACCGGCGGGATCCTCGGGTCCACGCCCATCGACACGACATGGTCGTCGATCAGCTTGCGCACTTTGGCGCCCACGTCCTTGCCCAGCACCGGCGTGTCGCGGTAGCGGTTGCGGGCGCGGGCGTAGATGAAGGCCAGCTTCTTGGCGTCGGGTGCGAACGGCAACCCCTCGGGCCGCGGCAACACCACGTCCAGCGTCGTCAGGAACGCCTTGAGCTTGACCGCGAACTCGGCTCGCAGCCGCTCGTCGGCCAGCGCCTCGACGCAGGCTTCGGTGTCCGTCAGGCTGTCGATGCCGCGGCTGCGGAACAGGTCCACCACGCGCAGGTGCCGGTCGCGCAGCACCGGGATCTCGTCCTTCAGGCTCTGCAGCGCGCCGTCGATGTCCTCGTCGGCATAGACGTTCAGTGCCTCCTTCAAGTGGTGCGCCAGACCGTAGTAGTCCACCACGATGCCGAACTGCTTGCCGTGGCCGGTGCGGTTCACGCGGGCGATGGTCTGCAGCAGCTCGGCCTCGCGGATCGGCCGGTCCAGGTACATCACGCCCTCGATGGGCGCGTCGAAGCCGGTGAGCAGCATCGACTTGACGATCAGGAAGGCCAGCGGGTCGGCCTTGGCCGGGTCAGCGTGCAGCAGCGGCTGCTTGAACCGCTTGATGCGCTGCTCCTGCGCGGCGCTGTCGGTCCACTGCTTCCAGGCCGGGTCGTCGTTGTTGCCGCCCGAGATGATGGGCGCAAACTCGACACGCGCCAGCACCTCGCGCCAGCGCCAAGCCTGCACCTGGGCCTGCACGGCAGGCGGCCGTGTGCACAGCGCCACGTCATCCAGAGCCTTGTCTTCGGGGCTCAAGCCTTCGGCTTCGGCCAGCAGTTCGTCGCGCGCGGCGACAAAGGCATCCAGGTAGCGCACCACCGCCAGCCGGCTGTAGGCCACCACCTGGGCCTTGAAGCCGTTGGGCAGGATGTGGGTCACGTAGTGGCGCAGCATGTCCCGCGCCTTGTCGCGGATGAGGTCGGGCGCCTCGAAGATCTGGCCCTTGGTGGCGTACTTGGCCTTGATCGCCTCCAGCGCCTCGGGCGTGTGCTCGCGGAACAGGTCCTCGAACAGATCGTCCAGACTGGCACCGTCCTTCACTGCGCCATGCGCCGTGCGACCCTCGTACAGGATCGGCACGATGGCGCCGTCGGCCTCGGCCTCGCGGATCGTGTAGCGGTCGATGAACTCGCCGAAGATGGCGTGCGTGCGCTTCTTGTCGCCCATCAGGATCGGCGTGCCGGTAAAGCCGATCCGCGCGCAGTTGGGCAGCCCGGCCAGCAGCGTGGCCTGCAGGTCACCGGCCTGCCCGCGGTGGGCCTCGTCCACCATCACCAGAATGGCCTCGTCGTCGTTCAGCAACTCGGCCAGGTAGGGGCCGGGCGCGGGCTCGCGCACGGCCACTTTGGGCAGGTCCTCAGCCTTCAGGCCGGGCTCACCGGCTGCGTCACCGCCGCGCTGCTTCTGGATCATGCCGAACACGATGTCCGGCCCCTGGCGACGCAACTGCCGCTTCAAGTCGTCGGCCGAGGTGGCGCGCAGCACGTTCTGGCCGGTCAGCGTCGCGGTCTCGGAGAGCTGGCGTTCCAGGTCATGGCGGTCGGTCACCACCACCACCTTGAAGCGGCGCAGCAGCGCGTCGGTGCGCAGCTTGCGCATCAGGAACACCATCGTCAGGCTCTTGCCCGAGCCCTGGGTGTGCCAGACGATGCCGCCGCGCCGGTCGTGCTCGCCGTCCTGGCGCCGGGTGGGGCCAGTGCGCAGGCGGTGGATGGCGCGGTTGACGGCGCGGTACTGCTGGTAGCGGCAGACCGACTTCACCGTCTGCCCGTCTGCAGCCATGAACAGCATGAAGTGCCGCACCACGTCCAGCAGGTTGGCCTTCGACAGCAGGCCGGCCACCAGACGCTCCTGCTCGGAGAGTTGGGCCTTGCCCAGCGCGGCGACCACCTCGGCCTCGGTGCCTTGGCCGTCGGGGCCGACCACGGTCTTCCAGGCCGCGTAGTGGCGGAAGGCGGCTCCCACGCTGCCCACGCGCGCCTCGTCGAAGCTGGTGGCAATGAGCAACTGGTTGGTGTGGAACAGCGGCTCGTTGCCCTCGTTGTCGTCCACCTCGCCGCCGGCGCGGCGCTGGTTGCTGTAGCGGCGCAATTGGTCCACCGCCTCGGCCAGCGGTTCGGGCACGCTTGGGCTCTTGCATTCCACCACCACCAGCGGGATGCCGTTCACCAGCAGCACCAGGTCGGGCACGATGAACGCCTTGCCGCGGGTGTAGCCCGGCGGGCAGTCCACCCGGTACTGGTTGACGACAGTGAACTGATTGCGCTCGGGGCGTTGCCAGTCGATGAAGTGGATCGTCTGTCCGCGGCCGCCGTCCCAGCCGGGACGCCCCTCCACGGTGATGCCACCCAGCAGCAGCTCAGTGGCTGCGCGGTTGGCCTCCATCAGCCGGTGGGCGGGGATGCGGGTGATCGCGCCGACGGCTTGGCTCAGGCGCTCGTCGTCGAGCCAGGGCTGGCCGGTGGCATCCAGGTTCAGCGCGTGGAGCTGGCGGCGCAGCGTGGCGTCCTGGATGACCTCGGTGAAGCTGGTGCGACCGGTGGCGGCCGGGTGGTCGAGGTCGCCTTCGATGTAGCCCCAACCCATGCCGGCCAGCTGCTCGACAAACGGGCGCTCGACCTCATCCAATTCCCAGCCCATAAGTCCGCCCTGCCCCGCGCTCAGGCTTGCGGCACCGCTGGACCGGGTGGCCCGCCGATGTCTTCACCCAGCGCCTTCTCGATCTGCTCGATGCTGGGCAGGCTGGTCTGCAGCTCGGCCGGCAGCGCCTGCAGCAGTTTGAACTCGGCAATGCCCATGGGCTGGGTCTTGTCGACCAGGGCGTACTCGGCCACCACCTCGTTCTTGCTCTTGCACAGCAGCAGGCCGATGGTCGGGCGGTCGTGTTCGGTCTTGATCTGGCGGTCAACGGCCGTCAGGTAGAAGCCCAGCTGCCCCAGGTGCTCGGGCTTGAACTTGCCGGCCTTGAGCTCGATCACCACGTAGCAGCGCAGCTTCAAGTGATAGAAAAGCAGGTCGATGAAAAACTCGTCGCCGCCGACGTCCAGCAGCACCTGCCGGCCCACGAACGCGAAGCCGGCGCCCAGTTCCAGCAGGAAGCGCGAGATGTGCTGCACCAGCGCGGCTTCGATGGCGCGCTCGTCCGCTTCCTGGCCCACGCCGATGAAGTCGAAGAGGTAGGGGTCCTTCAGCACCTGGTGAGCCAGGTCGGAGCCCGGCGCCGGCAGACGGTGCTCGAAGTTCGTCACCGCCTGGCCTTCGCGCTCCAGCAGGCGGGTTTCGATGTGGATGTTGAGCATGTTGCGCGACCAGGCCTGCTCGATGGCGCGCTGGGCATAGCGCATGCGCTGCGGCGCGCTCTTGAGCTGGCTGAGCAGCACCAGGTTGTGGCCCCAGGGCAAATGTCCAACAAGCTGTTGGACGATTGCCTCGTCGGGCCAGGCCTCGGCGAAGGCGCGCATGTACATCAGGTTGGCGCGCGAAAAGCCCTTCATGTCCGGGAAGGCGTTGCGCAGATCATGGGCCAGCCGTTCGACGACCTTCGCGCCCCAACCCTGCTGCGACTGACGGTCCAGGATGTCGCGGCCGATCTGCCAGTACAGCAGCACCAGTTCGCGGTTGACGGCCAGCGCCGCGCGCTGCTGGGCCCCGTGGATGCGGGTCTTCAGCTCGGCCAGCCAGTCGGCATAACCGGCCGGCGGGGCGGTGAGTGATGGCGGGCGCGGGGCGGTCATGCGGCAGCGGCTCGCAGCAGCGGGGTGACGCGGACGCGGCCGGTGAGGAGGTCGTCCATGAGGCCCGACTTCATTGTTCGCAGCTTCGCGGCGCCCTGTTCCTCGCTTTCGATTCGCTCGTCAACCGATCTCAGGCGAGTAGCAATGGCTGTTTGCTCCGAAAGATCGGGCGACGGAACGAACAACGCTCGGATGTCCGATAGATTGATTCGGCCGAACGTTGAGCCCGCCGAACGCTGATCGATCTGCTTTGAAAGAAGCGACGACTGTAAGCAGTAGAACAGGAACCGAGTGTTCGACAACGTTCGCGTCATCACGATCACGTCTTGGCCAATTGCAAAGGGCCTGTCCGTGTCGACGAATGCGGGCACGCCGAACGAAGCGTTGCGTGACAGAACAATGTCGCCTCTGCGA
>JAJTGU010000168.1 GCA_021297985.1 Rubrivivax sp.
CCTGCGCCAACACGATCCTGCGCTTTGAAGGTGCGGCCTGCAACCTGATCTGACCTCCAGGCCCCCGTTCCCGGGGGGCGGCCGCGCGGAGTCGCCGAACATTGGGGGGGTCTGACGGCAAAAGTGGGTGGCGTCCCGGGTGCGCTGCGATGGACTCGTTCCTAGCATCCGGACGTCGTTCCCCTTCAGAGCCGCCGCCATGCCTTTGCCAAGTCTTCTTCCGCTGTGCCGACTCACCCTGCTTGCCACCGCGCTGGCCTGTGCCGGCGCGGTCGGCGCCGCACCGCAGCTTGAGCTCACCGCCCGGCAGTCCTCGTTGTCGCTCGGCGGAATCACCAGCGCCTTCGGCATCGCCGGCGTGATCATCGATCCGGGCAGCGTGACGTCGTCCGCACTGACCCCGAACGAATTGCGGCTTCAGGGCGAGACCCCGTTCCTGCGCAACGAGAACTTCCTGTTCTACGCCGAACTGCAGGCGCGATGGAACATCGGTCAGCGCTACGACATCGGCCAGGACGGCGCCGACACCCGGTTGCGCGCATCGTCCGACTTCCTGCTCGAGACGCAAGGCTCCGCCGGGTTTGTGGACGATGACAACCGAGGCGTGGTCTGCGGTCTGCCGTGCGTCACGGACTACGACCACCCGTACACCAGCAGCAACACGCTGTCGCTCGTGTTCTCGCTGTCCGAGGCCACATCGTTCGCCGCCAGCGGCCGCTCCGCCAAAGGGCAGGTGACCCGCTTGCAGCACTCCACCGACGGCGGCACCACGTGGGCCCCGTACAGCGGCTGGAACGAATTCCTGACCTACGGCGGTTCGCCCTTGATCGGCGCCCAGGCCACCACCGTCTGGGACCAGAGCGGAACGCTGGCGGCCGGCCTGTACAGCGTCTCGAACTCGCCCGACGGCTATGGCAACGTGACCTACTCGTTCTATGAATGGTCGCTGGACCTGCGCCTGGCCAACACGACGCTGCTGTCGCCCGTGCCCGAGCCCGGTGCGGGCTGGATGGCGTTCCTGGGCCTGGCGGGCGTGGCCGGTTCGCTGGCGCTCAGGCGTCGTTTGAAGGGGCGCTGAGCCCGGCGACCGGCGCGCTGCGCAGCTTGGCGGCGACTTCGCTGCGCGAGGTCAGCCCCAGTTTGGCCAGCACGGCCGAGACATGGTGTTCGACGGTGCGCTCGGACCGGTGAAGGCGATTGGCGATCTGCGGGTTGCTCAGCCCCTCGGCCAGCAGTTCGGCGGTCTGACGCTCCCTCTGGCTCAGGCCCAGCGGGTCGCGTCGGGCATGGCCGTAGGGGCCACGGGCAACGCGCTGCAGCCCGGCGGCTTGCAGCTGCCGGCGCAGCACCCGGGCCGCGCCTTCGGCACCCAGCGCGCGCAGGGCCGTCAAGGCCTGCTGTTGTGCCGGGGTGTCGCCGCCGGCCAGGGCCAGCGCGGCCTCGAACGGGCAGCCCAGGTCGAGCCACAACGCATGGGCGCGCTGCCAGTCCCCGGCCTCGGCGGCCTCGGCGGGCGCCGACAGCGGTTCAGGCTCGGGCGGCAATCCACCGCCAGCCAGGCGCAGCCACTTGCGCAACTGGCTGCGCAGCCAGGGGCCTTCGGTCTCAGCCAGACCCTCGAGCGCCAGGCGGCAGCACTCGTCGCGTTCTTCGCGCAGCCAGGCGGCCTCGGCCGCGGCGATGTAGGCAAAGGCCGGGATCAGGTCGGACTGCCCTTGCTTGACCGCCAGCGCGTGGGCGCGCCAGGTCGGGGCGTCGACCGGTGCACCCTGCAGGCCGCGGACACGGTCGCGCAGCAACTCGGCGGACTTGAGCTGCCGCGTCGGGGGTGCCGGCATGCCCTCCAGCGGTTGCAGCGTGTTCAGCAGATCCTCCCAGCGGGCGCACTCTCCCAAGGCCAGCGCACGCCGCACCACCAGGTTGGCCATCACCATGTCCAGGTCGCGCTCGGCACAGTAGGCAATGCCGCTTTCGGTGATGGCGAGCACCCGGGCATGTTCGCCATGGGCCAGGGCCACGCTGGCCAGGTTGACCATCGGCACGCCGGCGCGGTTGGGTTGGTTCATCGCCATCGCGTCGGCAATGCGCCGACCCAGGCGCTCGTAGGCCGCTGGCGACGGCGCCACGCTCAGCTCCACACTGGCCGCAATGCTGCCGGCCTGCACCCGGCAGTCGGAATCGCCTGAGGCCTCGGCGTGGGCCGAGGCGGCTTGGGCGTGTTCGAGCGCCTCGCTGGCGCGACCGGCGTTGGCCAGCAGGATCGCCAGCGCGCTGTGGGCAATGGCCCTTTGCTCGGCACTGCCTTGTCGATCGAGCAAGGCCACGGCCTCGGTGGCATGGGCCATGGCCTGCGGCCCTTGTGCCAACTGCAGCGCCAGCATGGCGCGGTGGCGTGCGGCGCCGGCCTCATCGCCACACTGGCGAAGCAGCTCGATGGCCTGGTGGCGTGCGGCCTGCGAATCCGCATACGCCTGCACCGCATGCAGCTTCAGCGCCAGGCTGTCGAGAAGGGCCGCCCGGGCGGTGGCGCTGGCGTCGCCGCCGTGCTCCAGCGCGAGTTGCAGCAGCCGGGCCGCGGCACGGTTGGCGCCGGCAGCCTCGGCCGCCAGGGCCGCCCGCGGCGCCATCTGCCAGACCTCGTTCGACAGCCCGGCCGCTGCGGCATGGTGGACCTTGCGTGCCAGCAGCCCGGGACGGTCGCCCTGCTCGTGCAGGCGCTGCAGCAGCCGGCGATGGAGATCCCAACGGCGGACCGCGGGCAACGAGTCTTCAATGACCCGCCGCGCCAGCTCGTGGCGCAGCGCCGTGAAGGGCAGTCGGGTGTGCAGCAGAGTTGACGCATTCGGTTGCTGCAGCGCCTGCAGCCCCGCCGGATCGAGCGCCTGAAGGTGTTCGAGTTCGAGGCCGCCGGGCGAGCAGGCGACGAGATCAAGCGCGCGACGTGCAGCGTCCGACAGCAGCATCAGCTGCGCCACGACAGCGTCGCGCAACGAAGCCGGCAGCGCGCCCGGAGGTGCCGCCAGCCACTGCCGGACGAAAAACGGATTGCCAGCAGTCAACGCGTAGACGCCCTGGGCGTCACGGCCATGGTGCCGCGCCAGCGCCGCCGTGGCGGTTGGCGACAGCGGCTCGAGTTCGATGCGGGTGGTGGCCTTCGGGTCGAGTGCCGCCAGCGTCTGTCGCAGTGGCGGATCGGTGTCCAGGCGCTCGGCGCGCAGCGACAGCACCAGCACGAAGGGCGCCTTCGAAAGACGCCGCGCCAGGTAGCGGATGCAGTCCAGCGTCGCCTCGTCGGCCCAGTGCAGGTCCTCGATCACCAGCACCACGCCCGGGCGCTGCTGGCGCAGCCACTGCAGCAATGACGGGAACAGGCCGTTGTAGGTCCGGGCGGCGTGCAGCGCCTCGAGCATGGCCGGCGGAAACGCCGTGCCCAGGTCGGCCAACGGTCCCAGCGGGCGCGGCGTGTGCAGTGCATCGCAGCGGCTGGACAGCCAGCGCGTGCGGGCGCCGTGTTGCGCCTGGACGGCGGCGATCAGGCTGGTCTTGCCCACGCCGGCTTCGCCGCTGACGACGACGCAGTGCCCGTCGCCGCGATCCAGGGCCTGCCAGGCGGCCTGCCAGGCCCCGAGCGCGGCGTCGCGTTCAAGCAGAAGGTCAGGCTCGAAGTTCATCGTCCCCGCGAGCTTAGCGGGCGACCCGCTCACCCGCGCCGGCTGATCTCCAGCACCAGCACCAGGATGGCCGCCGTGGCGATCCAGGAACCGGCGACGCGCAGCAGCATGCGCCTGACCAGGCCCGGTCGGCGGCCCAGCAGCGCCAGAAGGAGGCCGAGCGTGTTGCCGGACAGCAGCGCCGCGGCGAGCACCACGCCTGCGATCCAGCCCAGGCGTTCGCTCGCCGACGCGGTCTCGGCCGGTGCTTGCATCAGCATCACGCCCAGTATTCCCACGGCCAGCAGGGCCGCCCGGGCGATGTCGGGCCAGGGCCCCTGCGTTGGAGCTGCAGCCGCGGACTCGGGCGTCGCCTGCGGAGAGCCCCGGGCCCAGGCCACCCAGCCACCGGCCAGGATCGTCATCGCCAGCAGCGTGAGCGTCAGGTCGGCCCCAGCGCCCAGTGCAGTGGCCACCGCCCCAGCGGCCAGACTGCCCGCCACGACCGGCCCTGCGCGACGGCGCGCCAGGGCACCGTGCTGGGCCAGCAGCAGGGCCAGCGCCAGCAGCAGCAGCAGGCACGACGGGTCCTGCAACAGGCTCTTGGCGCCTTCGATCCACGGGCTGCCCGGCAAGCGCTCGCCATGGGCCTGCGCGGCGGGCGTGACCAGGACCCAGGCGGCGAGCGCCGCCCCGCGGGACGCGTGGCCGACGGCCGTCACACCGCGCGCAGCAGGAACCACAGCCCAGCCGCCGCGATGGCCACCCCGGTCGTGCGGATGAGCACCCAGCCCTGCGGCCAGCGCGCCAGCATGCCGAGCGCGACCCCGGCCAGGTGCAGCAGCCCGGTGGCGATGACGAAGCCCACGCTGTAGGCCAGCGGGTGGTTGGCATCGGGCAACTCGGTGCCGTGCGCGTGGCCGTGGAAGACCGCGAACACCCCGACCATCACCGCCGCGACGAGCAGCGGGGCCCGCCACTTCAGCGCCACCGCGGCGCCCAGCGCCACGCCCGACACAGCGATGCCGATCTCCACGCCCGGCAATACCGCACCCAGCACACCGGCCGCGCCCCCCAGCGCCATCACCAGCGGAAACACCACCGGCAGCAGCCACAGCGCCGGCACGCCCAGCACCGCGCCCCAGAGGCCGACCGCGACCATCGCCACCACGTGGTCGGCACCGCCGAACGGATGCACGAAGCCGTTGAGGAAGGCCGTGCCCGGGCCTTCGCCTTCGACCACCGGGTGGCCACCGTGGGCCCAGACGACGCTGGCCACCAAGGCCAGGACCAGCCCGAGAACCTGACGCTTGCGGATCATGGCCGCACCCACGTGAAGGTCGCGACCAGGGCCAGGCGGTCGGCACCGCCGACCCGCTCGCGCGGGAGCAGGCTGCCGTCGTTGGGCCGTTCGGCGCCGACGGCGACGACGTTCAGGCCGCCGGGCCGCAGCGTGACCAGGGCGATGCCCGCGGCGTTGGTGGTGTGGCGCACGATCTTGTCCTCCGGAATGACGTCGTCGAGGTTGCCGACCTCGACGCCGGCGCCGGCCAGCGGCTGGCCGCCGAGCAGCACCAGCATCGGCAGCGCCTCGCCAGCGGCAAGTGTGGCCGGATTCTTCTGCGGCACCAGTTCGAGCAGGTGGCCGAGCGCGCGCTTGTGCAGGCTGTCGTCGCGCGGGTCGAGCACCAGCGCCTTGGCGAACTTGAGGTTGTTCGTCACCAGTGCCGCGTCGGGCAGCAGCGCGCGTGTCGTGTTGCGGCTGAAGGGCTTGGACTGCCCCGGCACCGGCACGCGTGCCCAGTAGCCGTTGTCGTAGCGCGCCGCCACCAGCCGGGTCTGCGCGCCGCGGTCTGATAGCCGCAGGTCCAGCGGCGGCTTGCCGAAGCCCGCGGGCACCGGCCGCAGGTCGGCCAGGCGTTGCTGCGGCGGGCCGCCGTCGGCGTAGGTGTGAAGCTCGATGAGGCGCCGCTCCTCGACCCTTTGCCAGTCGCCGGGGTGGCCGTATCGCACGACGAGTTCGTTCTTTCCGGACGGCACGAGCACGATGTCGTGCGCGGCCACCGGCGCGGCCAGCAGCATGCTGGCGATGGCGGCCAGCAACGGCCGCTTACTTGCGTTCTTGCAGTTCATGACGGGTTCTCCAAGGGGTGGGTTTCAGAAGTCGGCCTGCAGGCCCAGGCGCACACCGC
>JAJTGU010000037.1 GCA_021297985.1 Rubrivivax sp.
GACGATCTGGGCCGCCAAGGTCTCACGCCGCCACCTCGAGGGCGCGAAGCCCGATTTCGTCCGCGAGCGCTGGGCCACGCCCGATGGCGACTTCGTCGATGTCGACCATCTGCAGCGGTCCGGGTCTGCTGTGCCGAAGCGCCATCTGGTCCTGTTCCATGGGCTCGAAGGCAGCAGCACCAGCCAGTACGCTCAGGCCTTTGCAAGCTTGGCGCTGACCCGCGGCTGGGCGTTCAGCGTGCCGCACTTCCGGGGCTGCTCGGGCGAGCTCAACCGCGCGCCACGCGCCTACCACTCCGGCGACCACGAGGAGATCGCCTGGATCCTTGAGCGCCTGCGCGCGGGCAGTGCCGGGCCGCTGCTCGTGGTCGGCATCTCGCTGGGGGGCAATGCGCTGATGCGCTGGGCTCAGGAAAGCGGCGAATCTGCTGCGGCGACCGCCGCCGCGGTGGCATCGGTCTGTTCGCCGATCGACCTGGCCGCGGCCGGCCGTGCGATCGACCGCGGTTTCAACTGGCTGGTCTACAGCCGCATGTTCCTGGCCACGATGAAGCCCAAGGCCCTGGCCAAGCTCGACCAGCACCCGGGCCTGTTCGACCGCGAGCGGCTGCTGGCGGCGCGTACGCTGTACGAGTTCGACAACGTGTTCACGGCGCCGCTGCATGGCTTTCGCGACACGCCCGACTATTGGGCCCGGGCCTCGGCCTTGCCGCATCTGCACCGGATCCGCATTCCGGCATTGGTGCTCAACGCCGCCAACGACCCCTTCGTGCCGGCAGCCTCGTTGCCTCCGGTCGAAGGGGGCAGCGTCGCCCAGCTCACACCGAACGTCACGCTCTGGCGGCCCGAGCAAGGTGGCCATGTCGGATTTCCGCACGGTGGCCTGCCACCGACCCGGGTCCTGGCCATGCCCGCAGCCGTGGCCGACTGGCTGGCGCGTCACGCGGGCTGATGCGCGATGGATGCCATCGTCGAAGCCGCGCTGCGCAAATGGCCCAACGTGCCGCACTGCCACGGCTGGCTGGCGCTCGATGCCCGCGGCGACTGGTACATGCGCGACGAACGCATCCAGGCGGCAGGCCCATTCCCAGGCGTCAAGGGCAGCGTCATCCGGCACGAGAAGCTTCTTGCGTTCATCCATCGCAACTACGCCGCCGATGCTGACGGGGCCTGGTTCTTCCAGAACGGACCCCAGCGGGTCTACGTGCAGCTCGAAGCCGCGCCGTGGATCTGGCGCCTGCGTCCGCCCGGGGCGGGCGAGCCGCCCGGGGTCTTCAGCCACACCGGGCTGGATGCCGGCCCACCCGACGACGCCTGGCTCGACGAGTCCGGGCGTTTGTTCCTGCATTCGGCTCTGGGTACGGGCCTCGTGCACAGCCAGGACATCGAACTCGCCGCCGATGCCATCGAGTCGGGCCTCTGGCGGAGCCTGCCCCAAGGTGTCGCGTCGTTGCCCACACGACCATTCAGCACCCAGCCGCAGCGCTGCGGTTATCGGCTTGATCCCCGGGACAAGCCTCGGTTCGTGGGGTCTTGACGGGCGCGGGTTCACCGCCGGGCTTACGTCGTAACCCGCAGGTTGGATGCAGAAAAGAACAAGGGCCGCAAGCGGCCCTGGCGGGTGAGCGACAGTGCCCGGTTACTTGGCTGCCGATGCAGCGGCAGAGGCCGGCAAGGCCGGCTCGGCCATCTTTCCGCCTGCGCTGTTGACCATGTAGACCACCGCGCGGCCGATTTCGAGGTCGGAGAAGTCTCCGCCGCCCTGGGCGCCCATGGCGCCCTTGCCCTTGATCGCCGAGGTCAGCAGCACCTCGTATCCAGTCTTGATTCGCGGGGCCCAGGCCGCCTCGTCGCCGGACTTGGGCGCACCGGCAGCACCGACGGCGTGGCAGGCCGTGCAGACGGCCTTGTAGACCTGCTCGCCACTGCGCAGAGCGGCAACGTCGCCCGGGTCGCGGATCTCGACCGAGCCGACACGTTGCAGGCGTTTGGCCACGGCCTCTTCACTGAAGCCATCGGCGCCGGCGCCCGTCTTGCTGCCGACGGCAACGTAGTTGACCAGCAGGATGATGGCGATGATCGGCACCACGAACGAGGCCACGACGGCCCAAATCAGCTGCTTCGGGGTCTTGATCGGGCCCTCGTGAGGGCCATCGTCGTGCTGCTGAGCGTCACTCATGGTGTCGGGTCTTGAAGCCAGGTTTGCCGGGGTCCGAAGGCTCGATTCACCCCGTCGGACCAAAACCCCGAAGTATAGGGGGCGACCCCGCTAGAATGCCGAGCAGCACCCGGCGACCGTGGTGAAGTGGATATCATGCGGCCCTCCGAAGGCTGCGTCGCAAGTTCGATTCTTGCCGGTCGCACCAAGCCCTCTTTCGCTCAGCCCATGCGGCGCCTCTTCGTCAGCATCGCGGCCTACTGCGATCCGCTTCTGGGCTTCACGATCCGCAGTGCGATCGACAGCGCCCGTGCGCCCGATGCGCTTCGGTTCGGCGTCGTCGAGCAGGCGCTCCCGGGTTCTGAATTGCACATCACTGAAGCCTGGTCGGCGCGCCAGGTTCGCTGGATGCGGATCCCCGCTTCGGCCGCCCGCGGTCCTTGCTGGGCACGTGCCTTGGCCATGCAATTGCACGACGGCGAAGCCGGCTACCTGCAGGTCGACTCGCACACGTGCTTCGAGCCGGGTTGGGACGAGCGCCTGTGGCATTGGCACGACTGGGCTGCGGCGCGCAACCCGGACCACCTGATCTCGACCTATCCGCAGCCCTTCGAGTGGCGCGACGGCGCGCCGTTGGCACGGCCGGTAGCGGCCGCAGGAGGGCCGGTGGTGCTCGCTCAGGTCCTCTGCCCAGGCGCCACCTTCGCGTCCGACCACCCGGTGCTGCCTTTCGAGGCCCATGCCATCGCCAGCGCGCAGCCGTTACCAGCGCGGCACATCGGCGCTGGAGCCCTTTTCGGCCCGGGGCACGTGGTGCGCGACCTGCCTTACGACCCGCTGCTCTACTTCCATGGCGAGGAGCAAGCCCTGGCGACACGCGCCTGGACGCGGGGCTGGGACCTCTGGCACATCCCCGATCTGCCCCTGCTGCACCTGTATGGCCGTGCCGAGACGGGACCGGCCGCGAGGCCGCTGCACTGGAGCGCCGAGCACGACGAGGGCCGCCGGATCCGCTTTGCCCAACGCGAGGCCCGGTCGCGCGAGCGCCTGACGGAACTGCTGACTCCTGCCAGCAGCGGCGAATCGGCTGGCCTTGGCCGTTTCGGCCTTGGCCAGCGGCGCAGCCTGGCAGACTTTGCCGACTACAGCGGCATCGACTACGCCGCACGCAGGCTCGACGCCGCAGCATGGTGCCCCTGCGCAACAGTCTGATCGCTTGCGGCGCTCCGAACCTCCACCCAGGGGATGCGCTGGGGGATACACGGCGTCACATTCAGAGACAGTCTGCATACACTGGTTCCAGCTTGCGCCGCACTCGGCCGCGGGCGCTCGATCGGCCATGACCCACCGCACCCCTGTTCATCTGTTCTGTGTCGCCATCGGGGTCGTCCCGGCCCGAGTTGCCTTTTGGGCTGGGGGTCTGGTTCTCGCGCTTGCCGGTGTGGCCTGGGCACAGGGCAGCGGGCCAGCGAGCCCGCCGGCGGCGCCGCCAGCGAGCCTTGAACCCGCGGCGCCGGCCCGCGCAGGTCTGGCCAACATCCGCATGGAAGTGCCGCGACCGGTCAAGGCGCTGACCGCTGCGCTCGGCCCGTCACGCCAGCGACTTGCCCTGGTCGTCGGCAATGGCCGGGTCGGCAACCGGACCGTGCTCGACACCGCGTCGCGCGATTCCCAGGCGGTTGCCGCGCTGCTGCGCAAACTGGGTTTTGTCGTCATGCTGCGCGAGGACTCGACCAGTGCCCAGCTTCGGTTGGCCCTGGCGGAGTTTCGCGAGCGTCTGCAGCCGGGAGGCGTCGGCTTTGTGTATGTCACCGGACTGGGCACCCAGATCGCCGGCCAGAACCTGCTGCTCGGTCGCGACGTCGCGCTTGACGAGTCGGCGCCAGCCGAGCGCCTCGCCGAGGCGGTGAAAGCAGCCAGCGTGTCGCTCACCGACGTCACCGATGCGTTGATGAGCGGACTCGACAGCCCGCGGCTTCTGGTGGTGGATGCGGCCTATGCGCACCCGGTCCTGGCCCGGCTGCCCGCGAAGGGCCTGACCGAACAGAAACTGCCCCCCGGCATGGTGGCGCTCTTCGGCAACGGGCTCAACAGCGTGCGTGAAGTCACGGCGGCGGCACCACTGCCCACACCTGCCCCTGATGACCCGCGCGAGATCGCAGCGAGCGGCTTTGCGCGGGTCCTGGTGGCCACGCTCGCGACGCCGCGGCTTTCCGGACCCCAGGCGCTGCGCGTGATCCGCAAGGCGCTCCACGAAGGCAGTGCCGGCCAGTGGAGCCCCTGGCTCGGAGGCGAGGGAAACGACAAGGAAGAGCTGGCCGAGATGACGCTGCTCGACGCGGTGATGCCGCGCACCCCGGAGGAGTGGGCGCGCGAACTCGCCAAGCAGGGCGGCCGCGCCGTGCTGCGAGGCGGCGAGGGTGGCCTTGCGGTGCGCGCGGGCGAGCAGAGCGTGAGCGATGTGCTCAATGCATCCACCTCGCCGTCAGGCCCGGCCGGTCAAGCCGGCCCGGCCACGCCGAGCACGCCGCCGGGCGCGTCGCGTTCGGGCTCGAACACCGGGGAAGGCGGCCGCGCGCCTCGGGGCAGCGACACCACCGACGCGACAGGCAACAGCCAGCGCCAGCCCAACCTGGGCGACGGCGTCAGGCAGGCCGGCAATGCGGTTGGCAATGCCGGTCAGGCTCTGGGCGGTGCCGCGGCTGCCGCTGGCACCGTGGCCCAGGTCGCGGCAGGTGTGGCGACGACCGCCGCAACCGCTGCGGTGGTGGCCAAGGCGGCCGAGGCCAGCGTGGCGGTCAGTGCGGCCGGGGCGGCCGCCAACGCCGCGGGTTCGTTGGCCGCCAACGCCGTGGCCCTGGGCTCTCGAATGGTGTCGTCGAGCAGCGGAACCGCCAGTGTCGAGCCTGGTGCACGCGCCTTGTCGGCAGCCGCTGCCGGAACCGGGCGCGCCACGGCTCCGTCGGTGGCAGTCGCCAATGCGGCGCCGGCAGCCCTGGCCCAGACGCCACTGCCGGTGGCAGCACCCGTTTCGACACCGGTGATCGCTGCACCCGCTGCGGTGGCCGCTCCACCGGTCACCCCTGTCTCGGCCACACCGCTGGCCACCCCGCCGGCCGCTGCGCCGGCCGCTGCGCCGGCTCCAACGCCTGCAGCAACTCCAGCCGCGGCTCCTGCTTCGGCGCTCCCTGCGGCCAGAGCCGGTGAGCAGACCGTTGCCGAGGTGCTGAGTTCCAATGGTCCCAATCCAGGCCTGCCGTCCGGCAACCCACCTCCTCCGGCCCGACCCGGCGGACCGCCGCCCACCGATGGTCGGACCAACCGCCAGGCCGAAGGCGGCGAACGCCCGGCCTGGGCGCCGCGGACCAACCGATTTGGTCATGCCGAAGGCGATACCTTCGTCTATCAGGTCACCGACACCTGGAAAGGCGAGGTCCGCGAGAACCTCGTGACCTCGATCGAAGAGGTGCTTGGCGACGGCCAACTGCTGGCCAACGGCGCCCAGTTGCAGATGGATCCGCAGGGCCGCACCAAGCTGCGCCGCGGCCGCGACGGCAGCAGCTCGGAGTTCGAGCCGCACGAGGACCTCTGGTGGGCGGACCCCAAGCGCGGACAGGGCCGTGACGTGTCGTTCACCGAACGCTTCACACGGGCGGACGGCGCCCGTGGCACGACCGAGTGGCGCGGCTCGGCCAGCGTGGGTCGCCCGCGCACGATCGAAACGCCGGCCGGCAGCTTCGAGGTCATGCCGATCGAAACCAGCGGCTGGGCCACCGAAATGCTGGCAAGCGGCCAGCGGTCCACGGTGAAGTTCACCCGCACGGTCTGGTACTCGCCCAAACTGGGTCAACCGGTGGCGATCGACATCCACGACGCCGACCGTGTGGGCAAGCTGCTGCGGCGAGAGCGCATCGAGCTCATGCAACAGCAATCGCAGAGGCTGGCCGCACAGTGAAGGCTGGCGCGCGGCTGGCACGGCCACTCGTGCTTGTCGCCTTGGTGGCCATGGGCATGCTGGCAGGCTGCAGCAGCACCCCGCGGGTGGGCGACGGCACGCGCGATGGGCCGCCGACCCGGCCACCGGCGGACCTGCATCGCGTGCCCGATGCCGTGCCTCGCATCGAGCCCTTGCGCGCCGGCGGCCCGAACAAGCCCTACGAGATCGGCGGCCGGCGCTACGTGCCGATGACCGAAGACCTGCCGTTCCGGGAGAGTGGGGGCGCCTCCTGGTATGGGGTCAAGTTCCATGGCAGGCCGACCAGCAGCGGCGAGCCCTACGACATGTACGCGATGACGGCGGCGCACCGCACGATGCCGATCCCGAGCTACGCGCGCGTGCGCAACCCGGCCAACGGGCGCGAGATCGTGGTCCGCATCAACGACCGCGGCCCGTTTGTCGACGGACGGGTCATCGACCTCAGCTACGTCGCCGCGCTGCGCCTGGGGGTGCTCAACGGCGTGGCCCCGGTGCAGGTGCGACGGCTGACGTTCGCCGACATCCGTGCGATCCAGGCACTGGCCTCAGCGCCCGCCGGTGACGTCGAGCAGCGCGCCGGTGGTGTAGCTGGCCTCGGGGCCGAGCAGCCAGACGACCGCCTGGGCGACCTCGTCGGCCGTACCGGCGCGCGCGATCGGGACCTGGGCGCCCAGCCGGGCGGCGCGGTCGGGTTCGCCGCCGCTGGCGTGGATCTCGGTTTCGATGATGCCCGGACGGACCGCATTGACGCGCACACCTTCGGCGGCGACCTCGCGCGCCAGGCCGAGCGTGAAGGTGTCGATCGCCGCTTTCGCCGCCGCGTAGTCCACGTACTGCCCCGGTGAGCCCAGCCGCGAGGCGGCCGACGACAGGTTGACGATGGCACCGCCCGCGCCGCCGTGACGGGTGCTCATGCGGCGCAGCGCCTCGCGCGCGCAGGCGAAGCTGCCGAACACGTTGACTGCAAACATGCGCTGCCAGCGGGCACCATCCATCGTGTCGATGCGCTGGGCCGGCGCGACGATCCCGGCGTTGTTGACCAGGCCCGCGAGGCGTCCGCCCTCGTCACGCAGGGTGTCGTCGAGCGTCTCGAACATCGCCACCACGGCGGCGTCGTCGGCCACGTCGGCCGGCAGCAGCCAGGCACGGCGGCCGGCGGCCCGCACCGCTTCGGCCACGCCTTGAGCGGCGTCGCGACCGTTGCGAAAGTTCAGCGCCAGGTCCCAGCCTGCGGCCGCCGCGCGCAACGCGGTGGCGGCGCCGATGCCGCGGCTGGCGCCGGTCACCAGCAGGACCGGGTGGGCGCCGGGGTCGGCTCTGGGGTTGTCAGGCATCGCCACATCGTAAGCGCCGTCGGCCGTGGGTCTTCGGCCGACGTGCAGGGTTGCAGCGCCGACGTCACGACCGCCCGCTAAAGTCTGCTTTTTGCACACCCGTGTGGAGCCGACCATGGCCAGGGACTTTGACCTCATGGAGGACAGCAACCGCTCCTCCAACCCGAGCATCCACGAGGTATCGGACCCGGCCAGGCGTGTCGTCCTGCGGGGCGGCCTGGCCAGCAGCTTGACCGCGCTCTTTGGCGTTGCAGGAGGCCTGGGGGCGATGTCCGGCTGTGCCAGTGGTGGTGGCCCGGCGGCTCCGGCTGGCGCTGCGCCGACAGGCCCGGCGCTCGGTTTTGCGCGGGTGGCCACCGACACCGGCGACCGCGTCGTCGTTCCGCAGGGATACAGCGCCCAGGTTCTGGCCCCCTGGGGCGAGCCGGTCGGTGTCGCCGGCGCGATGCCGGCATGGAAGCCCGACGCCAGCAACACTGCCGACGAGCAGGCGCTGCAGATGGGCATGCACCATGACGGCATCCACTTCTACCCGCTGGATGGCAGCAGCACACGCGGCCTCCTGGTCCAGAACCACGAGTACACCGACGACGGATTGCTGCACGTCGGGGGGCAAAGCCCGTGGACGGCCGAGAAGGTCAGGAAGAGCCAGGCTGCACACGGCATCTCGGTGATCGAGGTCGAGCTCAAGGCGGGCCGTTGGGACATGGTGCGACCGTCGCGCTACGCCCGCCGGTTGACCGCGTACTCGCCGTTTGCGGTGGGTGGGCCGTGCGCCGGTCACGCCTTGTTCAAGACCGCGGCCGACCCGACCGGCAGCACGGTGCTGGGCACCCTCAACAACTGCGCCAGCGGCATGACGCCCTGGGGCACCTACCTGTCGGGCGAAGAGAACTTCGCCGGCTACTTCGCGAGTGCCGACACGCCGACCGCGCACGAGC
>JAJTGU010000020.1 GCA_021297985.1 Rubrivivax sp.
CGAAATGCGCCTTCAACGGGCGGGCTACGACCCTGAATTCGGCACGGCAACCCAGCACTTCATTGACGCCTGCCGCGCGATTTCGAACGACTCGAACTCCCCTCGGCTCGCATCGTTGGTCAGAAAGCTCTTCGCCAGAACCGCATTGGCGGTGGAATTCGCCCCGCCAGCAGCCGCACAAGCTGAGTCTGTTGACAGGGCTGGGTAGCTGAAATCTCGAGAGGCAGCATGCGCTTCTTGGGCTTGTCGAGCTTACCCAGCATGCAGCCCGCGATCGCGCCCACCACCTCAGTGGCGGCCTCCCCCCGACAACGAGAACCCAGTCGCGCTGGACGACTGCTTCTCGGTAGCCAGTTTCGAACTCCGAATCTCAGCTCAGGGTCGATTGAGGGTCCAGCCAATCGCGACCTCACCGACCGCCCTCAGTCCGATGCCGTCACCAAGGACTATTCAGTCCTCCCGTGCCATCCCCCGCGCCACGGCCCTTGCGTGCTCCCGCGGTGCCAGCGACGAGGCCAGGGCACCGGCCTCGGCCAGACCCGTCAGGTAAGCGGCTTCCATGTCGGGGGCGGCGCGCTGGAGTTCGCGTTCGCCCAGCGGGCTGTGCAGCAAGGCGCGCATGGCGTGCAGCCAGCGGACCCAGCCCGGCACCCAGATGCGCCGGCGTCGGTGGGCGATGCCATCGACGATCAGCACGGCCGCGGCGGCGGGCGACAGTTCACGGTTCATGAAGGCGGGCATCGTGGCGCGCAGGCGGGTGAAGGCTGGGTGCAGGGCGCCTTCGGCGACCAGGGGCGTGCTGACCCAGTGGGCGTGGATGGCCGAGACCGAGACGCCGTGGGCGGCGAGCTCCAGTCGCCAGGCGTTGCACATCGCCTCGACCGCGGCCTTGCTGGCGGCGTAGGCCGACATCAGCGGCGCATGCGAAAACGACGCCGCCGACGCGGTGACGACGACCTGGCCGCGGGCCTTCAGCACGGCCGGGAGCGCGGCCCGCACGGTGTTGAAGACGCCGTTGACGTTGACCTCCAGGCAGCGTGCCCAGGCGCCGGGGTCGGTGTGGGCCAGCGGGCCGAAGGCCGCGATGCCGGCGTTGGCCCAGACGGCGTCGAGCCGGTCGTGCCGGTCCAGCGCGGCCGCAACGGCGGACTCGCAGGCGCTGGCGTCGCAGACATCGCCCAGCACGGCAAGAACGCGGTCGCCCAACGCGGCGCGTGTGGCGTCCAGTCCCGCGGGGTCGATGTCCATCAGCACCGGGTTGGCCCCCCGGCGCAGCAGCTCGGCTGCACCCGCAGCGCCGATGCCGGAGCCGGCGCCCGTGACCAGCACGACCCGGCCCCGCAGGTCGGTCATGGGCCTCAGGCCGCCTTGGTGACCATCAGGTAGATCACCGGCAAGGGCAGGGCTGTCGCCACCGCCCCAGCGACCTGCCACAGGCGCGACAAGCGCAGGTACTCGGCGGTGATCGTGGTCGTGCGACGCAGGATGCCGTGCAGGCGCAGCTGGATCGGCACGAGCAGAAGCGCCCAGATCAGGCCGCTGGCGCCGAACAGGAAGTAGCTCCATTCGATCCAGGCGTGCCCGCTGTGCCCGCCCATGCTCTTGGACATCAGGTACCCGGTGAACACGACCCCGAGTGCGCCGGTGAGCGTGAACATCACGTCGGTGATCAGCACGAGGCGGTTGCTGAACTGGATGATCGTGTGGTTGCGCGTGCGCTCGGCCATGGCGGCCCAGATGCCGCTGACCACGACGTTGCCGAGGAACAGGCACGCGCAGAGCACATGCACGACCTTGACGGTGCCGTTCATCGGCGAGGCTCCGGATTCGATGCGGCGGTTGTCGTCGAGGCCGCCGTGGCGGCTGTTGCCGAGGCCGCCGCGGCCGCTTCGCTTTTGCGCCGGGCGCGGCTGGCCTGGCGCGCGCGTTCGACGTCGCGCAGTTGCCACCACGCGAAGCCGACCCCGGCGGCCAGCAGCAGGCCGGCCTCGACGAGCTTGAGGGGGCCGACACCCGCCGCAGCGGTTGCGCCACTGGCCGCAGCCGAGGCGGCGATCGAAGACGACGCGGCGAGCGGGCCGGACATGGTCAGATCCTGGCGGACTGCAGACGCAGGGTGGGCATCGTCGGCGGCGTCAGTGGCGCCGCAGGATCGCCGTGTGGTCGCGCTCGATGAGTCGCTCGTACAGCTCCGCGGCCCGGGCCATGCGCTCGTCGAAACTGCGACCTGCGTTGGAGGCCAGCCGTGACGCCCCAGGGCGTGCCGCAGCGTCGACCAGGAACTGCACCGCCGGCAAGGCACTGGGGTCACCCAGCGCGCTGGTCGGCGACATCCAGGCGCGAGCCGTGGACTGGGCGATCAGGGCCAGCTTGCGACGTCCGGACACGACGGCACGCTGGTGCATGTTGTCCAGGCCGTTGCGGCGCAGTTGCTGGCCGATCTCGGCATAGACGCGGCGTGCGGCCAGGATGGCCGGCCGGCAGTCCAGCGGAAGCGCCGCGACGCCGTGCTCGGCCCGCGCGTACAGGCGGTCGGCCTCGGCCAGCAGCCGCTCGGTGCATTGGGCGACGGCGGCATGCGGGTGTGGATCGCACAGCCAGGCTTGAACGTCCAATCCGAGTTCGGCCAGCCAGCGCCGCGGCAGGTACAGCCGGCCGTTGCGGGCGTCCTCGCCGACATCGCGCGCGATGTTGGTGAGCTGCATCGCCACGCCCAGCTCGCAGGCGCGGGCCAGCGTGGCCGGGTCGCGCGCGCCCATCAGGCGGGCCATCAGGGCACCGACGGTGCCTGCGACACGCGCGCCATAGTCGTGCACGTCGTCCAGGGTCTCGTAGCGCCGGCCTTCGGCGTCCCAGAGAAAGCCCTCCAGCAAGCCGTCGAGCAGGGTGCGCGGCAAGGCGTGCTGGCGCACCAGTTGGGCCAGCGCGCGGTCGGCCGGGTCGGAGCCGGGTTGGCCGGCGTAGATCGCGTCGAGCCGCTCGCGCAGACCTTGGGTCTGCGTCAGCGGATCGGGGCTGAGGTCGATCGCGTCGTCGGCCAGCCGGCACCAGGCGTAAAGAACCGTGGCGCCCCCACGCACCCGCGGCGGAAGCAGCAGCGACGCGGCGAAGAAGGTCCGCGAACCGCCGCGCATCAGCTCGCGCAGGGCGTCCATGGCGTCGACATCCGGCTGGGCGTCGCTGGCCGCGGCGGCGAGGTCGTTGGATGCCGTCGGAACGGTGGCACCAGCCACAAGGCGATGGGTCTCGGACAGGTCAGCCATGGGTCCTCCGGGCACGGGCGGCCATTGCTTCTTGGGGGGTCGGCAACACCTGCTCCAGCGTTCGCGCCGACATCAGCACACCGGGCACTCCGGCACCGGGGTGGGTGCCGGCGCCGACCATGTACAGGCCCTCGACGTCCTCGCTGCGGTTGTGCGAGCGGAACCAGGCGCTTTGCAGCAGCAGCGGCTCCTGGCCGAACGCAGCGCCCTGGTACGACAGCAGCCGGTCCTGGAAGTCCTGCGGCGTCGTCATGCGTTCGGTGACGATGTGCTTGCGCAGCCCCGGCAGCACGGTGGCCTCGAGCACTTCGGCCACCGCCTGCCGGTAGCGCGGTGCCTCCCGCGCCCAGTCGGTGCCGCTGGCCAGGTGCGGCACCGGGCTCAGCACATAGAAGGTGTCGCATCCGGCGGGCGCCACCGAGGGGTCGCTCGCGCTGGGTCGATGCAGGTAGAGGCTGAAGTCGTCGGCCAGCAGATGGCGCTGGAAGATGTCGCGCAGCAACTCGTCGTAGCGCGGACCGAGCACCATCATGTGGTGCGGCACCTCGTCCCAGCGCCGGTTGGTCCCGAAGTACCAGACGAACAGGCTCATCGAGTGCTTGCTGCGTTCGATCTTGCGGTCGGTCCAGCGGCGGCGCCATTGCGGCTCGACGAGGTGGCGGTAGGTCCACATCGTGTCGGCGTTCGAGACCACGATGTCGCTCTTCAAGGTCTGGCCGTTGCGCAAGGTGACGCCGGTCGCGCGCCCCTTGCCGCGAGCCGGGCTGTCGGGTGCCGAGGTGACGTCGATGCGGGCGACTTCGGCGTCATAGCGGATCTGCCCGCCGAGAGACTCGAGCAGCTTGACCATCGCGCGGATGATCGATCCGGTGCCACCCATCGCCCAGTGCACGCCAAAGCGACGCTCGAGCGTGTTGATCAGGCTGTAGATGCACGTCACGGCCAGCGGGTTGCCACCGATCAACAGCGGGTGGAAGCTGAAGGCGACCCGCAGCTTCTCGTTGCTGAAGTGCCCCCGCACCATGGCGTGGATGCTGCGCCAGCCGCGCATGCGCGCCATCGTGGGCACGGCGCGCAGCAGGTCGCCGATGGTGTTGTAGGCGATGCCGCCGAGCTTGATGAAGCCCAGCTCGTAGCAGCGCGCGGACTCCTCAAGGAAGCGTTCGTAGCCGGGCAGGTCCTCGGGCGCGATGCGGGCCACTTCGGCGCGCATGGCCTCGGGGTCGCCGCTGCAGTCGAACCAGCTTCCGTCGGCAAAGCGCAGGCGATAGAACGGGTCCATCGCCTTCAGGGTCACGTCGTCGGCGAAACGCCGGCCGGCGACCTCCCACAACTCGTCCAGCAGGAATGGGGCGGTGATGATGGTCGGCCCGGCGTCGAAGCTGAAGCCGTCCTGGCGCCAGACGTAGGCGCGACCGCCCGGGGCGTCGAGCTTCTCGAGCACCTGGACCTGCCAGCCCCGGACCGCCAGCCGGATCGCGGCGGCCAGGCCGCCGAAGCCGCTTCCGATGACGATGGCGACAGGCTTTTCGCCGCCCGTGGAGGTGGCGCGGGTCATCGCCGCCGCGTCGGGCAACAGCGGCATGGCACCGAACGGCGTGCCGTCAGCGGGGTTGAAGTAGCTTTGCATGGGGGCTCGAAGGGGGCGCGGGGTCGACCGCCTGGGCGACTGGCGCGGTCGCTTGCGGGTGGGGCATCAGGCGGTCGCGACCGCGAAGGGCCCAGCGCCAGAGCGCAGTGGGCGAAAGCGGCAGGACCAGCAGCGCATGCTCGACCAGGGCCATCGCGAGCATCGTGCCCGCCAGCACCAGGCCCAGCGCCGCAGCAGGAGGGGTCGTATCGGCGCTGGCGGCAGCGGCCATCGCCAGCAGCACCGCGGTGCCGCCCAGCAGCGACACCGGCATCAGGGGATTCAGGCGCCGGCGCCTGAAGTAGCTGGGCAGGTGGGCCAAACGCTCGGGCAGGAATTCCTCGCTGTGATTGCGCACGCCCAGGAAGAGATTGAGTTTCGCGCTGCTGCGCATCGCCCACAGCACGAGGTAGGTCCACAGTCCCACCGGATTGGGTGCGTCCCAGGTCAGCACGACGATGGCCAGGCCCACGCTCGCGATCGAGATCTCGTGCCAGAGCACGGCCTGCACGGCCTGGCGGACCCGCGGCCAACCGGCTGCCCCCGTGGCCAGCGGGACGCGCCGAGGCCCGGTGATCCAGCCCGCCAGGAAGGTCATCTCGTGCCAGCCCCAGACCAGCAACGCGCTGGTGAAGGCGCAGTACACGCTGGCGGCCCCGGTGTGGCGCGAGCTGCCGGCCAGGGCCAGCAAGGCCAGCAGGCCCAGGCCGCTGGCGACGACCAGGCTGGTGCGTCGCGCCTGCCGCTGCAGGCCGTCGAGCAGCAGCACGATGCCGGTGGAGAACCACCAGATGAACACCGCAAACAACACGGCCAGTGCGGTGTCTTGCAGGGTCATCGCGATCGTGTTCGTGCTGGCGCCCGGTGTGCCGCTGGACCGCTCACCACGCGGGCGCGACGCGCATCTGCTCGGGCAGGTCGTGGCGATTCACCGGTTGCAGGTACAGCCGTGCGAACGTGGTGAAGGCGGCGACCGCGCAGACCCCCTGGCGCAGGCGGCCGAGCAGGCCGCCCGCGCGCTTGGCGGCGTCGTAGCGCTGCTGCAGCGCCACCAGGCGATCCAGCCCGGCGCGGAAGGCTTCGCTGTCGGTGTTCAGCGAGATCGGGAAGACCTGCTTGCTGATTTCGGTGGTGATGCGGAAGACCTCATGGTCGTAGGCCGTGGACTCGAAGCCCATGGCCTCGTGCAGCATGGGTCGCGTGTGGTCGCGAACGTACATCGTGGCGTACACCGCGAGCAGGAAGAAGCGGATCCACAGCAGGTTGCCGCCACGCAGCAGGTGCGGCTGCGCACGCATCAGCAGGGCAAAGCTCTCGCCATGGCGGAATTCGTCGTTGCACCAGCGTTCGAACCAGCGAAAGATCGGGTGGAAGCGCTTCTCGGGGTGGCGCTCGAGCTGTCGGTAGATGGTGATGTAGCGCGCGTAGCCGATCTTCTCGGACAGGTAGGTCGCGTAGAAGATGTACTTGGGCTTGAAGAAGGTGTAGGCCTTGGTGCGCTTGAGGTCGCCCAGGTCCAGCCCGAGGCCGAAGTCCTTCAGGCTCTGGTTGATGAAGCCGGCATGGCGCGACTCGTCCCGCGCCATGAAGCGCATCAGCGCCTTGATGTCGGGGTTGGTGACGTTCTTCTGGATCTCGTTGTAGAGCACGCAGCCGCTGAACTCGCTGGTGACCGACGAGATCAGGAAGTCCAGAAACTCCTGGCGCAGTTCGGGGCCGACCTGCGAGAACGTCTGCGCCACTTCGGTGGCGAACTCGGGCGTGCGCTGGAAGTGGTCGTGGTTGTTGTCGCCCTCGTACTCGGCCATCATGGCGTCCCACTGTTCGCGCACCGACGAGACATCGAGCTTGTCCATCGCGGCGAAGTCGGTGGTGTAGAAGCGCGGGCTGATCAGCGACTCGCTCTTGGCGCGCTGCGCCGCGGCTTGGGCGGAATCGAGGATGGCGGCGGTGGGGGTGCTCATCGGGGGCCTCTATCAGCAGGGGCCGGTGCGAGGGCATCGGCCGGTGGAACGCCCGGCAGCAGCCGCGCGAAGTTCGCGGCATTGCTCGGACCGAAGGACTCAAGATCCACACGCTGGCGCGTGGACGGGTCGTACAGCGTCAGGCCGCCGTCGTGGCGGGCGATCAGCTCGAACGGACGTTCGGGGCCGATGCCGCGCTGCTTGCGCTCGCGGACCAGGGCGCGCAGCGTGCCGCGCAGGAAGCCCTGCTCGCCGTGTACGACCGCCACCCTGTCGCCGCTGTGGGCGTCGGTGATGTCGATGCCGCCGTCGCTGCGGTCGTGAAAGTACAGATGGCGCTCGAGCACGCCCCGTGCGGCGCGCTGGTCGGGGCCGTTGCCGGTGATCCTGACCAAGCCCACCGCGACCAGCGAAAACGCGATCAGTCCACCGGCGAACCAGAGGAACCAGCGCGGGAAGTTGTCGGGCGCGACGGCGGTGGGCGTGTCCACCGTGGCGGCATCGGCGGAACTGAGGCGAACGGCGCGCATCGTGGACTCCGCTCAGCCGGCGCTGGGTTGCAGGCGACCTTGGCCGCCGGCATGGCCATCGGCTGGCGTTGCCGACGGTCCCGATGCAACCGACACGGGCCCGGCCAACGGGGCCACGCTGGCTCCGGTCTCGGCCGACCAGGCCTGGGCCAGAAGTGCCGCCACGTGTTCAGCGTCGGCCAGACCGCGCAGCATCGGCTCCGGGCGGGTCATGCGCCAGGGCCGCGCATGCGGCCACAGGTGCAGCCACGCAATGCGGTCGTCGCCGGCGATCCGCAGCGACAGGTCGATGGCCCGGCCCCCGGCTCGACGGATGTCTGCGGCCGCGATGCGCTTGAGCGGCAGGTTGAACGCCAGTGTCAGCACGATGCCGATGCGCATGACGACACGCTTGTCGGTCAAGGTGTAGACCGCGGTGCGAGCCGTCAACCAGGCCAGCAGAGCCACGGCACCGAGCGCCAGCAGGGCAACCGGCAGGCTCCAGCGCAGCACCGCCAGCGCCTCCACGAGCCCCGCGCCCTGGCTCAGGGCCTGCGCCACCTGCAGGCCCAGCAACACCGCGAAGTAGACCGCCAGCTTGCGCAGGTGGAAGGCGTGGCGCGCCAGCAGCCCGAACGCTGGCGCGCCCTGCCACAGGATGCGCTCGCCCGCGGGCAGCTTCTCGGGCAGGCCGAACTCGGGCTCGAACTCGTGTTCGTGGCTGTGGGCGGTGTGGCGGTGTGCTTTCATGTCGGTACAGCGTTTGGGAAGGGCGGGGACCGGGCCGGGCGGGGTCGGGCCCGGGTCAGATCAGAGGCTCGCCGCGCGAAGGCTCGGCGTACAGCGTGCCAGCGCCGTAGTAGGCGGCGATGCGTTCCTCCTCCATGAGCGTCACCTGCTCCGGGTGGCGGGTGGTCGGCACGCCGGCAAAGTGGCCGGCGAAGATCGAGTTCACGTCGACACGGTCGCTGCGGATCCGCGCGAACGGGACCGGCAGCAGGCGCACGCCCTTGCCACCGTCGAGCTCGACTTCGATGAAGCGGAACATCATCTCGCTCTGGTCGACCCAGAGGTCCTTGACCTTGCCGGCGGTCTTTCCGTCCCCGCCGACCACGGGCAGGCCGCGCGGATCGTCGTCATTCGGCGAGACGCCGAAGTCCTTGACCACACGCAGCGGCACGATCTTCGCGGTGCCGTCGAGCATCGGGTCTGGCACATCCGCCCGGTTGGCCCAGGCGCCGGCACCCACGCCAGCCGTCATCGGGTCGCCGGCCGGGTCGATGGGCGAGCCCGGCGAGCGGTCGGGCGATGTGCCGGCGTAGGCCGGCTCGCCCTTGCTCGGATCGGGCACGACGACGTCGCCGTGCAAGGTCTTGAAGGTCTTGGGCGGCGGTACGGGCCAACCCTTGGCGACGGTGTTCAAGCCGTCGACCTCCATCGGATAGCCCTCGCGGTGGCTCTCGCGGCAGAGGTAGTAGATCAGGCCCGCAAAAAACAGCCAGAAGGCGTAGAGAAGGATCTGAGCAAGATCCACATAGCCGGTGATGGCGCCGAATTCCATGGTGATGGCTCCTCGTTTCGTCCGCTTCGCGCTGGATGCGCTTCAGTGCTTCTTCAGGGAATGCCCCGGAACTGCGGGCGTCAACCGGGCAGGTCGGCCAGGCCGACACCGCGCGGGGGGATGGGCCGGGTCATCCGCCGGCCCACGATGGGACCGACGGCGACCAGGGTGATGAACAGCAACAGCATCTCGAGGTGGTAGACCGCCGAGTAGCCGGTCGCCGGGTTCTGCAAGGCCGTGCCCAAGGCTCCGGAGGTGGCGAGTGCGGAGACCGCGTCGCGCAAGGCGCCACCCGCGAACATGGCCAGGCCGGTGGCCAGGGCCTGCACGGCGCCCCAGGCGCCGAGCGCCATGCCGACGTAGCCGCCGTCCTCGAGTTCCATCGCCGCCAGCAAGGTGCCGACGACGAAGAGGCCGCCGCCAACGCCGATGCCGAAGGCGCCCACGCGGAACAGCCACGGTGCTGCAGCCGGGGCCGCCAGGATCACGCACGAAAACGCCGGCAGTCCGAGCACGGCGCCCCA
>JAJTGU010000055.1 GCA_021297985.1 Rubrivivax sp.
GCGTTTCGTCCATGCCGAAGGCGGCCTTGACGCCGTCGCCGGTGAAGCGCAGCACGCGGCCCTGGTGCATTTCGACAAGGGTCGCCATGCGCCGAAGCGCCGCACTCAGCAGGCCCAGCGTGTCTTCGGCCTCCATGCCGTTGGCCAGGGCGGTGGAGCCCACCACGTCGGCAAACAGCACCGTGACCAGACGGTGCTTGAGCCCGGCCGGGCGCAGCAAGATGGCGAGCCGGGCGCGCAGCGGGGCGGTGGCGAGTTCGAGCACCGAGTCGCCGAGCGTGGCGCGCTGGGCTTCCAGCGTGGCGATGGCGGCGCGCACGGCTTCGACGTCGGTGTCTTGCATGGGCATTGGCTTGTGGCGCATTCTGTGCAAGCCACTGGCGATGGGATCGGGATTTGGGCGGCGCGGCCACTGACTGGGTTGCCCCGCAGTCTCGCTTGCTGTGCCCTGGCGTCAGTCTATGTCCCGGCTGCCGCCGGCTGCTGCGCCTGCATCTCCCGCTGGCGATACAGCGTCCGCCACAGCCGGGCCATCGCCTGCGGCTCGGACCGTACGACCAAGCATGGACGAGATCGAGATCCCGGCGGTAGCGGGCTGAAGACCCGCGACAACCCGCCGGAGGCGCCCGCATTCAGCGCGCTGACCCGCGGTCAGGCCCGCGCGCGCTTCAGGCCCGGGGCGCGCCGCACCGCCAGCCACCCCAGGCCGAGCAGCAGGCTGAGCCAGGTGGCAGGCTCGGGCACGGCGGCGGTCAGGTAGAGACCGTCGGCGCGCATCATGGTCTGCCAGCCCGGGGCGCCGAGTTCGATCTGCGCAAAGCTGCCGCCGAACTCGCCCCAACCGAGCAACTGCAAGGGCTGGCCGAATGAATGGTCGAGTGGTTGCAGGCCGGCGGCGATGTCGATGTACAGCAGGCCACCCGCCTGCAGCAAGCCCTGCACCTCGAACAGGTCGTGGTCGGTGGCGCTGCGCACCTGCAGGGCCAGGCGGGCCGCGTCGCCCATCAGCAGGTCGCCCTCCAAGCGGCCATCGCCGGTCAGTTCGCCGGCCTGCAGGCGCAGGGTGGGGGTGCGCAGCACGCCGTCCAGGCGGGTGCGCGCGGCAGCCGCGTCCTGCACGAAGTCTTGACCCTCGGCGCCACCAAGCCGCGTGTCCAGCACGCTGCCGGCCAGCACCTGCAGGGTGCCTTGCTGGCGCAGCCCATGGCTTTGCATCGCGCCGCCTTCGCGCAGCAGCAGGTTGCCGGTGTTGACCAGCCCCTGCGTGGCGCTGGCCGCAAAAGTGCGACCGGTCAGGGTCAGAGTGCCTTCGACGCGCGCCAGCACCTCGTCGAACATCGCGTGTTCGAACCTCATGTTGGTGAGGTGCTCGTGCGTGAAGACGCGCGAGCCGGCGCCGATGAACTCGAAGCTCGCGCCGCCCGCCAGCACGCTCTGGCGCCCGCCCGTCAGGCCCAGCGCGCCGGCCACCTGCCAGCGGCCTTGGTCGGGCCGCGCCTCGGCCAGGCGCAGGCCAGGGCCCCAGCGGATGCTGGCGTCGAGCCGGCTGCTCGCGTCCACGCTCACGAGGCCCGTGTTGTCGAGGCCGACGAGCTTGAGCACGGTGCCCTCGCGCAGCGCCAGTTGCCCCCGGTTGACCACTGGGACGGACACCAGGACGTTGCCGAGCCGCCGCTGCAAGGGGGTATAGGTCAGATCGCTGCGCATCAGCGTCAGGCTGCCGGTGATGTCCAGCGGGGTTTCGATGTCGTGCAAGCGGCGCAGGTCGCTGACCAGGGCCTCGCCCTGAATGCTCTGCAGGCCGAAAGCTGCCGGCTGCCCGCTGCCGGCCACCACCACCGAGGCCCCGGCCACCAGGCGCGTGCCGGGTGCCACGACGACGAATGGCTCGGGCACCGTCACCGCGCCGAGCAACTCGTAGCTGCGTCCGAGCAGCACGCCGCCCTGCGTCAGGCCGCTCTGGATCTCGAGCTTCGTGCCCGGCTGCACACTCAGTTCTGACTGCGGCCCGCCCAGGTAGCTGGAGAACCAGAAGCCGTGGCCGGCCACGCCGCTGGGGGTCAGCGTGAGGCGGCCCTGGTTCTCCACCGGCGCCCAGCCGGCGTAACTGGTCGCGCCCAGGCTCGCGCGGCTGGTGGCGTCGATGAGCAGGCTGCCGGTGTGGCGGAACGCGGGCGAGTGGAAGTCGCTGCCTTGCAGCAACTCCAGCCGACCTTGGTTGAGGAAGGGCTGGAAGGCCGTGACACCGCGGCCCTGCACCTGCTGGTTGATCAGCTGCAGCGTGGCGAAGTTGTAGCGCAGGCTGTTGAGTCCGTTCTCGCTGCCCTCGCCCCGCGCGAGCACGCGCCCGCTGACGACATGCGTGCCGCCGTTGAAGCCGATGGCCCCGCCACCGAGGTCGAGCGTGCCCAGGATCTGCGTCTGCCCGCTGAGCCCGGCGCCGGCGCCGGCGCGCGGGTTGCTCAGCGTGAAGCGGCTGCTGGCGTCGATGAGCAGGCTGCCGATGGTGTCATTGGCCAGTTCGGGCGAGCGCCAGTGGCTGCCTTCGCGCAGCTCGATCTGGCCGTAGTTCTCCAGCATGAAGCGGGTCTGCACCTGTTGGCCGTAGGCCTTCAGGCGGCCCAGCACGCGCGGCAGGTGGTTGAGCCCGTTGACCTCGCCCATCAGGAACTGGCCGCGCAGCGTCAGATCGCCCATCAAGGTCATGTAGGGGTCGTCGCTGGCCGGGGTGCTCAGGCGCCCTTCGATCACCATCGGCTGGCCGGCCACGCCCACCTTGAAGTCGGCGAGCAGGGCCCCCAGCGGCACGTGCAGGCTCGCGCCCGGCGCGATGTGCAAGCTCGGGTTGGCGCCGGGTGCGGTGCTCACCAGGCTGCCGGCATCGGCCTGCCAGGCACCGTGCAGAAAGCTCAGCTCGCCCAGGTTGACCAGCTCGCTGAACCGGCCCTCGCCCGCCACGCTGAGCTCGGCCCTGCCGCGGTTCTCGAAGCGACCCAGTGTGGCGCTGCGCGCCTGCAGCACCAAGGTGCCACGGTTGTCCACGCCACCGGGCAGGGCCATGTCCTGCCCGCCTGCGTCGAAGCGGACGCTGCCCTGGTTGGACAAGACGCCCGTGAGCGCGAGGCTGGCCTGCTCGCTGATCTGCAGCTGCCCGCTGTTGGCGAGCCCGCCCGGGCTGCGCAGCTGCGCTTGCTGCGCCAACTGCAGCAGGCCGAAGTTGTGCAGCGTGCCGTCAAGCTGCAAGGTCTGGCTGCCGCCCAGGCTGAGGCGCGAACCGCCGGACACGTTGTTCAAGGTGCGCAGCGCGTCGCTGCCCTGGGTCAGCAGGCGCGCGCCGTTGCGCAGCGTCAGCTCGCCCTGCAGCGCGTAGATGCTGACGTCCACGCCGTTGCTGCGCGGACCGCGCGACGCGCCCACCGGCAGGATGCCGTCGCCCTTGCCTTGGGCGTAGCTCAGGGTCGAGCCGTCGAGCCAGAGCGAGCCGGCGAACAGGCCGCCCGCGTCCAGGTTGCCCAACACGCCGCCCACCACCAGCTGCGCGCCCTGCTCGAGGCGCAGCTCGCCCAGCTGCTCGAAGTCGCCGAGCTGCACCGTGCTGCCGTGCAGCAGCATCTGGCCGCGGTTCAAGCTCAGGGTGGAAAGTGCATCCACGCCCCCGGCGGCCTGGAAGCGCGCGCCACCGCGCAGCTCGATGCGCCCGAGGTTGGTCTGCAGCGGCGCCCCGTTGTAGGCGAACAGGCCGTCCTCGACGACCACCGTGCCGCGCAGCACGCCGTCGGCAAAGCTGGCGCCGCTGGCGCGCAGCGCGGTGGACGCCCCCTGCACCCGGAAGGTGCCGCCGCCGTCGCGCAGGTCCAGGGTGAACTGCGCACCGTCGCTGAGCTGCAAGCTGCCTTCAACACGGATCGGCCCGCCCAGCGCCGAGGCGCCGTCGTGCGTCAACACCCGCGCACCGGTGCCCAGGGTCAGCGAGCCCTGGAGTGTCTGCACCGCGCTGTCCAGGCGCAGCTCGCCGTCCGGGTTCAGCACCACGCGGCCCCGCAACGCGCCGTCGGTGAACAGATCGCCGCCACGCACGCCGGCCCGGTTGCCGGCGCTCACCTCCAGCCCCACGCCCCAGTAACCGCTGCCGAAGTAGCCGGTGCCGAAGGTGACCTGGTCGAGCCGCAGCTCGCCGCCCTGCGGCCGCACCCAGCCGTCGCCCACCAGATGCAACTCGCGCACCTGGCCCTGGCCCGACAGCTGGCCCTGCAGCCACAGCGCCGAGTACTGGCCTTCGATGCGGCTGTCGGCGTGGGCCAGGCGGATGTCGGAGCCGAACAGGGTCGGCGCGATCACCTGCTGCACCAGACGCAGCGTGGACCCGCCCTGCGCGTCGCCCAGGCTCAGCCAGCCGATGCTTTGGTACGAGGCGTCCACGCTGAAGGGCGCGTCGGGCTGGTCGCCCAGGGTCAGGCTGCGGCCGCCGGCCAGGGTGATGAAGGCCGGACCGTTAAAGCCCGCCACCATGCGACCCAGGTTCGCGTCCTGGTCGATGCGCACCGTGGCGAAGTCGACCTCCACCCAGGCGCCTGAGCCCGGCACGCCGCCCTGCCAGTTGCGCGCATCGCTCCAGTCGCCGTTGGCGTGCCAGCGCCAGCTTTGCGCCCCGGCGGGCGGGCTCATCAGGCTCAGCAGGGCGGCCAGGCACAACACGCTGCGGCGCCAGCGACCCGCGGCCTGGCAGGACTTCTGGCGCTGACGGCCCGGGCAGGGACGGTTGGCGGGATGTGTCATGGCGGATGCTCCGGTTGGCGCGCGCAGGGCACGCACAGGGCAGGCAAGGGCGATGCCCCGTGCCACCCTGTCATTGCATTCCGCGACCACGGAGCCGTGAATACGCAGATCAGCGTAGTCCGCCA
>JAJTGU010000069.1 GCA_021297985.1 Rubrivivax sp.
CATGGTGGTCGATGCCGAGCGCGCGGCGATGCTGGCCGCCCGTGTCGCAGCGCAGGTGGCGCTGCGCCGCCGGGCTCATGCCGAACGTCGCGTGGCCGTGGTGCTGTTCAACTTCCCACCCGCAGCGGGCAACACCGGCACGGCGGCCTTCCTGGCGGTCTTCGAGTCGCTGCTCGAAACGCTGCGCGCGATGCGTGACCGCGGCTACACCGTCGAGGTTCCGGAGTCGGCCGACGCGCTCCGTGAGCGCCTGCTGCACGGCAATGCCGACCGCCTGGGCACGCCAGCCAACGTGCACGCGCGCATCGCGACCGACGACCATGTACGCCGCGAACCGCACCTGAAGGAGATCGAGGCGCAATGGGGCCCGGCCCCGGGCCGCATCCAGACCGACGGCCGCGCGATCCAGGTCCTGGGCGAGCGCTTCGGCAACGTCTTTGTCGGCGTCCAGCCTGGCTTCGGCTACGAAGGCGACCCGATGCGGCTGCTGTTCGAGCGTGGCTTTGCGCCGACGCACGCCTTCAGCGCCTTCTACCGCTGGCTGCGCGAGGACTTCCGCGCCGACGCGCTGCTGCACTTCGGCACCCACGGCGCACTGGAGTTCATGCCCGGCAAGCAGTCGGGCCTGGCCTCCGACTGCTGGCCGGACCGGCTGATCGGCGCGCTGCCGCACTTCTACCTCTACGCCTGCAACAACCCCAGCGAAGGGTGCATCGCCAAGCGCCGTGCCGGAGCCACGCTGGTGAGCTACCTGACGCCCCCGCTGACGCAGTCGGGGCTGTACCGCGGCCTGCTCGACCTGAAGTCCAGCCTCGAACGCTGGCGCGGCCTGGGTCCGGGCGACGAGACCGAGCGCAGCAGCCTCGGCCTGCTGGTGCAGGCGCAGGCTGCGGTGCTGGAGCTCTGCGCCGCCGAGCCGGCTTGGGGCCGCAGCGCCGACGCCGAGGTCCCGGCCCTTCACCGCCGCGTGCAGGAACTCGAGCAGACCCTGATCCCGCACGGCCTTCACGTCGTCGGTCAGGCCCCGAACGCCGAAGCGCAGCTGGACATGCTGCGCGGCCTGGCCGAGGCCAGCCACGGGCATGCGCCGCCGCTGCAGGCCTTGCAGGCCCTGGTCGAGGGCGTGGCCCCTGAACTGATCGTGCAACGCGGACTGGCTCCGGCCGCAGAGATGTCCCTGCTCAACGAGATGGCCGTCCAACGCGAGTTGCTGATCGGTCGCCACGAGCTCGACGGCCTTCTGCACGCCCTCGACGGCGGCTATCTGCGACCGGCCCCGGGCGGCGACCTGCTGCGCACACCGGCGGTGCTGCCCACGGGACGCAACCTTCATGGCTTCGACCCCTTCAGGCTGCCCAGCGCCTATGCGGTGCAGGACGGCGCCCGGCAGGCGCAACGGCTGCTCGCGCGCCACGCCAGCGACGGCCACGGCCTGCCCGAGTCGGTGGCGCTGGTGCTGTGGGGCACCGACAACCTGAAGAGCGAAGGCGCACCGATCGCACAGGCCCTGGCCTTGATGGGTGCGGCCCCGCGTTTTGACAGCTATGGCCGGCTGGCGGGCGCCGAGCTGATCCCGCTTGAGCGCCTGGGGCGTCCGCGCATCGACGTGATGGTCACGCTGTCGGGCATCTTCCGCGACCTCTTGCCCTTGCAGGTGAAGCTGCTCGCCGAAGCCGCCTTGTTGGCCGCCGGTGCCGAGACCGAGTCGACCGATCAGAACTTCGTGCGCAAGCACGCACTGGCCTTCATGGCCGAGCACGGTGGCGACCTCGAGACCGCCGCATTGCGCGTGTTCGGAAACGCCGAAGGGGCCTACGGTGCCAACGTCAACCACCTGGTCGACTCCAGCCGCTGGCAGGGCGAGGACGAACTGGCCGAGACCTACACCCGACGCAAGGGCTTCGCCTACGGCGTCAGCGGTCGCCCGGTGCAGCAGCCGGCGCTGCTCGCCAGCGTGCTGGCGGGGGTCGATCTGGCCTATCAGAACCTCGAATCGGCCGAACTGGGCGTGACCACCGTCGACACCTACTTCGACACGCTGGGCGGCATCAGCCGCGCCGTCAAGCGCGCCAAGGTCCGCGCCGGTCAGAGCGACGCTGCCGAAGCGCCGGTCTACATCGGCGATCAGACCCAGGGCGACATCGGCACCGGTGTCGTGCGCACGCTCAGCGAACAGGTGGCGCTGGAAACGCGCACCCGGATGCTGAACCCCAAGTTCTTCGAGGCCTTGCTCGCGCATGGCTACGAAGGCGTGCGCCACCTCGAGGCACACGTCACCAACACCTTCGCCTGGAGCGCGACCACGGGCCAGGTCCAGCCCTGGGTCTACCAACAGATCAGCGAGACCTTCGTGCTTGACGCCGCGATGCGCGAGCGCCTGGCCGCGTTGAACCCCGCTGCGAGCGCCAAGCTCGCCAACCGACTGCTCGAAGCCCAGCGCCGAGAGTTCTGGCACCCCGATCCCGAGACCCTGAAGGCGCTGGAAGCCGCAGGCGACGAGCTCGAGGACCGACTCGAAGGTGTATTCGTTCCGGCTGCGCCGGTGATCTCCACAACCACCAAGACAAAGGCCGCCGCATGAACGTCGCCTCGATTTCGCCCGACGACATCCTTCGCGGTCCCAAGCCGCGCGGGTTCCCGGTGAACGCACCCCCCGACGGCGAGGGCAGCGTGCAGGTGCAGCTCGACCCACGCGTCAAGATCGGCACGGCCAAGGTCTTTGCCATCTATGGCAAGGGAGGCATCGGCAAGAGCACCACCAGCTCCAATCTGTCGGTCGCCTTCAGCAAGCTCGGCAAGCGGGTCCTGCAGATCGGATGCGACCCCAAGCACGACAGCACCTTCACGCTGACCAAGAAGCTGATGCCGACCGTGATCGACGCTCTGGAGGCGGTCGATTTCCACGCCGAGGAGCTGCAGACCGAGGACTTCTGCTTCGAGGGCTACAACGGCGTGATGTGCGTCGAGGCCGGCGGCCCGCCGGCGGGCACCGGCTGCGGGGGCTACGTCGTCGGCCAGACCGTCAAGCTGCTGAAGGAACACCACCTGCTCGAGGAGACCGACGTCGTGATCTTCGACGTGCTGGGCGACGTGGTCTGCGGTGGCTTTGCCGCACCGCTGCAACACGCCGACCGGGCGCTGATCGTCACGGCGAACGACTTCGATTCCATCTTCGCGATGAACCGCATCGTCCAGGCCATCGGCGCCAAGGCCAAGAACTACAACGTCCGCCTGGGCGGCGTGATCGCCAACCGCAGCAACGCCACCGACCAGATCGACAAGTTCAACAAGGCCATCGGCCTGACGACGATGGCGCGCTTCCCCGACCTCGACGCCATCCGCCGCAGCCGCCTGAAGAAGGCCACGCTCTTCGAGATGGAAGACTCCCCCGAGATCCGCGCGGTGCAACAGGAATACCTGCAGCTGGCCGCGCGGCTGTGGGCCGGGACCGAGCCGCTGATCGCGCAACCGCTGAAGGACCGCGCGATCTTCGACCTGCTCGGCTTCGACTGAACCTGAAAGTTCTAGCCATGGACATGCTTCAGACCGGGACCGACTACGCGCAGCGCCGCGGCCAGATCGAACACTACTTCGATCGCACCGCGATGCAGGCCTGGGAGCAGCTCACCAGCACCGCGCCGGTGGGTCGCATCCGCGCCACCGTGCGCGCCGGCCGCGACCGCATGCGCCAGACCTTGCTCGACTGGCTGCCGGCCGACCTGCACGGCGCCCGCATCCTCGATGCCGGCTGCGGCACCGGCGCCCTGGCCATGGAAGCAGCCCGCCGCGGCGCGCATGTCGTGGCCATCGACCTGTCGCCCTCGTTGGTCGAGGTCGCGGTGCGGAGGGTCGCGCAGCACCTGGACACCTTCGACAACGGTGGCCACATCGACTTCCGCAGCGGCGACTTCACCGATGTGCAGCTCGGCGAATTCGACCACGTGGTGGCGATGGACTCGCTGATCCATTACGGCGCAGCCGATGCGGTGCGGGTGCTCGACGGCTGGTCGCGCCGCACGCGCGGGTCGCTGCTATTCACCTTTGCGCCGAGCAACGCGCTGCTGGCGACGATGCATGCCGTCGGCCGGCTGTTCCCACGCGGCGACCGTGCCCCGGCGATCGAACCGGTGGCCGAACGCACGCTGCGCCGGATGCTGGCCACCGACGACGGCCTGGCGTTGTGGGCCAACGGCCGCAGCCAGCGCGTCAAGAGCGGCTTCTACACCTCGCAGGCCATGGAGTTGCTCCGGCCATGACCGCCACCGGCCGCCGCCGTCCGATCGCGCAGCGCGCCATCCAGGCCTGGGCCAGCCTTGGCCCGGAATGGCTGCCGTTTGCCGACGCGGCCAGCCCGGATCTGCCGTGGCCGCGGCTGCTGCGACTGAGCCTGTTCAAGTTCACGATGGGCCTGACCACCGCACTGATGGTCGGCACGCTGAACCGGGTCATGATCTTCGAACTCGGAGTCGCCGCCTGGCTGGTGGCGCTGATGCTGGCGCTGCCGCTGCTGGTGGCGCCATTCCGCGCGATCACGGGCTTCCAGAGCGACGTGCACCGCTCGGCCTTTGGCTGGAAGCGCGTGCCGTTCATGTGGGGCGGCACGCTGGTGCAGTTCTTCGGCCTGGCGGTGATGCCGTTTGCGCTGCTCGTGTTGTCAGGCCAAGGGGCCGTCGAGGTGCCGCCCTGGTTTGGCCCTGCGGCCGCCGCGGTGTCGTTCCTCATGGTCGGCGCCGGGCTGCAGACATCGCAGACCGCGAGCCTGGCACTGGCCACCGACCAGGCCACGCCGGCGACCCGGCCGCGTGTCGTGGCCTTGATGTACACCGCCTTGCTGCTGGGTGCCGTTGCCGGGGGACTGCTGTTCAGTGTCCTGCTCGCCGACTTCAGCCCTCAGCGCCTGGTCCAGGTCGTCCAGGGCACGGCAGTGGGCGTGCTGGTGCTCAACGTGTTCGCGTTGTGGAAGCAGGAGCCGCGCAACCGCGAGCGTGCGCTGGCCCTGAAGTCGGCGCCGCCGCCACCACCGTTCCGCCAGGCCTGGAGCCGCTTCGTGCAAAGTCGCAAGGCCCGGCGCTTCCTGTGGGCCACGGGCCTTGGGATGCTGGCCTTCAACATGCAGGACGTCGTGCTCGAGCCCTATGGCGGCGAGATCCTGCACCTCAGCGTCTCGGCGACCAGCGCGCTGACGGCTTTGCTTGCAGCGGGGGCGCTGACCGGCTTCTTTGTGGCCGCTCGCAGCCTGGCGCGGGGCGTCGACCCGCTGCGGG
>JAJTGU010000286.1 GCA_021297985.1 Rubrivivax sp.
AGAGCCTTCTGGAGCGACGCGACGTGGTCATCGTCGCCAGCGTCAGCGCGATCTACGGCATCGGCAACCCGAGCGACTATCACAAGATGGTGATGACGCTGCGTGTGCACGACACGATGAGCCAGCGCGACGTGATCGCGCAGTTGATCCGCATGCAGTACACGCGCAACGAGATCGACTTCTCGCGAGGTGCGTTCCGTGTGCGTGGCGACACCATCGACGTGTTCCCGGCCGAACACAGCGAGCTGGCGCTGCGCATCGAGCTGTTCGACGACGAGGTCGAGTCGCTGAGCCTGCTCGACCCGCTGACCGGCCGGGTTCGGCAGAAGATCCCGCGCTTCACGGTCTACCCCAGCAGTCACTACGTCACGCCGCGCGAACGCGTGGTCGATGCCATCGCCACCATCAAGGACGAACTGCGCGCCCGACTCGACGAGTTCGTCAAGTCCGGCAAGCTTGTCGAGGCGCAACGTCTGGAGCAGCGCACGCGCTTCGACCTCGAGATGCTGCAGGAGGTCGGCCACTGCAAGGGCATCGAGAACTACACCCGCCACCTCTCAGGCGCCGCACCTGGTGAGCCGCCGCCGACCCTGGTGGACTACCTGCCCAACGACTCGCTGATGTTCCTGGACGAGAGCCATGTCCTGATCGGGCAGTTCGGGGGCATGTTCAACGGCGACCGAGCGCGCAAGACGACGCTGGTCGAGTACGGCTTCCGATTGCCATCGGCACTGGACAACCGGCCGTTGAAGTTCGAGGAGTTCGAACGGAAGATGCGCCAGGCGGTCTTTGTGTCGGCAACCCCGGCGGCGTACGAAAAGCAGCATGCCGGTCAGGTCGTGGAACAACTGGTGCGGCCGACCGGGCTCGTCGACCCCATCGTCGAGGTGCGGCCCGCTTCGCGACAGGTTGACGACGTCCTGCAGGAGATCCGCGACCGCGTGGTGAAGAACGAACGCGTCCTGATCACCACGCTGACCAAGCGCATGGCCGAACAGCTCACCGAGTACCTGGCCGACAACGGCGTCAAGGTGCGCTACCTGCACAGCGACATCGACACCGTCGAACGGGTGGAGATCCTGCGCGACCTGCGACTGGGCAGCTTCGACGTGCTCGTCGGCATCAACCTGCTGCGCGAGGGACTGGACCTCCCCGAGGTCAGCCTGGTCGCCATCCTCGATGCCGACAAGGAGGGGTTTCTGCGTGCCGAGCGCAGCCTCATCCAGACCATCGGCCGCGCGGCCCGCAATGCCGGCGGCATGGCCATCCTCTACGCCGAACGCATCACCGACAGCATGCGCACTGCAATCGACGAGACCGAACGGCGGCGCGCCCGCCAGATCGCCCACAACACCGAGCGCGGCATCGTGCCGACGACGGTCGTGAAGCGGGTGCGCGATCTCATCGATGGCGTCGTTTCCGACAAGACGGCCAAGGACGATGCGCGCAACGCCAAGGCGGCCGCCGAAGTCGAGGCGATGAGCGAACGCGATCTCGGCAAGCGGATCAAGCTGCTGGAGAAGCAGATGCTTGAACACGCGCGCAACCTTGAGTTCGAGAAGGCGGCACGGGTACGCGACCAGCTCTCGCTGCTGCGCGAACAGGCCTTTGGCGCCAGCACCGGTGGCGACAGCAATGTCGTGCCGCTGCCGGCGCCGGGTACAGGCCGGAGGTCGGTCTGATGGCCATCAAGCTCCCAGACTGGTTCGGCCGAAAGCCAAAGTCAGAACCAGCCGACCCTGATGCGCTGCGCGTGCTCATGGTCTGCATGGGCAACATCTGTCGCAGCCCGACCGCCGAGGGCGTGCTGCGCGCCAAGCTCGCGCGTGCCGGCTTGGCGCGACGGGTGATCGTCGACTCCGCCGGCACCCACGGGATGCACGCGGGGGAGGCGCCGGACCCTCGGGCGGTCCGCCATGCCGCGCAGCGCGGTTACGACCTCGCGGTGCTGCGCGCGCGGCCGGTCGTGGCGAGCGACTTCATGCAGTTCGACTGGTTGATCGCCATGGACCGGGCCAATCTCGACTGGCTGGAACGCAAGGCGCCCCCAGGCAGCCAGGCACGGAAGACCCTGTTGCTGACTCAGGCTTCTGGTGTCTTGGACACCGATGAGGTTCCGGACCCCTACTACGGGCCAGCGCAGGGCTTTGAGAGGGTCCTCGATCTGATCGAGGCCGGATGCGATGGCTTCATCCGGAAAATCGGCGCACAATGAGCTTTCCGACCAAGGTGCATCTAGAACAAACCTTGGACCGACAGTTGATCCTCCTCCTCAAGAGGCTGTATACTTGAGTGAATTGGTCGGGATCAGATCGGTTCGGTGAGCGTGCCGAAGCACAAGCACCTTGAGGCGCAGCAGTCAGGCGTCGCAGCCGTCGGCAATTCAGCAGGGCCAGCTTTCGTGCCTAGGAGCGCGGGGGTTGGTAGGTGATTCGGAAAGGGCCTTCCGCAGCCCGCTCCGACCACCCGGGCGCCAGGCCGTATGCAGTGCGCTGAAGGTATGTGTTCCAGCAGTAGGTCACCCCGCTTCGTCTTAGACAAATGCCGCAAGGCATCAGGAGATTCTTCATGCGCCTCACCACCAAAGGCCGTTTTGCCGTCACCGCGATGATCGATCTGGCGCTGCGTTCCAGCGCCGGCCCTGTAGCGCTCGCGGCGATCAGCTCGCGCCAGCAGATCTCGCTGTCATACCTTGAGCAGTTGTTCGGGAAGCTCCGTCGCCACGAGTTGGTCGAGAGCACACGCGGTCCGGGCGGCGGCTATTCGCTTGGCCGTGCCGCCGGAGAGATCACGGTTGCCGACATCATCGTCGCGGTGGACGAGCCCATCGATGCCACGGGCTGCGGCGGCAAGGAAGAGTGCATGGGCGAGGGCTCTGGCAAGTGCATGACGCACGACCTCTGGGCCAGCCTGAACGCCAAGATGATCGAATACCTTGACTCGATCTCGCTGAAGAAGCTGGTTGACGAGCAGTTGGCGAACGGCGTGTCGATCGATCAGGTGCCGATCAAGCGTGCGATTTCCAGCATACCGGTCGTCAAGCCGATTCGCGTCACCGCGCCGAACTCGGTGTTTGCTCTCGGCAATGCGTTCAGCAAGTAAGTTCAACCCGACCAATGCTGCCGTTCGCGGCACCCAGTTCCCTTGAGCGACATGACGCCCCACTTCCCGATTTACCTGGACTACGGCGCAACGACCCCGGTGGACCCGCGTGTCGTCGACGCGATGATTCCCTGGCTGCGTGAGCACCACGGCAACCCGGCTTCGCGCAGCCATGCCTGGGGTTGGGAGGCCGAAGAGGCGGTCGAGAAGGCCCGTGGCCAGGTGGCCTCGCTGATTGGTGCCGATCCACGGGAGATCGTCTGGACCAGTGGCGCGACCGAGAGCAACAACCTCGCGATCAAAGGTGCGGCGCACTTCTACGCCTCGCGGGGTAAGCACGTCGTCACCGTCAAGACCGAACACAAAGCGGTGCTCGATACGGTTCGCGAGCTCGAGCGTCAGGGCTTCGAGGCCAGCTACCTGGAGGTCCAGGAGAACGGACTGCTCGATCTTGACCGTTTCCGCGACAGCCTGAGGCCGGACACCAGTGTCGTCTCGGTGATGCTGGTCAACAACGAGATCGGCGTGATCCAGGACATCCCGGCCATCGGAGCCATTTGCCGCGAACGGGGCATCGTGCTGCACGTCGACGCAGCGCAGGCGACCGGCAAGGTGCAGATCGACATGAGCACGCTGCCAGTGGACCTGATGAGCCTGGCGTCCCACAAGACCTACGGCCCCAAGGGCATCGGCGCGCTGTACGTTCGACGCAAGCCGCGGGTGCGGCTCGAAGCGCAGATGCACGGCGGCGGCCATGAGCGTGGCATGCGAAGCGGCACGCTGCCGACCCATCAGTGTGTCGGCATGGGCGAAGCCTTTGCCATTGCGCGCGCTGAAATGGGCATGGAGTGCGAGCGCATCCGCATGCTCCAGCAGCGCATGCTGAAGGGGCTCTCGTCGATCGAGGAGGTCTACATCAACGGCGACCTTGAGCGCCGGGTGCCGCACAACATCAACGCCAGCTTCAACTACGTCGAGGGCGAGTCGCTGATCATGGGTGTCAAGGGCATTGCGGTGTCTTCAGGCTCGGCCTGCACATCGGCAAGCCTGGAGCCGAGCTATGTGCTGCGCGCGCTCGGACGCAGCGACGAGCTGGCCCATTCCAGTCTTCGCATGACGATCGGACGCTTTACGACAACGCAGGACATCGACTACGCCGTCGAGGTGCTGCAAGACCGTGTGGCCAAGCTGCGGGATCTGTCTCCACTGTGGGAGATGTTCAAGGACGGTGTCGACTTGAACACGATCCAGTGGGCCGCACACTGACACTGAACGCAACCCTCAACGCACACCCAAGGAAACCGCCATGGCCTACAGCGACAAGGTCGTCGACCACTATGAACATCCGCGCAACGTCGGCAGCTTCGACAAGGGCGACGATACGGTGGGTACCGGTATGGTCGGCGCGCCGGCCTGCGGCGACGTGATGAAGCTGCAGATCAAGGTCGATCCGGTGACGGGGCTGATCCAGGATGCTCGGTTCAAGACCTATGGTTGCGGCTCGGCCATCGCGAGCAGTTCGCTCGTCACCGAGTGGGTCAAGGGCAAGAGCCTGGACGAAGCGCTGACGATCAAGAACTCGCATATCGCCGAGGAACTGGCGCTGCCGCCGGTCAAGATCCATTGCTCGATCCTTGCTGAAGATGCGATCAAGGCCGCTGTCGAGGACTACAAGTCCCGTCACGGTCATGGCACCACCGTCGCGACAGATCGCGAACCTGTGGCTGCCGCCACCTCCTGACGAGGACCCGCTACGCGTCATGTCTGTCACGCTGACCGAAGCCGCTGCGCGCCACGTCTCGCGCTACATCGCCCGCCGTGGCAAGGGGGTCGGTGTACGCCTGGGCGTCAAGACCACCGGTTGTTCGGGCCTGGCCTACAAGCTCGAGTACGCCGACGATGTTGCCCCTGAGGACCATGTCTTTGAAGGCCACGGCGTCAAGGTTCTGATCGATCCGAAGAGCCTGCCCTACCTCGACGGCACGGAGCTTGACTTCGTGCGCGAGGGCCTGAATGAAGGCTTCAAGTTCCACAACCCGCGCGAGAAGGATCGCTGCGGTTGCGGGGAGTCGTTCCGGGTTTGACGTGACGGCTGAAGCCTCCGAGGCGGTGCCGCGCGTGCCGCTGATCTCAGACGACGATTTCGCGCTGCTGGGCCTGCCGCAGCGGTATCTGCTGGACCGCGCTCGGCTCGACGAGCGCCGCAGGGCGCTGCAGACCGCGACGCACCCGGACCGATTCGCAGCGGAAGGCGCGGCCGCACAGCGCATGGCGATGCAGTGGGCCGTCCGCATCAATGAAGCCCATCGGCGCCTGAAGAGCCCGCTCTCTCGCGCTGCCTACCTGTGCGAGCTTCGTGGAGCCCCTATCCACGCGCACGACAACACGGCCATGCCGGCTGACTTCCTCGTCCAGCAGATGCAGTGGCGCGAGTCGCTGGACGACGCCCGCGGGTTGGACGCGGTACAGGCGCTCGCCGACGAGGTGCGGGGCTTCGAGGCAGCTCTGGAGCGGCGCGTGGCCGTTGCCCTGGACCAAGGTGCAGAGCCGGTCGCGGCGGTCGCTGGGCATGTGCGCGCCTGGATGTTCGTCGAGCGGTTTCGCAACGACATCGAACGCCGTTTGGACACGCTCGACCCGTCACGTTGAGGCGGCCGCGCGCCGCCATCCCATCCTCACAGCCCATGGCCCTGCTCCAGATTTCAGAACCCGGCGCCAGCCCGGACCCGCACCAGCGTCGCATCGCCGTCGGCATTGACCTCGGGACGACCCATTCACTGGTTGCGGCGGTGCGCTCGGGTGTTGCTGAATGTCTGCCCGACGCTTCGGGCCGTGTGCTGCTGCCGTCGGTGGTCCGATATCTTGAGGGGGGGCGCAGCCAGATCGGTCACGACGCGCAGAAGCCGAGGATGCGGCGGACACCATCGTTTCGGTCAAGCGGTTCATGGGCCGTGGGCTCCGCGATGTGGCTGGGGCGGCCAAGCTGCCCTATCGCTTCATCGACCAGCCGGGCATGCTGGCGATCGCGACGCGTGCCGGGCCCAAGTCGCCGGTCGAGGTCTCGGCCGAAATCCTGGCGACGCTTCGTCAACGAGCCGAGGACAGTTTCGACACCGACGAGCTGTTCGGTGCCGTGATCACCGTGCCGGCCTACTTCGACGACGCCCAGCGCCAGGCGACCAAGGACGCAGCGCGATTGGCCGGCATCGAGGTGCTTCGGCTGATCAGCGAGCCCACCGCTGCCGCGCTGGCCTATGGCCTGGACCACGGCAGCGAGGGGCTGTACGCCGTCTATGACCTCGGCGGCGGCACTTTTGACCTCTCGCTGTTGCGGCTGACGCAAGGCGTCTTCGAGGTCATTGCCACGGGAGGCGACGCTGCGCTTGGGGGCGACGACATCGACCAGGCGCTTGCCGACTGGGCGCTGGCCCAGGCCGGCTGTGGGCCGGCTGCGCAGCTGTCTCCGCGCGACCGCCGTGCCGCACAGGTCGCGGCACGGGCCTGCAAAGAGGCCTTGAGCGCCCACGACTCGGTGGCTTGGGCTGTCGATATCGCCGGCCAGTCCCTTGAGGTGCCCGTCAGCCGGGAGCAGCTTGAGGCACTGGCCCGGCCGCTGATTGGCAAGACCTTGACCGTGGTGCGCCAGGTCCTGCGGGACGCGGCCATCCAGCGCCACGAGGTCAAGGGCGTCGTGATGGTCGGTGGCAGCACCCGGATGCCCATGGTCCGGACCCTGGTTGGCGAGCTCTTCGGCCAGCCGGTGCTGACCGATGTGAACCCCGACGAGGTCGTGGCCCTGGGGGCTGCTTTGCAGGCGCAGGCGCTGACCGGCCAGGGCGGGGGCAGCGACACCTTGCTGCTTGACGTGATCGCGCTGTCCTTGGGCCTGGAGACCATGGGTGGCATCGTCGAGCGCATCGTCGAGCGCAACAGCACGATCCCGGTGGCCAAGGCCCAGGACTTCACGACCTTCAAGGACGGCCAGACGGCGATGGCACTGCACGTCGTGCAGGGCGAGCGTGAACTGGTGGCCGATTGCCGCAGTCTGGCCCGGTTCGAGCTCCGTGGCATCCCGTCGATGGCTGCGGGTGCGGCGCGCATCCGGGTGACATTTGCCGTCGATGCCGACGGGCTGCTCGCCGTCTCGGCACGCGAGCAGAGCTCGGGGGTCGAGGCCAGCGTGCATGTCAAGCCGACCTACGGCTTGGCCGACGACCAGATCGCGTCCATGCTGCAGGCCGGTTTTGTGCATGCCGAAGCCGACATGGCGGCGCGCAAGCTGCGTGAGGCCCGGGTCGAGGCCGAACGCATGTTGCTGGCCACCCGCGCGGCACTGGCCGCCGATTCCCACCTGCTTGCGTCTGGAGAGGCCGATTGCATCGAGACCTTGCTGCACGACTTGGCCGCCTTTGCCGCCGGTGACGACGCCGACGCCATCGATGAGTCCGTGAAGCGCCTGGCCGAAGGCACCGAGGCCTTTGCCGCCGCCCGAATGAACCAAGGCATCCGCGCCGCGCTCGCCGGCCGCAGCATTGACGCTGTCTGACGCTGCCTGCCCACTTCGAACCCGAACCCATGCCCTTCATCCGCATCCTGCCGAACGCCGAGTACGCCCCGGACGGCGACCGAATCGAAGCCCCGCGTGGAACCTCGATCTGCGAGGCACTCATCGATGCCGGCATCCCGATCGAACACGCCTGTGAGATGAGCTGCGCCTGCACGACCTGCCACGTCGTCGTGCAGGAAGGACTGGCCTCGCTGGGCGAAATCGACGAGGCCGAAGAGGATCTGCTTGACCGTGCCTGGGGCCTGACGCCGACCTCGCGCTTGAGCTGCCAGGCCATCCTGTCGGATCAGGACGTGACGATCGAGATCCCGAAGTACACGATCAACCACGCCAAGGAAAAGCACTGACCGGCTGCGCTTCGGCAAGGAGCGGCTGACCAAGAAAAGAACCCCGACCCAGGAGACCCGGGTCGGGGCGAAGTCAGACCAGGCCTTGATGCCCAGCCGAGGAGACACAGTGCAACCGCGCGGGGGCGGTACGACAGAAGTAGAGCAAACGGTGTGCCAGGGCTGAAACGGCGTCAATCAACGACTTGCATCACCTGTTGCTCCGGCTTGGATCAGCCGAAGCCCGCTGCGGCGCAGCAAAGGTGCCGATGCACCAAGCGCGGGCACGACCGCTCGCCGGCAGGGCCTCAGGCCGCAACGGCCTCGGCGTGCCGGTGCCGCGTGTACAGGAAGTCCAGCACCTCCTTGCGGCAGTGCATGTAGGTCGTGTCCTCGGCCAAGGCCAGGCGGTCGCGCGGGCGCTCCAGCGGTACGCTCATGACCTGACCGATGGTCGCGGCAGGGCCGTTGGTCATCATCACGATGCGGTCTGACAGCAGCACCGCCTCGTCGACGTCGTGGGTGACCATCAGCACCGTGCTGCGGGTGCGGGAAACGATCTTCAGCAACTCGTCCTGCAGGTGCGCGCGGGTCAAGGCGTCGAGCGCGCCGAACGGCTCGTCCAGCAGCAGCACCTTGGGCTCCATGGCCAGCGCACGGGCTATGCCGACACGCTGCTTCATGCCGCCGGAGATCTCATGCGGGCGCTTGCCCAGCGCGTGGTCCATGCCGACCAGCGCCAGCGCGCTCCGCGTCCTTTCGGCGAGGCTGGCCTTGCCCTCCTTGCCGCCGAACACCCGTTCGACCGCCAGTTGCACGTTGTCGAAGCACGACAGCCAGGGCAGCAGCGAGTGGTTCTGGAACACCACCCCTCGTTCGGGCCCAGGCTCGGAGATCTCGCGTCGGTCGCACAGCAACACGCCGCTGGTCGGCTTGAGCAAACCGGCCACGAGGTTGAGCAGCGTGCTCTTTCCGCACCCCGAGTGGCCGATCAGGGCCACGAACTCGCCCTGTGCGACCTTCAGGTTCACGTCGCGCAGCGCGTGGAAGCTGCCCTTCTTGGTCGCGAAGCGCATGTCCACGCCTTCGACCGAGATGAATCCGCTGTTGTCAGTCGTCATGACCGAACCTCCGGGCCAGTGCCACGAGCGCCTTTTCGAGGATCAAGCCAACGATGCCGATGACGAAGATGGCAACGATGATGTGCTTGACGTTGAGGTTGTTCCACTCGTCCCAGACCCAGAAGCCGATTCCGACGCCGCCGGTCAGCATCTCGGCGGCGACGATCACCAGCCAGGCCGTGCCCACCGACAGTCGCACGCCGGTCAGCATGTAGGGCAGTACTGCCGGGAACAGGATGCGCGTGAGCACCTGCCACTCCGAGAGCTTGAGCACGCGTGCCACGTTCAGGTAGTCCTGCGGCACACGCTGCACGCCGACCGCGGTGTTGATGACCATGGGCCAGATCGAACAAATGAAAATGGTCCAGATCGCCGCCGGGTTGGCGCTCTTGAACACCAGCAGACCGATCGGCAACCAGGCCAGCGGCGACACCGGGCGCAGCAAGGCGATCAATGGACCGACCATGCGCTCGAGGAACACGAAGCGACCGATCGCGAAGCCCAGCGGAATGCCGACCAGCGCCGCGAGGCCGAAGCCGACGCCCACACGCTGCAGGCTCTGCAGCACGTTCCAGCCGATGCCCTGGTCGTTCGGGCCGTTGCTGTAGAACGGGTCGGCGAACAGCACCCATGCCGCGTCGAAGGTCTGCTTGGGGGACGGGAAGGTGCTGCTGTTCACGGTGAACAGCGCCCAAAGCCCGATCAGGATCACCATGCCCAACAACGGAGGCACCAGCGACTGCATCCACGAACGGCCGAGCCCGGCGAGGTCGATGCGCTGCTGCAGCACTGCCGGCGGCTTGGGATGTGTCGGGGCGGTCGGCGCAACGCCACCCGGCGGGCTCGCCGCTGTGGGCACAGCACCCGATGCCTCCAGCGGCGAATGGAAGACGGCTGAGACCATGGTGTCGGCTCCGGCGGGTGGGTGGGCAGCCTGGGAGTGATCAGGTCGCTGTGCGCGCGCTGATCTTGAAGGCGTCGGCGTACCGGGCCGGGTCCTTGCCGTCCCAGACCACGCCGTCCATCAGCTTGCTGGCGCGCAGCGTGTCCTTGGGTACGGCGATCTTCAGTGCGCTGGCGGCCTGGCGGTAGATCTCGACCTGGTTCACCTGCCGAGCGACTCCGAGGTAATCCGGGTGGTCCTTCAGCAGGCCCCAGCGCTTGTGCTGGGTCAGGAACCACATGCCGTCGGACAGATACGGAAAGTTCACCGCGCCATCGTCGAAGAACTTCATGTGGTTCGGGTCGTCCCAGGTCCTGCCCATGCCGTTCTGGTAGCGGCCCAGGATGCGCTGGTTGATGACATCGACACTGGTGTTGACGTAGGACTTGTCGGCGATGGTCTCGGCCATCTTGTTCTTGTTCTGCAGGCCGGCGTCGATCCAGCGGCCGGCCTCCAGGATGGCCATCGTCACCGCGCGCGCGGTGTTCGGGTTCTTCTTGACGAAGTCGCTGGTGGTGCCGAGCACCTTTTCAGGGTGGTCCTTCCAGACGTCCTGTGTGGTTGCCGCCGTGATGCCGATGCCGTCGGCAATGGCACGGTGGTTCCACGGCTCGCCGACGCAGAAACCGTCCATGTTGCCGACCCGCATGTTGGCGACCATTTGCGGCGGCGGGACGGTGATCACCTTGGCCTCCCTCAGCGGGTTGACGCCACCGCTGGCGAGCCAGTAGTAGAGCCACATCGCATGCGTGCCGGTCGGGAAGGTCTGCGCGAACGTGTAATCGCGCTTGTCGGCTGCCATGGCCTTGGCCAGGCTTGCGATGTCGACGGCGCCCTTCTCGGCGAGCTTCTTGGACAAGGTGATCGCCTGGCCATTGCGGTTCAGCGTCATCAGCACGGCCATGTCCTTCTTGGGTCCACCGACGCCCAGGTGCACGCCATAAACAAGGCCGTAGAGCACGTGCGCGAAGTCGAGCTCGCCGTTGACCAGCTTGTCGCGTACGGCGGCCCAGCTGGCTTCCTTGGTCGGCACGATCTTGACGCCGTACTTCTTGTCGAACCCCAGGACCGAGGCCATCACGACGCTGGCGCAGTCGGTCAGCGGAATGAAGCCGATGCGCACTTCTTCCTTCTCGGGCTTGTCGCTGCCGGCGGCATACACCGCAGCCTGCAGGCCCGGCACCATGCCGGAGGCGCCGGCAGCACCGGCGGCGGCCGCAGCGGCCGTCACGATCTTGCGTCGGGTCATGTCGATGGTGCTGGGGGTGGAATAGGAAGTGGGAGTGGAAGTGGAGACGATGCTGCCTTCGGATGGCGGGGCCACGTTGTTCAAGAGTTTGCTCCTGGGTGCGCGCAATGGCGGTGGAAACGAAACATCGAGATCGCGCACACCGGCCCAAACAAAAAAAAGGCGCCCTCACGACGCACACCGAAAACGCCAGGAGGCTGCTTCGGTGGCACGTGGGGACGCCTGTGTCCAGGCCCGGCAACTGCACGCGTGGCAGGTCAGCCGGGTTGATGTGCCCAATCCGGTGCCCGGCCACATCGCCGGTTCACCTTCGATCAGTGCAATGCAACCTGCGTGCCAGCACATGTCTCCCGGTGAACGCGCTCAATGCGCCGGCAGCGCAGCGCCTCGGCGCACCAGCGTGCAGCAGGCCCGTACGCAGGTGGTGCGCGGTCAGCCCAGAAGCTCGGCGGCGTCGATCACCCGCTGGGCGACCGCGCCCATCTTCAAGCCTTGGTCCATCGCCGCCTTGCGCAAGCGGGCGTGTGCAGCCGGCTCGTCGATGCCGTGGCGCTTCATCAGGATGCCCTTGGCTCGGTCGAGCAACTTGCGTTCCGCGAGTTGGCCGCGGGCCTCGGCAAGATCGCGTCTCAGCCGTTGCTCATAGTCAAAGCGCGCCATGGCCACTTCCAG
>JAJTGU010000054.1 GCA_021297985.1 Rubrivivax sp.
CATCCGTGCCGCCATCGAGCGACGCCTGGCCGACACTGGGCCCCTGCCCGAGGTCGAACTGCTGCTGCTCGCTGCCGCCGATGCCATGCCCGAAGACCACACCGGCCTCTGGAACAGCCTGCGGTCGCAGTGGCATGTCCGCTGGCGGCTGCACGTCAAGGCGTCAGGTACGCAGCGTGAAGCCTGGCAACGACTGGGGTCCGGCGACCCGCGTCTTGTGCTGTGGGTTGACGGCACCTTCGACGACCGGCTTGCCGAGGCCTCTGGGCCTTGGTGCGCCTTCGTCGATGCCCATGACCGCTGGCGCGAGCACGCGCTCGTCCTGCTGCTCGAAGCCGCGGCACGGCGTCCGCAGGCACAGGTCGTCTACGCGGACGAAGACCGGATCGATGCCTCAGGCCAGCGCCTGCAACCCTGGTTCAAGCCTGACTTCGATCCCGATGCGCTGCTGGCCCAGGACGTACTGGGTTCGCCCGTGCTGTGGCGCCGCGAGCGGGTGCATGCGATGGCCCAGGCGGTCGTGGCCAACGGGCCCGGACCCGGCCACCGCGCCGTGCTCGCGGGCGTCCGCGGCCTGGGCTCCGATGGCGTCGTGCATGTGCCGCATGTGCTGGCCAGTCGCGTCGCCGACAACGCTGCGGTGCAACCGCCTGCGGGTGACCCGCAGGCGGTGGCCGAGCACCTAGCGGCGCTGGGCGAGCCGGTGCTCCGGATCGATCAGGCGGCCGAGGGCAGCGGCGTTCAGATCGCTTTTGCCTGCCCGGAGCCAGCGCCACGGGTGCTGCTCGTCGTCCCGACGCGAAACGGCTTGCACCTGCTGCGGCAATGCGTGCAGAGCATTCAACGGCGGACGCGCTATCCGAACTGGCGCCTGGTCATCGTCGACAACGGCAGCGACGATCCCGCGTGCCTGGGTTGGTTGCAGGCGATTGCGCAGGAGGACCCTCGAATCTCGGTGCGTCGCGACGACCGCCCATTCAACTTCGCCGCCCTCAACAACGCCGCGATCCTGGACGAGGCCGCGGCGGATTGCGACTTTGTTGCCCTGGTCAACAACGACATCGAGGTCATCACGCCCGACTGGCTGGACGAACTCGTCGGCCTCGCCTGCCGGCCCGGGGTCGGGGCGGTAGGCGCACGGCTGTGGTACGCCGACGGCACCTTGCAGCATGGCGGCGTCATCGTCGACATCGGCCTGGGCGGAGGCCATGTGCTCAAGCACAGCCCGCGTGCCGAAGGCGGCCCGGGCGCGCGTCAATGGCGGATGCAGGGCTACCTGGCGGTCACCGGGGCCTGCCTGCTGGTACGGCGACGGTTGTACCTCGAGGTGGGCGGCATGGACGAGGCCGCCTTCGGCATCGCCTGCAACGACATCGACCTGTGCCTGAAGCTCGTGCACGCCGGCCATCGGACCCTGTGGACCCCACATGCCGAGCTGTTCCATCATGAGTCCGTGAGCCGCGGCAAGGACCACGACCCGGTCAAGAAGCAGCGGCTGCTCGACGAGACCGGCCGCCTGCGCGCACGCTGGCGGGAGTGGACGACACGCGACCCGTTCCACAACCCCAACCTGGATCTGCACAGCGAACAGTTCGCCCTGGCCCGGGAACCGCGGGTCGGGCTGGACCGGCCCTGGTGGATGTCGGGCGTCGCACGATGAGGCGGATCCTCGTCAGCCTGGGCAACATCGGCGCCTTCCACGACGGCCTGGGCGAGTTCGCGTTGCAGATCGGCCAGCGCATCGCGGCGGCCGCGCCCGGCTGGCGCGACCGGCACGGCGTGGCCTTCGACTTCCATCTGCGTGACAAGCTCTTTGGCGTCTTCGGCGACGCCGTCGGCTACCGCGCGGTGACGCGCTGGCAGCGGCTGCGGCACCTGCAGACCGAGCGTTATGCGCTGTGGCATTCGCTGCACCAGCTCAACAAGTGCCGCCCGCCCGAAGGCACGCCCAGGCGCCTGGTGACGGTGCACGACCTGAACTACCTGTACGGCCGCAACGCGTTTTCGACCTGGCGCCACGACCGCCGCACGCGCGGGCTGCTGGCCCGCGCCGACCACCTGGTGGCGATCAGCCGCCACACCGCCAATGACGTTCAGCGCCACTTCGGCTGGCGCGGGCCGCTGGACGTGATCTACAACGGCGCGCGCAGCTTTGTCGGCCAGCCGCAGCAGGCGCTGCCCGGATGGGAGGGCGTGGACACCGGGCGGCAGCCATTCTTGTTCCACCTGAGCCGGATGTCGGCGTCCAAGAACCCGGGCGTGCTGGTCGAACTGGCCCGCCTGTGGCCGGAGATGCGCTTTGTCTTCTGCGGCCCGCCAAGCGACGACGCCAAGGCCCTGCGCGCCGCCAACCGGCTGCCGAACGTGCAGTTCCACCTCGGCATCACCGACGCCCACAAGGCCTGGGCTTACGCCCGTTGCGCCGGCTTCCTGTTCCCGTCGTTGACCGAAGGCTTCGGCCTGCCGCCGATCGAGGCGATGCACTTCGGCAAGCCGGTGTTCCTGGCCCGGCGGACCAGCCTGCCTGAGGTCGGGGGAGCCGTCGCGCATTACTTCGACGATGCCTTCGAGCCTCGGGCCATGCGTCGGCTCATCGAAGCTGCGCTTGCGGCGGACGCCGCCGACCCTTCGCGGGCCGAGGCCGTGCACGCCCATGCTGCCCGCTTCGACTGGGACCGCTGTGCGTCGGACTACCTGGCCCTTTACGCCCGCCTGCTGGGCTCGGGCGCTGCGGCATAGTCCGCTCCGATCATGCGCATTCACGCCGGCTGGCCCCGAATCGGACTTCAGGGCTCCGCCACGCCAAGGGCGGTCACCATCGGCACCTTCGACGGCGTGCACCGGGGCCATCAGGCCATGCTGGCCCTGTTGGTCAGCGAGGCCCGGCACCGCGGACTGTCGCCGTGCGTGCTGACCTTCGAGCCGCACCCGCGCGACTTCTTCGCCCGCCGCGCCGGCCGCCCGGAGGCAGCACCCGCGCGCGTCTCGACGCTGCGCGACAAGCTCGCGGAACTGGATCGCTGCGGCGTCGCCGAGGTCGTGGTCGCACGCTTCGACGCCACGCTGGCCGGCATGTCGGCCGAGGCGTTTGCCCACGCGCTGCTGTTCGAGCGCCTGGGCGCGCGCTATGTGCTGGTCGGCGACGACTTCAGCTTCGGCGCCCAGCGGCGGGGCAACTACGTCTTGCTCGACTCCCTGGGCACCGCGGCCGGGGTCGACGTGGCGCGCATGCTCAGCTACGAGGTCCACGGCCTGCGCGTGTCCAGCTCGGCGGTGCGCGCGGCGCTGGCCGAAGGCGACATGGCCCGTGCAGCCGCCCTGCTCGGCCGGCCTTATGCCATCAGCGGCCATGTCCAGCACGGCCGCAAGCTCGGCCGCGAACTGGGGTTCCGGACGCTGAACCTGCGCTTCGGCCATCCGCGTCCTGCGGCCAGTGGGATCTTTGTCGCCCGCATCCACGGCCTGTGCGATGCGGCACTTCCCGCCGTCGCCAGCCTCGGGGTGCGGCCGACGGTCGAGGACGGGGGCCGGGTGCTGCTTGAGACCCACGCGCTGGACTGGCCGGAGGCACTGGGTCAGGAGGGTGGCTATGGCCGCGTCATCAAGGTCGAACTGGTGGCCAAGCTGCACGACGAGCTGAAGTACGCCTCGCTCGACGCCTTGCGCGACGGCATCGCCGCCGATACGCAGGCGGCCCGCGACTGGTTTGCGGCAGCCGCCGCCGACGACTTCAGAACCGCCAGGCCAAGGTCGAGCTGAGCGCCCACCCGTTGGCGGCGTCGGTCAACGGGCTCGCCGCGGCCGGGCCCAGCAGGCGCGAGACGCCGGCGGTGTTGATCCACTGCCACTGCGCGCCCAGCTCGGTGCTGGTGCGAAAGCTCAGGCCCACGTCGCGCCAGCCGGCACCGGGGGCATAGGCCGCACGGCCACTGCGCGCCGCCGCTTCCGGCGTGACGCCGTGGTAGGCCGTCATGTAGCGTCGGTCGGCGGCCGCCAGCAAGACGCCGGCCGTCCAGCCTGTGGCATCTCCGAATCGACCCTCGCGGCTCAAGCCGACGTCGGCAAAGGCGCCAGCACCGCGGCCCAGGGCATCCAGGCTGACCGATCCCGCCAGGCGCCAGCCCGGTGCGAAGCGGTAGCTCGCACGCAACCGGGCCCGCAGCGTTTCAGGGACCGCAGCGGCGGCATCGGCCGACTCCCCCCCCGAGCCGGCGCCGTCGCGTCCGCTGTCGTAGCGCAGGCTCAGCGACAGGCGCACCCGCTCGCTGCGCACCAGGCTCACACCCAGGCCACGCAAGGCCTCGCCGCCACCGGTGTCGGCCCTCGGGCTCAGGCCCGAGGTGCTGGACAGGCTGATCGGCCCGTAGCGCAACAGCGCGGCCGGGCGCAGCGAGGTGCGCGTGTCGCTGGCGCCGCTGTAGGCCGGGCCATGCCCGAGCGTCGCCCCGACGGCGCCGCCAAAGCGCCAGCGATCGCCGGGTTTGGACTCAAGCAACGCGGCGTCACTGGCCCACGCCGAGGCCGTGGCCAGGGCCAGCGACACAAGGGCCAGGCCGGCTGGGCAGGTGGACCCCCTCGTTAGAATCTCTGTCATGCATCGGCTCCGGTCGCCATCGTTGGGTTTCGTTCGGTCCAGGTCTGGGCATGCGGCCATCTGCCGGGTGTTTGGCCGCCAGTCCACCCGCGACCGAATTATTCCGGCGGCGCGCTGAACCGCATCACCCCGAAGCCGCGCGAAGCCCGTCGCTCTCTCGGGCCTTTGCAATCACCGATTGACGTTCCTGCGCCGCTCGTGGCCTCGAGGCCCGACGCGTGCGCCCCTGCCGGACCTGCCCATGAGCACCGACACGACCCCACCCGCCACGTCGCCCACGCCCGTCGCCAAGGCCGCCAAGGCCACAAAAGCCACGTCAGGCTACCGCGACACCTTGAACATGCCCGACACGCCGTTCCCGATGCGCGGCGACCTCGGCAAACGTGAGCCCGCCTGGGTCGCGGCCTGGAACGACACCTCGCGCGCCGACGGCGGCCTGTACCAGCAGCTGCGCCAGGCCCGCCACGGCGCGCCCTTGTTCGTGCTTCACGACGGTCCACCTTATGCCAACGGCACGTTGCACATCGGGCACGGGTTCGGCAAGGTCCTGAAGGACATGGTGGTGAAGTCCCGCCAGCTCGCGGGCTTCGACGCGCACTACGTGCCGGGCTGGGACTGCCACGGCCTGCCGATCGAGAACCAGATCGAGAAGACGCACGGCCGGGGCCTGCCGCGCGACAAGGTACAGGCGCTCAGCCGCGCCTATGCCACCGAGCAGATCGCGCAACAGATGGCGGACTTCCAGCGCCTGGGCGTCATCGGCGACTGGGCACACCCGTACCGCACCATGGACCCGGCCAACGAGGCCGGCGAGATCCGCGTGCTCAAGCGGCTGATGGAACGCGGATTCGTGTACCGCGGCGCCAAGCCGGTCTACTGGTGCTTCGACTGCGGCTCGTCGCTGGCCGAGTTCGAGATCGAATACGCCGACAAGACCTCGCCGACCGTCGACGTGGCCTTTGCCGCCGCCGAACCCGACGCCGTGGCCGCGGCCTTTGGCGGCGTGTCGCTGCCGGCCGGCAAGCTCGTGGCCGCCGTGATCTGGACCACCACACCCTGGACACTGCCGGCCAACCAGGCGCTGAACCTCAACCCGGCCCTGCCCTACGCGCTGGTGGACACGCCGCGTGGCGTCTTCGTCGTGGCCGAGGCCCTGGTCGAGGCCTGCTGCAAGCGCTGGGGCCTTGAGGGCACCGTGCTCGCCGTCACGCAAGGGGACAAGCTCGGCGGCTTGGCGTTCCGCCATCCGCTGGCTGACGCACACCCGGGCTACGACCGCCAGTCGCCGGTCTACCTGGCCGACTACGCCACGGCCGAGGACGGCACCGGGGTCGTGCACAGCGCGCCGGCCTACGGCGTGGAGGACTTCAACTCCTGCATCGCCCACGGCATGAAGCACGAGGACATCCTCAACCCCGTGCAAGGCAACGGTGTCTACGAGGCCGCGTTGCCGCTGTTCGGCGGGCTCGACATCTGGAAGGCGAACCCGAAGATCGTCGAGGCGCTGGACGCCGCCGGCCGCCTGCTGGCCACGGGCAAGCTGCAGCACAGCTACCCGCATTGCTGGCGCCACAAGACGCCGGTGATCTACCGCGCCGCTGCGCAGTGGTTCGTGCGCATGGACGAAGGCGTGGGCGCCTTCACCGTCGACAAGGCCCCCGAGACCCTGCGCCAGCTGGCCCTGAGCGCCATCGAGCAGACCTCGTTCTACCCCGAGACCGGCCGCGCCCGTCTGCGCGACATGATCGCCAACCGGCCGGACTGGTGCATCAGCCGCCAGCGCAACTGGGGTGTTCCGCTGCCGTTCTTCCTGCACAAGGTGACGGGCGAACTGCACCCCGACACGCTGGCCCTGATGGACCGCGCCGCAGCACTGGTCGAGCAAGGCGGCGTCGAGGCCTGGAGCCAGCTCGACCCCGCGGCCTGGCTGGGCCACGAAGGCGAGCACTCGGCCGCCCACTACGCCAAGAGCAACGACATCCTGGACGTCTGGTTCGACAGTGGCAGCACCTTCAGCCACGTGCTGCGCGGCTCGCACCCCGAAGGTCGCCATGCCCAGGGCCCGGAGGCCGACCTCTACCTCGAGGGCCACGACCAGCACCGCGGCTGGTTCCACAGCTCGCTCCTGATCGGCTGTGCGCTCGAAGGCCGCGCCCCCTACCGCGGCCTGCTGACCCACGGCTTCACGGTCGACGGCCAGGGCCGCAAGATGAGCAAGAGCCTGGGCAACTTCATCGAGATGCGAAAGGTCACCAGCACGCTGGGGGCCGAGATCATCCGGCTGTGGGCCGCCGCAACCGACTACTCGGGCGACCTGTCCATCGACGACACCATCCTGGCCCGCGTCGTCGACAGCTACCGCCGGATCCGCAACACGCTGCGCTTTCTGCTCGCCAACACGTCGGACTTCAATGCCGCCGAACACGCCGTGCCGGCCGACGGGTTGCTGGAGATCGACCGCTGGGCGCTGTCGCGTGCCTCCGAGTTGCAGGCCGAGATCTTGGCGCACTACGAGCACCACGAGTTTCACCCCGTGGTCGCCAAGCTGCAGGTGTTCTGCGCCGAGGATCTGGGCTCGTTCTACCTCGACGTGCTCAAGGACCGGCTCTACACCACCGCGGCAGGCTCGCATGCCCGGCGCAGCGCGCAGACCGCGCTGTGGCAGATCGCGCACGCGATGCTGCGCTGGATGGCGCCCTTCCTCAGCTTCACGGCAGAAGAAGCGTGGACGACCTTCGGGGGCACCGGGCAGTCGATCTTCACCCAGACCTACTGGCGCTTCGACGCCCCCGACACCGCGCTGCTGGCCAAGTGGGCCGAGCTGCGGAAGGTCCGCGATGCGGTCAACAAGGAGGTCGAAGCCGTGCGCGCCGCCGGCGGCCTGGGCTCGTCGCTCGAGGCCTGGGTCACGGTCGTCGCACCACCCCCCACCGCCGAACTGCTGGCCACGCTCGGCGACTCGCTGAGGTTCGTCTTCATCGTCTCCGGCGCCCGCGTAGAGCCCGGCGAGGCACTGGCCGTGAGGGTCCAGGTGCCGGGCAAGCCCAAGTGCGAGCGTTGCTGGCACTACCGCGACGACGTCGGCCACGACGCCGCCCATCCGGGCCTGTGCGGGCGCTGCACCGACAACCTGTACGGTGCCGGCGAAGTGCGGGAGATCGCCTGATGGCCGCGGCTCGCAGCATCGGCTCGGGCGCACGCACGGCGCCCAGCCTGTGGTTCTGGCTGGCCCTGGCCGGCATCGTGATCCTGGCCGACCAGGTCACCAAGACCGCCATCGTCGGCGCCTTCCTGCTCGGGGACGTTCGACCGGTCACCGACTTCTTCAACCTCGTGCGCGCGCACAACCCCGGCGCGGCGTTTTCGTTCCTGGCCAATGCCAGCGGCTGGCAGCGCTGGTTCTTCATCGGGCTGGGCCTGGTCGCCTCAGCGGCCATCGTCTGGATGCTGCGCACCTACCCGCAGCAGAAGCTCTTCTGCTTCGCCGTCACGATGATCCTGGGTGGCGCGCTGGGCAACGTCATCGACCGCATGATCCACGGCTACGTCGTCGACTTCCTCCAGTTCCGCTTCGCCTTCCTGGAAGGCCTGTTCCACGGGGGCTACTTCCCGAGCTTCAACATCGCCGACAGCGCGATCACGCTCGGCGCGATCTGCCTGATCGTCGACGAACTCAGAAGGGTCATCGCGGCGCGCAAGGGTTGAGCGACTGCGGGTCGAACGAGAGGGTGTGTCCGACCAGGGGCTGTTCGGTCCGATAGGGCACCTCATGCCTTGGGCCCCGAGACGCCAAGCCGGTACCAGTCCAGCCGTCGCGTCAACAGCATCACCCCGGCCAGTGCGGCAAACAGCCCCATCGAGCCGATCAGCAGCGCAGTCTGTTCTTGCAGCAGCAACAGGTACAGCAAGCCGTACAAGAGCGTGATGCCGGCAGCGAACAAGATGCCGTCGCGCAAGCCACCCAGCATGTGCCGCGCGTAGACGCCCAGAAGAAGCACGACTGCGGCACTGGCGCCGATATAGGCCTGCGCAAAAGCCAAGTGTTCCGACAGGCTGAGCAGCAACAGGAAGAACACAGACAGCGCCAGCCCTACAAGGGCGTACTGAACCGGGTGAACCTGTCGCACCCGTTCGCGCGCCAGTGCCTCGACCAGGCCCACGGCTGCAAATGTCAGCAGCACAAACAGCAGGCCGTACTTGATGGCGCGGTCGCTCAACGTGTAGGCGTTCACGGGATCGATGAACGACACCGACAGCGTGTCCAGACAGGGCTTGCCGTTGGTGTCGCCCCCCGCTTGGGCTCCGACATGGCTCGCAGACTCGGTGTGCAGCGGCCGAGTGCACAGCGCGGCCCCGCTCAGCGTTTCGCGCGCTGCCGAGCTGGCCAGCGCACTGACCGCCCATGTCGCGCTGAACCCATGGTCGCCAACCTCGCGTTGGCTAGGGAGAAAGCGACCACCGAACGAAGGGTGTGGCCAGTCGGAGCGCAAGCTCCATTGCACCGCTTCGGCAGCGGGCACCAGGGCCAGTTGTGCCGTGCCGACCAGCTGCAGTTCCAGGCGCAACGCCAAAGGCGCATCGGGCAAGCTGCCGTCCTGAGAAAATCCAGGCAGCTCGGCGTGAAAGCCGTCGGGATACTCCTGTCGGCCAGTGCCAGGCCGCACGACAAGCGGCACCCCGGGATTCGCGCCGAGCATCTGCACTTGCGCCGTGCGCAGCCCTCGCACATCGGTGGTTGCAAACCATAGCTTGGTGGGTTCGCAGACGACCTTCCGGCCCGAGACCGCAGGAGAGGCGCGGAGCACTGAGAGGTCGGTCCATTGGGCCTGGATCACCAGCTTCGCCTGGTATCCATTGACCCTGAACAGCCCCCTGTAGCGGGTGTCGGACTGGCTGTCACTGTCCACCACCAACTGGCTGGCGGTGGCGCCGAGCTTGATGTCGCGCCGCATCGATTCAAGTCTCTGGCTCTTGCCTTCACCAACTGCCACTTGCCATTCTTCGGTGCAGTGGCGCTGTAGCACCGGGCCAAGCAGGGTCTGTGCCGCGGCATGGGACTGCATGACGCTTTGCACCGCCTCGTCCTGATACCTCTGGCGCTCGTCGACCAGCCAACCAATGCGCGCCAGCACGATGGCCAGCCCCAAGACCGTGGCCGCCACCGCCAATGGTTTCCCCAATGAAGCGAACTTCGACATCCGTGCTCCTGCCTTGCCTATCGAAGGCGACAGTTTGGGCAGCGGCAATGAAGCGACGATGGGCCGTGTGAAGCCGGCGTGAAGTTCAGCCCTGCGACGAAGGCAGTGTCAGCAGCACGCGCAGGCCCGGCGCGGCGGATTCGAAGCGCAGTTCGCCACCGTGCAGCCACATCACACGGCGCACGATGGCCAGGCCCAGGCCGCTGCCGCGGGTTGGCGGACCGCCTTCGGAAGCGGGGCCGGGTGCGGTGTAGAAACGTTCGCCCAGGCGGGGCAGTGCGTAGTCCGGCACGCCAGGGCCGCGGTCGCGCAGTGACCAGAGGGTGTCGTGGCCGGGCTGACCCCTCAGTTCGAGTGTCAGTTCTGATCCCTGAGGCGCGTGGCCGATCGCGTTGGACAACAGGTTGGACAAAGCCAGCTTCAGCAGCGCGTGATCGGCCAACACCAAGCCGGCATCGCGCCGCGACCAGTTGCAGCGCAAGGCTCGCTGCTCCAGAGCCGCGCGGTGTTCGGCCAGCACCTGCTCGGTCAGATCCGCCCAGTCCAGCGCACTCGCTGCTGGGGGGGCTTGCAGGCTCTCGACCTTGGACAGCTCCAGCATTTGCTCCACCAGGAGATGGAGTCGCTGCGACTGCTCGCCCACCTGGCGTACAAAGCGCTGACGGTCAGGCTCGGGCAGCGGGTCCAACAGGAGCTCGGCCGCGCCCTGGATCGCAGCCAGCGGGCTCTTCAGCTCGTGTGTCAACGCGCGCACATGCTGCTCGAGCCGCTCTCGGCCCTGCAAGCGATGCTGCATCTGGTCCATCGCCCGGGCGAGCTCGCCCAACTCGCCGGGCAAGTCCGGGGGTGCGGGCAACGATCGGCGCGAGCCTTCGGCGCCACTGTTGCCAGCCGCCAGTGCAAAGCGCTGCAACTGGCGCACGGCGCGCACAGTCCACAAGGTGACGGCCACGCCAATGGCCAGTGAAAGGCCCAGCAGCACGACCCCCGCGACCAGCACCTTGCGTTCGGCACGTTCAATGAAGGGCGCGATGCTCGACATCGGCTTGGCCACCACCATCGCGCCGATCGTGTGGCCACCGCTGCGCACCGGCGCAGCGACAAACATCACCGGCGACGGGTCGGCGACCCCCTCGGTGGTGCTGCGGCTGGTGCGGGCGCCGTACTCCCCTCGCAGCGTCCGCGTGACGTCTCGCCAACGCGAATAGTCCTGCCCGACCGCGCTGGGCGTGCCGGAGTCGAACACGACTCGCCCGGTGGCGTCGGTGAGCACCACACGCAAGTCCAGCGTGGTCTTGTGCAAACCCCAGATCTTCACGTCCACGCTGCGCTGGCGATAACTCGCGACAGCAGCGCTCAGGTCCCCGACTTCCAGCACTGCACCGGCCGGCAGTTGGGCCAGCTCGGGCGCAGCAACCTCGGCCAGCAGGTTGGCCGTGTCGACCATCAGGTCTTCCATCACCTCACGGACGCTGGGCTTGATCTCGGTCACAAACACCCGCAGCACAAAAAACGCTGCCACACCGGTGATGGCCAGAAACGCGAACAGCAGGCGCAGGCCCAGGTGCATGTCAGTCGGTCGGCAATGGCCCAGGTGACACAGGTGCCCAGGCATAGCCAACACCGCGGTGGGTGGCGATGCCGTCTGCGGCGGGCCCGGCATCGCGCAGCTTGGCGCGCAAGGTCTTGATGTGCGTATCAACCGTGCGGTCGGCCGCTTCACTATCGGCGCCCCATGCACTTTGCAGCAGCGCCTCGCGGCTGAGGATGCGACCCCGCGCGAGCAGCAGGTCGCGCAGCAGGCGGTACTCCAGCCGTGTCAGCGGCAGCGCCTGTCCGGCAAACAGCACTCGATGACCCGCCTCGTCCAGCAACAGGCCATCGGTGGCGGGAGCGGCCTTGGGCATGGTGGCGCGGCGCAACAAGGCCCGCACCCGAGCCACCAGCTCGCGCGGGCTGAAGGGCTTGCTCAAGTAGTCGTCGGCACCGGCTTCAAGGCCCAGTACGCGGTCGATCTCTTCGCCCCGAGCGGTCAGCATCAGGGTTGGCAGGGTCGCGAAGGACGGGTCGGCACGCCAGCAGCGGCAAAGGTCCAGGCCGTTGCCATCAGGCAGACCCACATCAAGGATGGCAGCGGCTGGGCGCTCCCTGCGGGCCTGGCGGTCGGCGTCGCGCAGCAGCAGCGCGTGTACAACGGCAAAGCCTTCGCGCTCCAGCGCAAAAGCGACGGTACCGGCGATGGCGCTGTCGTCTTCGAGAAGCAGGATCTTGGGTCTCACGCCGGTATCGTACTTTTCGTACCGACGGCATCGCCGCCAATCACATCTTCCACTCTGGACTTGATCTGCCTCAAACCGGTCCAGGGCGAGCCCTAGCCCTGGTCGGGCACCACGTGCCTACAGTGCCGGGCATGGACCCGTCACCCGACCCAGGGCCCCCGGAAACATCGGCGGCAGTCCCTTCAGCGGCGCGAGCCAGCGCCGTGCTGCGCGACCTTCCGCTCTCGGCGCCTCTGCACTGGCTCATGCTGGGCGGGCGCGACTTCGTCCGGGCGCCCCTGATCGGCCTGTTCTACGGCGGCTGCTTCATGGTCATGGGCTGGGCGCTGTTTGCGGTCTACAGCCAGGCGCCGGCCTACCTGCTGGCGCTGTCGGCCGGCTTCCTGCTGGTCGGACCGTTGATGTGCCTGGGCCTGTACCGCGTCAGCCAGAGGCTGGAAAACGGCGAAAGGCCGGACTTCGGTGATTCGCTGCTGGCCTTCGAGTCGCGCATGGGTCCATTGGCCATCTACGGCCTGGTGCTGCTGGTCCTCGAGATGCTCTGGGCACGCGCAACGCTGGTGGTGTTTGCCGTCAGCTTTGACGGCATGCCCAGCTTTGCCGGCTCGCTGGCCGCCCTGTTCGACCCGGAGAACCTCAGTTTCCTGGCCGCCTGGGCCGCCGTCGGAGCGGTGTTTGCCGGGCTGATCTATGCCTTCAGCGTGATCTCGATCCCGATGATCCTGCATCGCCGGGAGGCCGACGCGGTGACGGCGGCACTGACCAGCTTTCGCCTCGTGCTCGGCCAGCCCGGCGTGATGCTGCTTTGGGCGGCCTGCCTCGCGGGGCTGGTGTTCCTGGCGTCGCTGCCCGGCTTCGTCGGGCTGCTGGTCGTCGGACCGGTGCTCGGGCACGCGTCGTGGCATGCGTACCGGCAGGCGGTGCAAGACCCGTCCGCGGCGTGACGCTTCAGCGCCGGTCGTTCAACGCGTACGCGATCGTCGACAGGTCGACGAACTCGATCTCGCTGCCCGCGGGCACGCCGCGCGCCAGCCGCGTGACCTTCAGCCCGCGCTCCTTCAGAACGCCCGACAGCGCCTGCGCCGTCAATTCGCCCTCGGCGGTGAAGCTGGTCGCGAAGATCACCTCCTCGACAACCCCGTCGAAGGCGCGTTCGAGCAGCCCGGCGACACCGATGTCACCCGGGCCGACACCGTCCAGCGGGCTGATCCGGCCCATCAGCACGTAGTAGTAGCCGCGGTAGCTGCCGCTGCGCTCAAAGGTCGCCTGGTCGGCCGGGCTCTCGACGACGAGCAGTTGCTTGGCATCGCGGCTGGTGTCGGCGCAGGTGGCGCAGATCTCGGACTCGGTGAAGGTGTGGCACCGCACGCAATGCCGGACCTGCACCACAGCGGCCGACAGCGCCTGTGCGATGGTCTCGGCCGCAGCGCGGTCGTGCTGCAACAGGTGGTAGGCCATGCGCTGGGCGCTCTTCTGGCCGACACCGGGCAGACGCTGGAGGGCCTGAACCAGGCCCGTCAGGACGGGCTCATCACCCGTGCGCGATGCGCCCGATGCCCCGAATGCGCCTCTTGTCGCCATGCCCGAACGCGCAACCCCGGCTTCAGAACGGGAACTTCATGCCACCCGGCAGCGGCAGGCCGGCGGTCAGCTTTCCCATCTTCTCGGCGCTCACTTCGTCGGCCCGACGCACGGCGTCGTTGAACGCCGCCGCCACCAGGTCCTCCAGCATGTCCTTGTCGTCGGCGAGCAGGCTGGGGTCGATGGCGATTCGCTTGACGTCGTGCTTGCAGGTCATCGTCACCTTGACCAGGCCGGCGCCGGACTGGCCTTCGACCTCCATCAGTGCGAGTTCGTCCTGGGCGCGCTTCATGTTGTCCTGCATCGCCTGGGCCTGCTTCATCAGGCCAGCCAGTTGGTTCTTCATCATGGTCGGGGCTCCGGGTAGGGCAATGGAATCAAGGGTCGGATGGGGGCGGCGTCAGGCGGGTCGGATCGACCCGGGCACCAGCCGTGCGGTCTTGAACTCGCCGACCAGCGCCTGAACCACGGGGTCGGCCTGGATCAGCGCTTCGGCGGCGGCCTGTCGGCGTGCCTTCTCGGCCGCGTCGCGCCGGGCGACGGTGTCGCCGGGCTCGCCGGGCTCAAGTTCCAGTCTCAGCGGCAGGCCCAGATGCTGTACCAGCGCGGCTTGCAGCCTGTCGCGATGGGCGTCGGCACGCAGCGTGTCGCTGGCCACGCGCAGCCGCCACACCGGCGGTGTGCGCGAGTCGTCGACGCCGACCAGACCGGCGCTGCACGCCAGCTCGCGCGCCATCGCGGCGATCGCACCCCGCTGGTCCAGCGCCTTGACGATCTCGAACCACCGCTCGCCCAGCGCCGGGTCGGCCGAGTCCGGGGCCACGGCCGCGGCCGGCACGTTGGCCAGGGGTGCTGCCGGGACGCGGCTGACCGCTGGGGTCGGCGCCGGAACCGCCAGCACGGGTGGCGCCGGAACGGCCAATGCCGGTGGCGCCGGCGCGCGCAGCGCTTGAGCTGCCGGCGGCCGGTTGTCGCGCGGCTTCAGCTCGGGCCGCACGGGCACCGCAGCCTCGCTCGGAAACGCCAGGAAGCGCAGCAGCACCATCGACAGCGCCGCGTACTCGTCGCTCATCAGGCTCAGCTCGGCGCGGCCGTGCAGGGCCATGCTGTAGAGCAGCTGCACCTCGTCGGCGGCCAATGCGGTGGCGAGCGACGCGGCATCGGCGTCGTCGGCGTCGCTGGCGTCCAGCGCCTCGGGCACCGTCTGGGCAACCGCCATCCGTTGCAACAGCAGGGCCAGTTCTTCGAGCACGCCGCTGGCCGATGCGCCATGCTCGCGCAAGGCATCGACCTCGGCGAGCATCGCCTTGGCGTCGCGTGCCGCCAGCGCCTGGACCAGGCTCGCCGCGCGCGCGCGGTCTACCGCGCCCAGCATCTGGCGCACGGCTTCGTCGCGCAACGTACCGGCGCCATAGGCGATGGCCTGATCGGCCAGCGACAGGGCATCGCGCATCGAACCCCGCGCCGCGCGACCGAGCAGTCGCAGCGCGCCTTCGTCGAAGGCCACGTGCTCGGCCACCAGGACGGCCCGGAGGTGCTCGCGTACCGTGTCCGGCGCCATCGGCCGCAGGTTGAACTGCAGGCACCGCGACAGCACCGTCGGCAGCATCTTTTCAGGGTCGGTCGTCGCGAGCACGAATTTCAGGTGCTCGGGAGGCTCTTCCAGCGTCTTCAGCAGCGCGTTGAACGCGTCCTTGGTGAGCTGGTGCGCCTCGTCGATCATGAAGACCTTGAAGCGGCCGGTCGCCGGCTTGTAGGTCGCACGCTCGATGAGGTCGCGCACCTCGTCGATGCCGCGGTTGCTGGCCGCGTCGAGTTCAACGTAGTCCAGCGAGCGGTCGGCGTCGATCTCGGTGCAGGAGGTGCAGACACCGCAGGGATCGGCCGTGATCCCGCCTGTCCCGTCCGGCCCGGTGCAGTTCAGGCTCTTGGCGAGGATGCGCGAGACCGTGGTCTTGCCGATGCCACGCGTGCCGGTGAACAGATAGGCATGGTGCAGCCGCCCCTGAGACAGTGCATTGCCCAGCGCCTGCACCACATGCGCCTGGCCGACCATCTCGGAGAACTTGCGCGGCCGGTACTTGCGGGCCAGGACTTGGGAGCTCATCGGAGGCGGATTCTAGGAGGGTGGCCTCTCCGATAATCCAGGCCATGTCCTCCCCTCCCAACCTGGGCGCGCAGCCCGCCGCGGCACCGCTGACCTACGAACAGGCCGGCGTCCGCTACGAGCTGATCGATCCGCTGAAGATCGCCGCCCAGAGGGCGGCCGCGGCCACCGCGAACCAACTCACCGCCCACGGCTTTGCCGAGATCCAGGCCTCGCGCGGGGAATCGGCCTATGTCGTCGATGTCGGCCCCTTCCACCTCGCCAGCATCGTCGAGTGCCTGGGCAGCAAGACCCTGGTCGCCGACGCAATGCATCGGCTCACCGGCCGCAGCCACTACGACGCGATCGCCCAGGACACCATCGCGATGGCGGTCAACGACCTGATCACCGTGGGCGCGACGCCGCTGGTCGTGCAGGCCTACTGGGCCGCCGGCGGCAGCGAGTGGTTCGAAGACGCCGAGCGCAGTGCCGCGCTGGTGCGCGGCTGGAAGGCGGCCTGCGAGCGCTGCGGCGTGGCGTGGGGCGGGGGCGAGACGCCCGCCCTGGCCGGGATCGTCGAGGCCGGCCGGGTCGACCTGGCAGCGTCCTGCACCGGCATCGTGAGCCCGAAGTCAAGGCTTTCGCTGGGAGAACGCCTCGGCCCGGGAGACGCCATCGTGCTGCTGGCGTCGAGCGGCATTCATGCCAACGGCCTGAGTCTGGCGCGCAAGCTCGCGGATCGGCTACCGCAGGGCTACCTGACGGAGATCGCCCCCGAAAGCCACCCCGGTCTGACCTACGGCGCAGCGCTGCTGGCACCGACGACGCTTTATGCCCCGGTGACCGAGGCGCTGTGGCAGGCCGGGATCCCGGTGCACTACGCCGCCAACATCACCGGCCACGGCTGGCGCAAGCTGCTGCGTCATCCCAAGGCCTTGAGCTACCGCGTGCACGCGCTGCCACCCGTGCCGCCGGTGCTGGCCTTCATCGCCAAGCAGGCCGGCCATGACGCCGCTGAAGCCTATGGCACGCTGAACATGGGCGCCGGCTTTGCGCTGTTCGTGCCTGGCTCGGAGGCCGCCCGGACGGTCGATGTGGCGCAATCCTGCGGCATCGCGGCCTGGATCGCCGGCAGCGTCGAGGCCGGAGCCAAGCAGCTTCACATCGAACCGCTGGGCGTGACCTTCGACGGCGAATCCCTTCAGTTGCGCTGAGGCCCGAAGCGCGTCGAGGCGAGCGGACCCCTAGAATCCGCCCTGACGGGCCTCCCCGCATGGAAGCGCGCCCAACCGGGTCAGGTGGGGAACCAAGCAGCCCTTAGCGTTGCAACCAGTGCCGGGGTCGGGCTCGTCACCTTCTTCTAGAAGCGGGTCTGGGCGCCCGTCGACGCGAATGCGCCGACCACGGAGTCTCGCCCCGAGTCCCGCTCCAATGGCGCAGGTTGGGTGTGGCCCCACGCTGGGGGTTGAGCACTGGCCTTGATGGCGTCCTGCAGATCGCGCAGGGTGAATTCCAGTATCCGGCTGTAGCGCTGGACCACACGCTGCAAGGCCGCGGTGACCTTGGCGGCCGGCAACTGTGACGCGTCCAGGGCCTCATGGGCACAACTGGCGACCGTGCGCAGCATCGCGGCGTCGCCTTCCGGGGTTCGTACCGGGGTCTCAAGCCGCAGTCGGCGCGTCATCGCCAGAACACCTTCGTCCAGCCCCCATTGGCGAGCAACGGCCAGGCCAATCGCCTCGCTGTCGACACCGAGTACGGCATGCGACGCGGCTTCTTCGGACATGCCGGGCTCCTCGGGTTCGCCTTCCCGGGCCGGTGCACCCGACTGCATCAGGCGGCGGATCTGCTGGGCGTCGTCGGCAAAGTGGTACTGCACCACCAGGCGCCCCAGGTTGTGCATCAGGGTCACGAGGTAGGTGACCTCGGCGTCGTAGCCGGCCGGTCGCAGCAACAGCGCCAGTCTCGCGGCACGCTTGCTTCGGTTGATCAGGAGCGCCAGTTCGGCCGCCGCCGGTTCGTCCAGAGGACCGGGCCAGCGGCGCAGGCCCTGGCTGGCGCTTCGCACGGCTTCGACCCCAAGCATTGCGATGGCGCGCCGCACCGTCAGCACCGCACCGCCGCTGGCCAGCGCCGAACGGCCGATCGCGGCGTTCACCAGGCGCAGCATCTCGAAGGCCAGCGCCAGATCCTCAAGAATGAACTCGGCCAGATCGTGGGTGCGTTTGCGATCCATCGCGACCACCTGCAATGCGCGCTCGGCGTTGCCCGGCGCTGCCGGCAGCACGCCAGCGTGACGCAACCGATCACCCAACAAGCCCAGCGGGCCACCACTGGCGTTCTGTTCGCTCTGCCACCAACCGTCCAGCGCACGCGCCAAGGTGCGAGCGCTGCGATACCGCTGCCGCTCCTGGCGATCGGTGGCGCGATTGAAGATGGTGCGCAAGGCCTCGGGGATGGGCTGTGTGCCCGCCCAAGGCAGGCGCACGACCTCCCGCCCTTGGGGAGGCATGCGCTCGATGACGAGGCCGGCATCGGTCTCGTCGAGCGCCGACTGACCCGTGAGGACGCGATGCCAGATCACACCCAAGGCCAGGACGTCACGCTCGGCCGCCGCCCGCGTGCGCCGCAGCGACAAGGGGTCCGTCGGAGAAAGCGGCGTGTAGCGGCTGGAACCCTGGTCGGCCTCCCGGCTGCGGGCCGCCGCCACCAGACAACCAATGGCCACTCCGGCGATCTGCAGACACCCGTCGTCGTCGACCAGCAGCAGGTGGGATTGCACGTCATGGTGGGCAACACCGGCTTCATGCGCATAGGCAAGGCCCTGGAGGGCCTGGATCGCGAGCAGCGCGGCGTCGCCAGCGGGCAGGCCCTGGCGGCCGAGGCGATCGGCCAGCGTTGCCCGCCCCTCGAGCGCATGGATCGCAAACGGCCAGCCGTCCTGCAGTCCGATCTCGAGCACTGGCGCCAGGTTGGGGTGCTGCAGCCGTGCGGCCTGGCGCACTTCGTCGGCCCAGGCCTGGCGTTCGGACGCCGAGGCCGGCTGCAGTCGTGGCAGAACCAGCATCTGCTCGTCGCCACCGCGTGCGGCGACCAGCCAGGCCATCGTGCGCTCGCTCTTGCCCAACAGGCGCAGCAGTTGCCGTTGGCCGAACCAACGCGGCGCAGGGCTGCGAGCGGTTTGGCCGGCAGTTGCCGGTAGGGAGCGGGATTCGGCCATGATCGCGCCCATTGGAACCCGCACCTGGGGCGGCAGAGGCCCCGAAAAGCAGCTGTTTCCAAGACCAGATCTCCGTCTGACCGGATTGCCGCTATCACCGCAATAGGCCCGCCGCAGCACGAAACCCTCTGTGCCAGAATTTCGGGCCCTTTTAACGCGGGTGCGGTGCCTCAGATCGAGTTCCACCCCACTTGGAGAACATTGAGATGAGCGACCTGATCAAACACATTTCCGACGCCTCGTTCGAAGACGATGTCCTGAAGGCCGAGATGCCCGTGCTGGTCGACTACTGGGCCGAATGGTGTGGACCCTGCCGTGCGATCGCGCCTGCACTGGAAGAGCTTGCCGCCAAGTACGAGGGCAAGGTCCAGATCGTCAAGCTCAACGTCGACCAGAACAACGAAACCGCCAGCAAGTACGGCATCCGCGGGATCCCGACGCTGTCGATCTTCAAGGGCGGCGAGGTCGTTCAATCGCTGAGCGGCGCCCGCCCGAAAGCCGAGATGTCGGCCTTCATCGAGTCGCACCTATAATTTGCGACTTGTGAAGCGGGTGCCCGGCGCTCCGAACCTGGAGATCGCTGCTCCGCCCGCTTGACTCCGGCCCGTCGCCGGTGCGCCCACCGCCAGTGCGGTCGTGCCGCCGGCACGCGGGTCCGGGCTCGGCCTGAGGTTCAGGCCGGCACCGGCACTGACGTTTGATCCCTGCCGGTTTCGAACGTCCTCGCTCCGCGTTCCATTCCTCATCCACTACCCGCCGCTCTTCTGGCGGCCCGCGTCCGGCCCGGCCGGCGCGGCGGGAGACACCCAGCCCATGTACCTGTCCGAACTCAAGGCGATGCACGTGTCCAAGCTCATCGAGATGGGCGAGGCATTGGAGATCGAAAACGTCAGCCGCTTGCGAAAGCAGGAGCTGATGTTCGCGATCATGAAGAAGCGTGCCAAGGCGGGCGAACAGGTCTTTGGCGATGGCGTGCTCGAGGTTCTCCCCGACGGCTTCGGCTTCCTGCGTGCGATCGACACCAGCTACATGGCGTCGACCGACGACATCTACCTCAGCCCGAGCCAGGTCCGGCGCTTCAACCTGCACACCGGCGACATGATCGAAGGCGAGGTGCGGGTCCCCAAGGACGGCGAACGCTACTTCGCGCTCGTGAAGGTCGACCGCGTCAACGGTGCGGCGCCCGAGGAGAGCAAGCACAAGATCATGTTCGAGAACCTGACACCGCTGTTTCCGACGCAGCAGTTCAAACTCGAACGCGACATCAAGAGCGAAGAGAACATCACCAGCCGGATCATCGACCTGATCGCGCCGATCGGCAAAGGCCAGCGAGCTCTGCTTGTCGCCCAACCCAAGACCGGCAAGACGGTCATGATGCAGCAGCTGGCGCACGCCATCGTTGCGAACCACCCTGAGATCCACCTCATCGTGCTGCTCGTCGACGAGCGCCCCGAAGAGGTCACGGAAATGCTGCGCACCGTGCGCGGCGAGGTCATCAGCAGCACCTTCGACGAGCCCGCGGCGCGCCACGTACAGGTCGCCGAAATGGTGATCGAACGTGCCAAGCGCCTGGTCGAGCTGAAGAAGGACGTCGTGATCCTGCTCGACAGCATCACCCGGCTCGCACGGGCCTACAACAACGTCCTGCCGTCGAGCGGCAAGGTGTTGACGGGCGGCGTCGATGCCAACGCGCTTCAGCGCCCCAAGCGCTTCTTCGGTGCCGCACGCAACACCGAAGAAGGTGGCACGCTGACCATCATCGGCACGGCGCTGATCGACACCGGCTCGAAGATGGACGAGGTCATCTACGAAGAATTCAAGGGCACAGGCAACTGCGAGATCCACCTCGACCGCCGGATGGCCGAAAAGCGCGTCTACCCCTCGATCCTGATCAACAAGAGCGGCACCCGCCGGGAGGAACTGCTGCTCAAGCCCGAGATCCTGCAAAAGAGCTGGATCCTGCGCAAGCTGCTGTACCCGATGGACGAGATCGAGGCGATGGAGTTCATCCTCGAGAAGATGAAGGCCAGCAAGAACAACCACGACTTCTTCGACATGATGCGCCGCGGCGGCTGACGGCCGGCTGCCGACTCTTGACCCGTGGCACAATCGCGGGTTTTCCTCAAATCGGAAAGTGCGCCGGAAGGTCCGGTGTGGCTCCCGGCTCTCTCTTCGAGGCTCGACCATGAAACAGGGCATTCACCCGAACTACCGCGACGTCGCGTTCCAGGACCTCTCGAACGGCTTCACCTTCGTCACCCGCTCGTGCCTGCAGACCAAGGACACGATCAAGCTCGACGACGGTCGTGAGCTGCCCCTGATGAAGCTCGAGACGACCAGCGAAACGCATCCGTTCTACACCGGCACGCAGAAGAGCGTGGACAGCCTGGGCGGACGCGTCGAGAAGTTCCGGAACAAGTTCCGCGTCGGCGTCAAGAAGTGATGCCACGCTGCTCGGGCCACCAGCGGCCGGGCATCCTCAAGGGCAGCCTCCGGGCTGCCTTTTGCTTTTTGCCTGGCTCCTGTCTCTTCGCCGGCCGCCCGACGTGAACACGCCCTCTCCCGCACTGGTCACCCAAAGCGGCGCGCGCCGCCTGCCGCGGCTGGCGCTGTTGCTGCTTTGCGCCGCCTACGTGCTGCCGGGACTGTTCGGGCGCGATCCATGGCGCAGCGCGGATCTCATCGCCTTCGGGCAGATGGCGGCGATGGCCGAAGGCCGAACCAGTTGGTGGGCTCCGATGCTGGGCGGCGTGGCGACCGACGCCGCCCTGCTGCCGAACTGGCTCGGCGCTGCCGCCATCCTGGCTCTCGGACCGCTGCTGGGGGACGCACTGGCCGCGCGGGTGCCCTTCGCCTTGTTGCTCACTTCGGTGCTGGCCGGTGTCTGGTACGCGACCTTCCATCTGGCCCGGACCGAAGCTGCGCAGCCGGCACCCTTTGCCTTTGGGGGCGAGGCCTCGCCCGTGGACTACGCACGAGCCATGGCCGACGGCGCGCTTCTGGCGCTGATGGCCTGCCTGGGGCTGCTCCAACTGGGCCACGAGACAACGCCCGAACTGATGCAGCTCGCCGCCGTCGCGTGGGCGCTCTACGCCTTCGGTGCGGCTCCCTATCGGTACCTTCAGGCCCGCATCGCGGTTCTGACGGCCCTGCCGCTGTTGGCTGGAGCGGGCGCACCGACGGTCGCCGTCATGATCGCCGCTGCGGGATTCGGGATCTGCAGGGCGTCGCAGTACCCCCAGGTGCGCCGCTTTGCACCCTGGGTCCTGGTGGCTGCATTGCTGTCCTCGTTGGCAGGCATGGCACTCGGCGGCTGGCGGGTGCGGCTGGACGCTCCCGGCCTGGCCGACCTGCCCTCGATCGCCCGCCAGTGGCTCTGGTTCCTGTGGCCGGCCTGGCTGCTTGCGCTGTGGACGATCTGGCGATGGCGGGCGCATTGGAGCCACCGCCACATCTCGCTGCCCGTTGCGGTGGCCGCCATCGCGCTGGCCGCCAATCTGGCCATGGGTGGCCGGGACCGCGCGCTGATGCTCGGGCTGCCGGCGTTCGCGGTGCTGGCGGCGTTCGCGTTGCCGACGCTCAAGCGCAGCACGACCGCCGCGATCGACTGGTTCTCGATGTTCTTCTTCACGCTGTCGGCCCTGGTGATCTGGACGATGTACGTCGCGCTACACACCGGTGTGCCGGCCAAGCAGGCCTCCATCATCGCGCGACTCATCCCGAGCCACCTGCCGCAGTTCAGCCTGGCGGCGCTGGCACTCGCATTGGCCGGGACCGTCGCCTGGGTGGCGTTGGTTCGCTGGCGCACGAGCCGACAACGCGAAGCACTCTGGAAGAGCCTGGTGCTGCCCGCCTGCGGCGTCGCGCTGTGCTGGCTGCTGCTGATGACGCTGTGGCTGCCGGCGCTGGATCACGTGCGCAGCCCGAGGGTCTGGGTGCAGCGGGTGGTGGCGACCCTGCCGCCCGAAAACACAGCGCCGGCCTGCGTCTCGGCGCCCGGCCTGACGCCAGCACCCGTAGCGGCCCTCGAGCACTTTGCGCGCTGGCGGGTCGACGCCGCCACACCGATGGCCGACGTCCTGGCGTCGCCAGCCTGCCCCGTCCTGATCCGCCAGACGCAACAGCGACAGCCGCTGGCCGCCCCCGAAGGCTGGCGCATCGTCGGCCAGGCGATGCGCCCGCGCGACCGCGACGAGATCACCTGGATCCTGATCCGTCGCTAAGCTGCGGGTTCAGACCTCGACGGGGGCGTCCGCGCCCCGGCTGGCGTTGAGCGTCCGCACCCGGATCGCCGGCAGGTGTAACGTGAAAGTCGAGCCGACGCCCGGTTCGCTGCGGATCTCGATGGAGCCGCCGTGACGCTGCACGATGTGCTTCACGATCGACAGTCCCAGACCGGTGCCGCCTGTATCGCGGGAACGGCTGCCGTCGACACGGTAGAAGCGTTCGGTCAACCGTGGCAGGTGTTCCCTCGCGATTCCAACGCCGCTGTCGCAGACATCCAGACGTGCGCTGCCATCGTCGCGACGACTCCAGTTCACGTCGATGCGGCCACCGGCGGGGGTGTAGCGCACGGCGTTGTTCAAAAGGTTTGCGATCGCACTGAGCAGTTCACTGTCGCTGCCGGCGATCTGGGCATCGTTTTCGGCCGAGACTCTCAGCTCGTGGCGGCCCGCCGAAAGCGCGATGGCATCGGCCTTTGCACGCTCGAGCAGGGTCGAGACTGAATGCCAACGGTCGGCCGTCGGCCGAGGACTGCCTTCGAGGGTCGCCAGTGTCAGCAGATCGGCCACCAGGGACTGCATGCGCGTGGTCTGCTGGGCCATCAGCTGAAGGACCCGCTGCCGCTCAGGCTCGCTGAGCTTGAGCTGAGCCAAGGTTTCGACAAAGCCCGACAGCACCGTCAACGGGGTGCGGATTTCATGCGAAACATTGGCGACGAAATCGCGCCGCATGGCCTCGTTGCGCTCGCGTTCGGTGATGTCCTGGCTGAGCAGCAGCTTCTGACCATTGCCATAGTCGCGCAACAGCACCGACAGCGTCGTGCGGCCCAAAGGCCCAGGGACTGTCGCCCCCTCGTCGTAACGGCCACTCTGCAGATAGGCCACAAATGTCGGCGACCTGACGAGGTTGGTCAGCCGCTGCAGGCGGTCGCCTTCGGGGTCGAGCCCGAAATGCTCCGCCGCGACACGGTTGCACCACAGCATCTGCTCGTTGGCGTCGAGCATCATCACGCCATTGGGCGACGCTTCGATCGCAGCCAGGAACTGCTCCAGCCGCTGGCGCTCCTCGACGACGCGCTTTTCGCCGGCAACAAACGCGCGCTCGATCCGGTAGGCCAGTTCGCCCCACAGACCGGTGTCCCGTGGCGCCGTGCCTTGGGCCACCCGCATCCAGGCCATGAGCCTTGAGGCCTTGACGCTGTCGCGCAGAACCAGGACGCCCGTGGCCAGCATGGCGCCAAGTGCCGCGCCGAGCACGGGCGAGCCGACCAGCGCTCCGATTCCAGCCAACACGAGCGTGCAAGCCAGGGCCAGCGCAAGAGCGCCCAGCAATCGGCGGAACAACCAGTCCATGGGGAGAAATTGTGACCGGCCGGCAGGACCGTTCGATGACGTTTCGGTGACTGCTGAAGGCGCCGGGTTGACCGCGCCGGGCCGTTCAGCGAACCACGTTCTCGACGTCGGCCACCGAGGCGTGACGGACGTCGGTGCCCTTGACCACGTAGATCGTCGCCTCAGCCAGGTTCTTGGCGTGGTCGCCGACCCGCTCGATCGCCTTGGCGACGAACACGATGTCGATACAGGCCGAGATGGTGCGCGGATCTTCCATCATGTAGGTGATCAACTTGCGCAGCAGGCCATCGAACTCCTGGTCGATCAGATCGTCCTGCTTGAGCACCTCCAGCGCCCGAGCGGTGTCCAGACGCGCCAGCGCATCGAGCGCCTTGCGCAGCTGGGCGATGGCCAGATTGGCCTCGAAGTCCAGATCGGCCAGCGGCAGCTTGGTCGGTATGCCGGCCTTGATCAGGCGACCCACGGTTCGCGCAATGCGCGCCGCCTCGTCGCCAACACGTTCGAGATTGGCGATCGCCTTGCTGATCGCGATCAACAGTCGCAGGTCGCGCGCTGTCGGCTGGCGCCGGGCGATGATCGCGGACAACTCGCGATCAATGTCGACCTCCATCTGGTTGACACGCTCCTCCTGGCGCAGCACCTCGTCCGCCGCATCGGCGCTGAAGTTGGTCAGCGCATGAAGCGCCTGGCCGACCTGCATCTCGACCAGGCCGCCCATTTCGAGCACGCGGTTGGATATCGCGGCGAGTTCTGTATCGAACTGGGTCGACAGGTGCTTGTCGCTCATGGCAGATTCCCTTTGCCCGGCCGGTTCAGCCGAAGCGGCCGGTGATGTAGTCCTCAGTGTCCTTCTTCCTCGGCTTCATGAAGAGGTCGGACGTGGCACCGAACTCGACCAGGTCACCCAGGTACATGTAGGCGGTGTAGTCGCTGCAGCGTGCGGCCTGCTGCATGTTGTGGGTCACGATCACGACTGTGTAGTCGCTCTTCAGTTCGTGGATCAGTTCCTCGATCTTCCCGGTGGAAATCGGGTCCAGGGCCGAGCAGGGCTCATCGAGCAGCAACACCTCCGGCTTGATCGCGATGCCACGCGCGATGCACAGCCGCTGCTGCTGGCCACCGGAGAGGCTGGCACCGCTTTGCTGAAGCTTGTCCTTGACCTCGTTCCAGAGCGCCGCCTTCTTGAGGGCCCACTCGACTCGTTCGTCCATCTCGACCCGGGGCAGGGCCTCGAAGAGGCGCACGCCGAAGGCGATGTTGTCGTAGATCGACATCGGGAACGGTGTCGGCTTCTGGAACACCATGCCGATCTTCGCCCGGATCAGGCTGACATCCAGCCGGGTCGACAGGATGTCCTCGCCGTCAAGCGAGACGGTGCCGCTGGCACGCTGCTCGGGATAGAGCTCGAACATGCGGTTGAACACCCGCAACAGCGTGCTCTTGCCGCAACCCGAAGGGCCGATGAAGGCCGTGACCTTGCGCTCCGGGACGTCAAGGTTGATGTTCTTCAGCGCCTGGAACTTGCCGTAGTGAAAGTTCAGATCGCGCACCGCCAGCTTGGCGCGCTCGGCGATCGGAGATTCGAAGGTCGTGCTCATGGTCGTTGTGGACGCGGTGTCACTTGCGGGTGCGGAACAGCACGCGGGCCAGGATGTTCAACGCGAGTACCCCGAGCGTGATGATGAAGACGCCGGCCCAGGCCAGGTCGCGCCAGTTGTCGTACGGACTCATCGCGTACTTGAAGATCGTCACCGGCAGGCTGGCCATGGGTTGGCCAAGATCGGCGCTCCAGAATTGGTTGTTCAACGCCGTGAACAGCAACGGCGCCGTCTCGCCGGCGATTCGCGCCAGCGCCAGCAGCACGCCAGTCACGACACCGGCACGCGCGGCCTTCAGAGTGATCGACCAGATCACCTTCCACTTCGGCGTGCCCAGCGCATAGGCTGCCTCACGCAGCGAATTGGGAATCAGCACCAGCATGCCCTCCGTGGTGCGGATCACCACGGGAATCACGATCAAGGCCAACGCCAGGACGCCCGCGGCCCCGGAGAAGGTCTTGAACCTCGCCACCACCGTGGCGTAGATGAACAGTCCGATCACGATCGACGGTGCCGACAGCAGGATGTCGTTGATGAACTGCGTGATGCGACCGAGCCAGGTCCGTTGTCCGTACTCGGCCAGGTACACGCCGGCCAGGATGCCGATCGGTGTGCCCAGCGCGGTGGCCAGCCCCACCATCGTCAGCGACCCGAAGATCGCATTCGCCAGGCCGCCGGACTCGGCATTCGGCGGTGGTGTCATTTCGGTGAACACCGACACGGCCAGCCCACCGACACCAAGCCTCAGGGTTTCGAAGAGGATCCAAGCCAGCCAGAACAGACCAAAGGCCATGGCCGCCAGCGACAGCGTCAGCGCGATCGCATTGACCACCTTGCGCCGGTTGTGCAGGCGCATGCGCGCCGGATCGAGCTTGGTCAGGCTCATGTCTTGCTGCCCTCGTTCTTCTTCAGGCTCGCCAGCAGCAACTTGGAGCAGCCGAGCACGACGAACGTGATGAAGAAGAGGATCAGCCCGAGGTAGATCAGCGAAGCCTGGTGCAGCCCCGGTGCGGCCTCGGCGAACTCGTTGGCCAGCGCCGAAGTGATGCTGTTGGCCGCCTCGAAGAGCGACAGCGTGTCCAGTTGGTTGAAGTTGCCGATCACGAAGGTGACCGCCATGGTTTCGCCCAACGCTCGACCGAGGCCCAGCATCACCGCACCGATGACGCCGGTCTTGGTATAGGGCAGGACGATCTTCCAGACCACTTCCCAAGTCGTCGAACCCAGGCCGTACGCCGACTCCTTGAGCATCGCGGGGGTGGTCTCGAAGACGTCGCGCATCACTGCGGCGATGAACGGAATGATCATGATGGCCAGGATGATTCCGGCCGACAGGATCCCGATGCCCACCGGCGCTCCGGAAACGAGCCCGCCGATCACCGGCCACTCGCCGAACCAACGCTGCATCGGTTCCTGGACCCAGGTCGCCAGGATGGGGCCGAAGACGAGCAAACCCCACATGCCATACACGATGGACGGCACTGCGGCGAGCAATTCGACCGCCACGCCGAGCGGCCGGCGCAGCCAGCCCGGTGCAAGCTCGGTGAGGAACAGCGCAATTCCGAAGCTCACCGGCACCGCGATCATCAACGCGATGGCCGAGGTCGCCAGCGTGCCGTAGATCATCACCAGGCCGCCGAACTTCTCTTCGACGGGGTCCCAGTCGCTGCGCCAGAGGAAACTGACCCCGTACTCGCGAATCGCCGGCCAGGCGCCGACGACGAGCGACAGGATGATGCCGGCCAGCAGGGCAAGTGTCAGCCAGGCCGCGGCGTGCGCGGCGATGGCAAACGCCCCGTCAGCCCAGGGCACTCGCCGCTGGCGTTCGGCCGACATGCTCACCGGGTCGGGATCGGCTTGCCGGTGCCGTCCTGGATCTGCGCCCAGCTCTTGCGGACGATGGCCTTGACGGCATCCGGCAGGGGCACGTACGCCAGTTCCGTGGCCATCTTGTCGCCATTGGCCAAGGCCCAGTCGAAGAACTTCAGCGACGCCGACGCCGCGGCCGGCTTGTCCTGTCGGGTGTGCATCAGGATGAAGGTCGCACCGGTGATCGGCCAGGCATCCTTGCCCGGCTGCTCCGTCAGGATCTGGAAGAAGCTCTTGTCCCACGCCGCGGCGGCAGCCGCTGCACGGAAGGTCAAGTCATCGGGTTGCACGAAGTTGCCCGCCGCATTGCGCATCTGCACATGGGTCATCCGGGTCGACTTCGCGTAGCTGTACTCGACGTATCCGATCGAATTGGGCAGTCGCTGCACGTTCTGGGCCACCCCCTCGTTGCCCTTGCCGCCGATGCCACCGGGCCAGTCCAGCGCCGTGCCTTCGCCGACCTTGGACTTCCATTCCGGATGGGTCTTGGACAGGTAGTTCGAGAAGATGAAGGTCGTGCCGGCGCCGTCGGCGCGTCGCACGACGGCGATGGCGGCATCGGGCAACGCCACGCCGGGATTCAGCGCGACCAGGGCTGGATCGTTCCAGCGCTTGATCTTGGTGAGGTAGATGTCACCCAGCACCTGGCCGGTCAGGCGCAACTGGCCCGGCAGAATGCCCCTGACGTTGATCACCGGCACCACGCCACCAATCACGGTCGGGAACTGGACCAGCCCATCCTTGGCCAGTTCGGCATCCGCCAGCGGCATGTCCGACGCGCCGAAGTCCACCGTCTTGCCGCGGATCTGGCGCAGACCGGCTCCGGAACCCACCGACTGGTAGTTGATCTTGGCGCCGGTCGCCTTGTTGTAGGCATCGGCCCATTTGGCGTACAGCGGCGCCGGGAAGGTGGCGCCCGCCCCCGTGACGTCCTGTGCACACGACCCAGTCGCCATCGTGACCAGAACCATGCCGACCACGGCAGCAGCAGAGAATTTGCGCATCGAGATGAGCCGCAAGCGGCTGAATGGAACGATGCGCTGAACTTTATGGCAGTTTGATGACAGTCACGTGAAAGTCACTCAAAAGGTCGCTTCATGGTCACTCGATTGCAGCGGCCACCGCCGCCAGACGCTCTGCGCAGGCTCGCCCTTGCGCGGCATCGCGCGCTTCGACCATCACCCGCAGCACCGGCTCGGTCCCGGAGGCCCGGATCAGGATGCGCCCACCCTGCCCCAGTTCTTGTTCGACCGCCGCCCGCGCCTGGAGCATGGCGGGCGCTTTGGCCCAGTCGGCGCCCTCCTGAAGCCGGACATTGATCATGGTTTGAGGGAACAAGGTCACGCCCTCCAGCAGGTTGGACAAGGTACGGCCTTGGCGCTTGATGGCCTGCAGGATCTGAAGAGCACTGACGATGCCGTCGCCAGTGGTATGGCGATCCAGCGCGAGCAGGTGTCCCGAGCTTTCGCCACCCAGTTGCCAGCCGCGAGAACTCAGTTCTTCCAGCACGTAGCGGTCGCCAACCTTGGCGCGTACCAGGGACACCTGTTGGGCGGCCAGCGCCTGCTCGACGGCCATGTTCGTCATCAAGGTGCCGACAACCCCAGGCACATGCTCGCGCCGCGTCTTGCGGTCCATCGCCATCACGTACAAGAGCTCGTCGCCGTTGAACAGGCGTCCGGCGGCATCGACCAGTTGCAGCCGGTCGGCGTCGCCATCCAGCGCCACGCCGTAGTCGGCCCGGTGCTCGGCCACCGCCCGGACCAGGGCCTGCGGCGCCGTGGCGCCGACGCTGTCGTTGATGTTCAGGCCGTCGGGAGAGCAGCCGATCGTCACCACCGACGCGCCCAGTTCGTGGAAGACATCGGGCGCGACGTGGTAAGCCGCTCCGTGGGCGGCATCGATGACGAGCTTCATGCCCTTGAGCGACAGCGAATGGGGCACCGTGCTCTTGCAGAACTCGATGTACCGGCCACGGGCATCTTCCAGGCGCCTGGCCTTGCCCAGTGTGGCCGAGTCGACCCACTGCGGCGGCCGTTCCAAGGCCGCTTCGACCTCAAGCTCCCAGGCGTCGGGCAGCTTCTCGCCCTGGGCGGAGAAGAACTTCACGCCGTTGTCGGCAAACGGGTTGTGCGATGCACTGATCACGACGCCGAGATCCAGGCGAAGCGCCTTGACCAGGTAGGCCACGCCCGGGGTCGGCAAGGGCCCGCTGAGCAGCACGTCCACGCCCGCCGACGCAAAGCCGGCTTCCAGGCTGGACTCAAGCATGTAGCCCGAAATCCGGGTGTCCTTGCCGATCAGCACCGTCGGACGCGCGGTGTCTCGCTTGAGCACGCGGCCAACCGCATGGCCCAAAGCCAGCATGAAGTCCGGCGTGATTGGCGGCTGGCCCACTGTGCCGCGAATGCCATCTGTTCCGAAGTGTCTTCTGCTGCCCATGCTCTTGCCCCGTCCCGGGCTCCTCGGCTGTGTTTGTGTTCAGGGATTGTCAGGCCCAGGCGTCGCCAGAGGTTGTGCGGCTTGCCACACCTTCAGGGCATCCACAGTCGCCGCCACGTCGTGCACCCGGACGACGGCCGCGCCGGCCGCCACCGAGGCCAGTGCAGCAGCGAGCGACGCCGCCAGCCGGCCTTCGACCGGCCGTCCTGTCAACGCCCCCAGCGTGGACTTGCGTGACCAGCCCACCAGCAACGGTCGGCCCAGAACCAGCAGTTGGCGTTGCCGGCGCAGCAGATCGAGGTTCTGCGCCGGCGTCTTTGCGAAACCGATGCCGGGATCGAGCACCGTGCGCTCCGGGTTGATGCCGGCCTGCGCCAGGGCGTGCAGGCGTTCACCAAAAAACAGTGCAACCTCATTGACCACGTCGTCGTAGTCCGTCAATTGCTGCATCGTCGACGGCTCGCCACGCATGTGCATGGCCACAATGCCGGCGCTCGGATGTCCGGCCAACGCCTGGACTGCGCCCGGTCGCCGAAGGGCCCGCACGTCGTTGACGATGTCGGCGCCAGCATCGAGCACGGCCCGCATGACCTCCGGCTCGCTGGTGTCCACGCTCACCGGGACGCCCCAGCCCACGGCTGCGCGCACCACCGGCAGCACGCGTGCCAACTCCTCGTCGGCACCGGGCGGCCGCGCGCCAGGTCGCGTCGACTCGCCGCCGATGTCCAGCGCATCGGCGCCTTCGGCGACGCAGGCTTCGGCCCGCGTGATCGCGCCCCGGACCAGGGCCGCAAGCTCGCTCGCTCCGGTCCCGGTGGCGAACGAATCCGGTGTGACGTTGACGATGGCCATCACGTGGGGCCGGTCGAGCACGAGCCGGTAGCGCGCGGTCTGCCAGGTCATGGGGAGATTCATTGCCGTCATCGAAAGCAAAACGGGGCCGAAGCCCCGTCGATTGCCGGACCCGCCAGCCGGTCAGGCCGCAGCCGGCGCGCCGTCCGCGCCCACCGAAGGTGTCGGGCCGCTGGGCTTGGACGATGGCGGCGTCATGTCCTTGGGCGCCCGTGGCGGCTTGCCGCCCATGATGTCGTCGATCTGGTCACTGTCGATGGTTTCCCATTCGAGCAGTGCCTGCGCCATGGCGTGCATCTTGTCCTTGTGAGCTTCGATGTGGCGCCGCGCGACGGCGTACTGCTCATCGATGATGCGGCGAACCTCGAGATCGACCTTCTGCATCGTCGCCTCGGACATCGTGGTCGTCTTGGTCACGCTGCGACCGAGGAAGACTTCGCCCTCGTTTTCGGCGTAGACCATCGGGCCGAGTTCGTCCGTCATGCCGTATCGGGTCACCATGTCACGCGCGATCGAGGTCGCGCGCTCGAAGTCGTTGCTGGCGCCGGTGGTCATCTGGTTCATGAACACTTCCTCCGCGATTCGACCTCCGAACAGCACACTGATCGTCGAGAGCATGCGCTCCTTGTCCATGCTGTAGCGGTCGCCTTCGGGCAACTGCATCGTCACACCGAGCGCCCGGCCACGCGGGATCACGGTGACCTTGTGCACCGGGTCGGTCTTGGGCATCAGGCGCGCGACAAGGGCGTGGCCGGCCTCGTGGTACGCCGTGTTGCGGCGCTCTTCCTCGGGCATGACCATGGACTTCCGCTCGGGGCCCATCATGATCTTGTCCTTGGCCTTCTCGAAGTCGTTCATCTCGACGACCCGGCCGTTGCGTCGCGCCGCGAACAGTGCGGCCTCGTTGACCAGGTTGGCCAGGTCGGCCCCCGAAAACCCGGGCGTGCCTCGGGCGAGGATGTCGGCCTTGATGTCGCTACCCACCGGCACCTTGCGCATGTGGACGTTGAGGATCTGCTCGCGACCGCGAACGTCGGGCAGGGTCACGTAGACCTGACGGTCGAAACGGCCCGGGCGCAGCAATGCGGGGTCGAGGATGTCCGGGCGGTTGGTCGCCGCCATCACGATGACACCAAGGTTGGTCTCGAAACCGTCCATCTCGACGAGCATCTGGTTCAGCGTCTGCTCGCGCTCGTCGTTGCCGCCTCCCAGGCCGGCACCACGGTGGCGACCCACGGCGTCGATCTCGTCGATGAAGATGATGCAGGGCGCGCTCTTCTTGGCCTGCTCGAACATGTCGCGCACCCGGGCTGCGCCCACGCCGACGAACATCTCGACGAAGTCGGATCCGCTGATGCTGAAGAACGGCACCTTGGCCTCGCCGGCGATGGCGCGAGCGAGCAGCGTCTTGCCGGTGCCGGGGTTGCCGACCATCAGCACGCCGCGCGGGATGCGGCCGCCGAGCTTCTGGAACTTGGACGGATCACGCAGGAACTCGACCAGCTCGGCCACCTCTTCCTTGGCTTCCTCGCAGCCGGCGACGTCGGCAAAAGTGACGGTGTTGTTGTTCTCGTCGAGCATGCGCGCACGGCTCTTGCCGAACGAAAACGCGCCGCCGCGGCCGCCGCCCTGCATCTGCCGCATGAAAAATATCCATACGCCGATCAGCAACAACATCGGGAACCATGAGATGAAGATCGACAGCAGGAGG
>JAJTGU010000273.1 GCA_021297985.1 Rubrivivax sp.
AAGCAGTGGAAGCGCAGCTCGCGCATCGTGCTGGCGCGCAACCCGAACTACCGCGAGATCCGCTACGACGAACAGCCGGCGGCCGAGGACGGCAGGCTTGTCGCCGCCGCCCAGGCCTTGAAGGGTCGCCGACTGCCGTTGCTGGACGAGGTCCACATCGCCATCATCGAGGCCGAGCAGCCGCGCTGGCTGTCGTTCCTGACCGAGGAGATGGACCTCGTCGAGAACGTGCCCGAGGAGTTCGTGCCGATCGCGCTGCCGAACAACGCGCTGGCGCCCAACCTCGTCAAGCGCGGCATCGGCATGGTGCGCTACGCCCGCGCCGACGTCGCGCTGAGCTACTTCGCGCAGGAGCACCCGGTGGTCGGCGGCCCCGAGCCGCACAAGGTGGCGCTGCGCCGGGCGATCTCGCTGGCGGTGGACATCGAGCGCGAGATCCGCCTGGCGCGGCGTGGCCAGGCGATCCCGGCACAAGGCCCCATCGGCCCCGGCACCTGGGGCTATGACCCCAGGTTCAAGAGCACGATGAGCCAGTTCGACCGGGCCCGCGCCAAGGCGCTGCTCGACCTGCACGGCTACACCGACCGCGACGGCGACGGCTGGCGCGAGCAGCCCAACGGCGAGCCCCTGGTGCTGGAATACGCCACCAGCCCGGACCAGCGCTTTCGCCAGCTCGCCGAGCAGTGGCAGAAGAACATGGACGCGATCGGCGTGCGCATCGAGTTCAAGATCGCCAAGTGGCCGGAGCACCTGAAGGCCAGCCGCGCCGGCAAGCTGATGATGTGGGGCGTGGGCTGGAGCTCGTCGCAGCCCGATGGCGACACCTTCCTCGGCCTGGGCTACGGGCCCAACAAGGGCCAGTCCAACCACGCCCGCTTCGACCTGCCCGCCTTCAACCAACTCTATGAACGGCAGCGCGAGATGGGCGACGGCCCCGAGCGCCTGGCGCTGATGCAGCAGGCGGCCAAGCTGATGGTCGCCTACATGCCCTACAAGGTGCATTGCCACCGCATCTACACCGACCTCGCCCACCCCTGGGTGGCGGGGTACCACCGCAACATCTTCGTACGCGAGTTCTTCAAGTACGTCGACGTCGACCCGGCCGTGCTCGCGCGCCGTGGCGGAGCCCGGACATGACCGATACCTTCCACTTCGACCCGACGCGCCGCACGGCGCTGACCGCCCTGGCCGCCGGCATGGCCGGCCTGCCGACCGGTGCTGCGCTCGCCAAGGCCCAGGCCCAGGCCGATGGAAGCGGCGACGGCAAGAAGGTTCTGAAGGTCTGCTTTCTGATCGCCGAGACCGGCTTCGACCCGGCGCAGGTCACGGACATCTATTCGCGCACGGTCACGCCGCACATCTTCGAGTCGTTGTACTGCTACGACCACCTCGCGCGGCCGGTCAAGGTCGTGCCGCTGACCGCCGACGGCGAGCCCGAGGTCAGCGACGACTTCCGCACCTTCACCATCAAGCTCAAGCGCGGCATCTTCTTCGCCGACGACCCGGCATTCAAGGGCAACAAGCGCGAGCTCACGGCGGCCGACTACGTCTACGCCTACAAGCGCTACGCCGACCCGGCGACCAAGTCACCGACCTGGAGCTCGGTGGACAACTTCGGCATGGTCGGCCTGCGCGAGCTGCGCAAGGACGCGATCGACAACAAGAAGCCCTTCGACTACGACCGCGAGATCGAGGGCCTGAAGGCGCTGGACCGCTACACCTTCCAGGTCAACGTCGAGCAGGCGCGCCCGCGTCTGGTGGAACTGATGATGGCGGGTGCCGACCTCTACGGTGCCGTCGCGCGCGAGGTGGTCGAGTTCTACGGCGACAAGATCATGGCCCACCCCGTGGGCACCGGCCCGTACCGGCTGGCGCAATGGCGCCGCTCGTCGTTCATCGCGCTCGAGCGCAGCCCCAGCTACCGCGAAGTTCGCTGGGACGCCCAGCCCGCGGCCGACGACGCCGCCGGGCAGGCCATCGCGGCCAAGCTGCGGGGCAAGCGCCTGCCCATCGTCGACCGGGTCGAGATCTCGATCGTCGAGGAGGCTCAGCCGCGCTGGCTGAGCTTCCTGAACCGGCAGTTCGACTACCTCGAGGTCCCGGGCGAGTTCGTACCGGCTGCAATGCCCGGCGGCCAACTGCGGGCGGACCTGGCCAAACAGGGCATGCAGGCGCAGCGGGTGCTGATGCCCGACATCGTGTTGAGCTACTTCAACATGGAAGATCCGGTGGTGGGCGGCATGGAGCCGGCCAAGGTGGCGCTGCGTCGCGCGATCTGCCTCGGGGTGGACGTCGAGCGCGAGATCCGCCTCACGCGGCGCGGCCTGGGCATTCCGGCGCAGAGCATCGTCGTGCCGCACAACAGCGGCTACGACCCCAGGTTCAAGAGCGAAAGCGGCGAGTACAGCGTGCCGCGCGCCAAGGCGCTGCTCGATCTCTTCGGCTACACCGACAAGAACAACGACGGCTGGCGCGAGCAGCCCGACGGCTCGCCGCTCGAACTGGTCTACGCGACCAGTCCGGACCAGACCAGCCGCCAGTTGAACGAGGAGTGGCGGCGCAACATGCATGCCCTGGGCATCCGCATCCGCTTCGCGGCGGCCAAGTGGCCCGAGAACCTCAAGGCCGCGCGCGCCGGCAAGCTGATGATGTGGGGTGTGGGCTCGCTTGCCGCCTCCAGCGACGGATGGCAGAACCTGCAGCGCCTGTACGGCCCCCAGGCAGGGCAGCAGAACCTGGCGCGCTTCAAGCACGCCGAGTTCGACACGATCTACCAGCGCATGTCCGAGATCCCCGACGGCCCCGAGCGGCTGGCGCTGTTCGACCGCGCCAAGCGCATTTCCGTGGCCTTTGCCCCCTACAAGTTCCACTGCCACCGCTTCCGCGTTGACGCCCAGTACCCCTGGCTCACCGGCTGGCGGCGCCCGCTGTTCTGGCAGGAGTGGTACCACATGGTCGATGTCGACATGGGGATGCGCGCCGCGTCCGAGGCCTGAATCGACATGGCCCAGGACCCCCGCCGACGTGCCTGGCTGCAAGCGGCCGCAGCCAGCGGCCTGATGCTGCCGGCGCTGGCGCAGCCGGTGCGCGCGGCCCCGGGGGCCGCGCCCGCAGCCAGGGTGTTGCGGGTGTCGCTGCAGACCGCAGAGGCCGGATTCGACCCGGTGCGTGTCGGTGACGAGAGTTCGTTCCGTGTCATCGCCCACATCCTCGAGTCGCCGCTGAGCTTCGATCCGCTGGCCAACCCGGTGACGCTGGTGCCGCGCACCGCCGCGCGGATGCCGGAGATCGACGCCGATTTCAGGCACTGCGTACTCACGCTGAAACCGGGCATCTTCTTTGGTGACGACCCGGTGTTCCAGGGTCGGCCGCGCGAGCTCACGGCGGCCGACTACGTCTACACGATCAAGCGCTTCTTCGACCCGGTGCTGCGCAGCGAGCACCTCTTCATCTGGGAGAGCCTGAAGATTGTCGGCATGGCGGCGTTGCGCCAGCGCGCGCTCGACGGCAAGAAGCCGCTGGACTACGACACCGAGGTGCCGGGCCTGCGCGTGATCGACCGCTACCGCTTCGAACTGAAGCTCGAGCAGCCGGCACCGCGCATCGCGTTCAACTTCACCTCCCCGATCACCTGCGGTGCGGTGGCGCGCGAGGTCGTCGAGGCCTACGCCGCGGACCCGATGGCGCACCCGGTGGGCACCGGGCCGTTCCGGCTCGCGCAGTGGCGCCGCGGCTCACGCATCGTTCTCGAGAAGAACCCGCGCTTCCGGCGCGAGGTCTTCGCCGGCGAGCCGGCCGAAGGCGACACACAGGCGCAGGCGATCGCGAAGCAGCTGAAGGGCGCCACGGCGCCACTGCTGGACCGCATCGAGATCGACATCGTGCTCGAGGACCAGCCGCGCTGGCTGGCCTTTCTGGGTGGCGAGCACGACCTGCTGCGTCTGCCCGCGAGCTTCGGTGCCAAGGCGCTGCCGGGCGGAAAGCTGGCGCCTTATCTCGTCAAGCAGGGCCTGCGGGTGCGGCGCCAGGCCGTGCCGTCGATCGCCCACACCTTCTTCAATTGCACCGACAAGACGGTCGGTGGCATGGCGCCGGGCAACGTCGCCCTGCGCCGCGCCATCGCGCTGGCCTATGACAGCGAGTCCGAGATCGCGCTGGCCTACGGCGGCCAGGCGACGCTGGCGCACAGCATGATCCCGCCGCTGTGCTACGGCCACGAGGCCGATCTGCGCGGCGAACTCGGCCGCGCCCGGCCGGCGCGCGCCAATGCGCTGCTCGACCTTCACGGCTACCTCGACCGCAACGGCGACGGCCTGCGCGAGCACCCCGACGGCCGGCCGCTGCAGCTGCTGATCTCGTTCCCGCAGGACCAGCGTTCGCGGCTGATCAGCGAGCTGTGGCTGCGACGGCTCAAGGCCATCGGCATCGACGCGAAGTTCGAGTTCCAGACCTTTGCCGAGCTGATCCGCAAGTCGCTCGCGGGCCAGATCATGATGTGGGGCTTCCAGTGGGGCGCCAGCGCGCCCGATGGCGACCAGTTCCTCGCCCTGGCCTACGGTCCCAATGCCGACCAGAGCAACGACGCACGGTTTGCGCTGCCGGAATTCGACCGCCTGTACGAAGCCCAGCGCGTGCTACCCGACGGACCCGAGCGACTGGCGCTGATGCGCCGGGCCACGCGGACCATGCTGGCGTGGATGCCCTACATCCCGCACAGCTACCGCATCGAGTCCGACCTGATGCACCCGCAGGTCTACGGCATCGTGCGCCAGCCCTTTACGAGCGACTGGTGGCGCTGGACCGGCGTCGGCGACGCTGCGGCCTGATCGCCACCTCGGTCCCGCCAGCCGCGTTGATCAGCCGCCTTGTTGCGAGACGATGGTCACGCGGCGGTTTTCAGGAGCTGCCGGATCGGCCGGGTTCATCAATGCGCTCGAGCCCTTGCCGACAGCGCTGACACGTTCGCTCGCCAGACCGTGTTTTTCGACCAGGTACTGGCGCACGCTTTCGGCGCGGGCCTGTGACAGCTTCAGGTTGCGCTCGTCGCTGCCCCGCGGGTCGGCATGGCCTTCGATCGTGAATCTCAGGGTCGCGAGCTGATTGCTCTTCATCGCCCCGGCCAGCACGTCCAGCGCGTTGCGCGCACGGCCGGACAGTTCGGCCGAGTCGGTGACGAAGGTCACCAGGATGCCGGCCCGCTTGCTCTGCTGGGCGGCTGCGCCGGCGCCGACGCTGCCGGCCGCCGCTGCGGCCGGCCGCGTGCCGATGCGGATGCTGCGCGAGACCGCCTCGGGCTCGGCGCCGGAGGCCGCGGACTCGGGGGCAGACGGCTTGAGAAGGTCGATCATCGCCTTCTCGGTGACCTGGCTCTCCTTGAGCACCTGTTCCTTGGCGGCCTGGGCGTGCACGCCGGTGTGCATCAGTGCCGCTCCGAGGAGCAGGGCGCCGAACGTGGCCAGGCGCAAGGCCGTGGCGGTGGGGGCGGCGAGGCGAACGGTGCGGGGGCTGTTCATGGGGCTGACCTTCGACGGCGGCAGATTCGAACCGGGATGGTAGCGATCACGGGCCGCAGAGACGCCATTTCGCCATGGGGGGTGGGTCTGCCCCAGTGGACCAAGGTATCAGCAACCGACCCGCGGCGTGATAACTTGCCGGCCTGCCCCCAGCGGGGCGCTACCTCGGCCCCCGATGACCGAAACCACCACCGGCTCCGTGCTGCTGGCCGACGACCACGGCCTGGTCCGACACGGTCTGCAACTTTTGTTGCATGAGGTGCTGCCCCGGCTGCAGGTGCAGCTGGCGAGCTCGCTGGCCGAAACGCTGCACATCCTCGACACCGCCGGGCGCTTCGACCTCGTGCTGCTGGATCTGACGCTGACCGACGTGCATGGGCTGGCCGGCCTGCATCGGCTGCGCGAGGCGCATCCCTACGTGCCGGTGGTGATCCTGAGCGCGCAGGACGACCGCGACACCGTGCTTGCGGCGCTCGATGCCGGCGCGATGGGCTTCATCAGCAAGGCGGCGTCGCCGGCCGAGCTTCGGGCCGCGCTGACGCGGGTGCTGGTCGAACGCACGATCCACCTGCCGCAGTCGGTCTCCGGCGGCATGGCGGCGGCGCCGGAATCGGCGGCCGGCCGCTCGTTGTCGGAGCTGCAGGCCTTGGGCCTGACCGAGCGCCAGATCGAAGTCCTGGGCTACGTCGTGCAGGGCTTGCGCAACAAGGAGATCGCGCGGCTGCTCGACCGGTCCGAGGTGGTCGTGAAGAAGCACGTCACGGCGACCCTGCAGGCACTGGGCGCGCCCAACCGCACCAAGCTGCTGGTGCTGCTGTCGCAGCGCGGTTACCGGGTGCCGGCGATGCGCAGCGCGGCGCCCGACTGACGACGGCCATGCCGGATCCCCGAGCGCCCGCCCGCAGTGCCGAGGCCGGCGAGGTCGAGACGCGCGAGCTGTTGACGACGCTGCCTCGGCGCCGGCGTCGGCTCGGCCTGGCGCTGATCGCCATGGGTGCGCTGCTGCTGGCGGCGCAGTCGCTGCTCGAGTGGGTGCTGCCCTACGACCCGACGGTGATGGACGCCTTGCGCGGGCGCCTGCCCGAGCCGGTGGTGACGGCCCTGGTCGGTCTGGGTGCCGTCGGCCGGGCCTGGGGCTGGGCGGTGCTGGCGCTTGTCGGCCTCGTCCTGCTGGCCCTTCGCGGGCCCTGGGTGCGCTGGCTGGCGTGGCCGGTGGGCGTCTGGCTGGGCTGCGTCTACATCGGGGTGGGCGGGGGCATGTCGGCGCTGGCGCTGCTGCTGCTGGTCGGTGTCGCGAGCCTGGGCTGGCAGGCGCGCCGTGACGGGGGTCTGGCGCTGCTGGCAGGCACCGCGCTGGTCACCGCGGGCTGGGACCTCTGGCTCGCCAGCGCGCCGACCCTGGCGGTGGTGGCGGCGGTGCTGCTGGCGATGTTTGCCTGGATCGACCACCAGCACATCCGCGCCAGCGACCGCCGGCTGCTGCAAGCCCTGGGCGAACGCGAGGCCCTGATCCGCGACCTGGCGTCCCGTGGCCGTGAGCTGGCCGGCCTGCAGGGCGCACGCACACGGCTGCTCGCCAGCATCAGCCACGACCTGCGCCAGCCGCTGCAGGCGGTGCGTCTGTTCGCCGAGGCCCTGCAATCGCGCGCCGGACTCGACGCCGCGGCCGCCGAGCTGCTGCGCCAGCAGATGCGGGCAGCCGACGATGCGGTGGCGATGCTCGACCAGTTCAGCGAGTTCTCGGCCATCGAACACGGTGCCCTGAGCTCGCATCCCGAGCCGGTCGATGTGCGCGAGGTGCTCGAAGGCGTCGCGGCGTCGCTGCGTGCGTTGCATCACCCGAGCCAGCTGCAGGTTCGTGTCCACGGCCGGCATCACCGCGTGCTGACCGACCGCACGCAGCTCGGTCGTCTGGTGCAGAACCTCGCCGGCAACGCGGTCCGCTACAGCCTGGGCCTGCGCCCCGGCACGCCGGCGCGCGTCGTGCTCGCGGTGCGGCCGCATCGGCAGGCAGGCAGTCCCGGGCTTGCGGTCGACGTGGTCGACAACGGCCGCGGCATTCCGACGCATCAGCTGCAGATGATCTTCCAACCCTATGTCCAGTTGCCGGGCGACGGCGCGCCGCAGCCCGATGACGGCGCCCGGGCCTCGCGTGCCTCACGAGAGGGGCGTGGCCTGGGCCTCGCCATCGTGCGCGGGCTGGTCGCCCAGCTCGGCCTGGAGATCGCCCCGGTGCGATCCGCGGTCGGGCGTGGCACGCGCTTTCGGATCCTGTTGCCTCCCGCGCTGATGAACCTGCCTGAGCCCGCAGGGGCTGCCGTGGGTCAGGCACCGGGGGCCGCCCCGGTCGCCAGAACGGTCCCCGGCCGAAAGTCGTCGGCACTCGAGGGCTGGCTGCTGGCGGTACTCGACGACGAAGCCGGCCCGCGCAACGCGCTGCAGGCCGCGCTGGAGGCCGCGGGTGCGACCGTGGTGGCTGGCGCGTCGCTGGCGGAGCTGGGCCCGCGGCTGGACGCCGAGCCCCGATTCCCCGACGCGCTGCTGTTCGACCTCGATCTCGGTCCTGGCGAGCCCGACGGCGTGGCCGCGGTCGTCGAGCTGCGCGCCGCCTGGGAGTCGGCGGTGCCGGCCGTCATCGTCACCGGTCGTATCGCAGCTCTCGGCACCGTGCCCCTGCCGCGACACTGTCTGCTGCTGGCCAAGCCCTTGGCCATGTCCACCCTGGTCGCGGCGTTGCACCAGCTGGTGCCGCAGCGGCGCCCCCCCGAAGTCATCGGCTGAGGGGACAGACAAGCGGCCCGCGGCGCGCCAGAATGTTTCCAAGCGTTGTTCCCCCCTCCTCCAAATCGGCCGCGCGTCTTCCGACCCCCGACATGTCCAGTCCCGGCACCTTCGCCCCAGCCTTCGATGACGCCTTGCCCGGCGGCCTTGCCACACCCCGTCGGCAGTGGCTTGCCAGCCTCGGGGCCCTGTGCCTCGGCGCCATCGGGCCTGGGGTTGCCCTGGCGCAAAGCCCCGGCTTTGTGCTGCTGAGCGACGCCGAGGCTCTCCGCGCCCGGGAGGCAGAGGCCGAAGGCCGTATCCAGCCTCCAGTGCGGACACGCGGCTTGCGGCCTCAAGCCCCGGCGATCCAGGTCATTGCGCCGCAAGCTGCCGGCGACACCGCGGTGCCGATGCCGCTGCGCCTGGAGTTCGGCTTCACGGCGGCCCCCGGTGCGCGCATCGTGCCGGGCAGCTTCAGGTTGCTGTACGGCATGCTGCGGATCGACCTGACCGAACGGTTGCGCCCGCACGCCACCGTCAACGAGCGCGGGGTGCTGGTCGAGCGGGCATTGATGCCCCCCGGCAACCACCGGATGTGGGTGCAGGTCGGCGACGACCAGGGCAACCTCGGCGAGCAGGAACTCCGCTTCCGCATCGGCGGCGGCTCCTGAGCGACTGGACGCTGGCGATGACCGCACTACCGCGCGTCGGGATCGTCCATGCCGTCGCGGCGCTGCTGGCGCTGCTGGCCTGGACCCGCGTCGTGGCCGCCGGCGCGGAACTCGACACCCGCACGATCATCGAGGCCCTGCGCCTGCCCGCGGCGGGCGCCGAGGCCCCCCGGACACGCAACCTCGCGGTGGTCGCCCGGGGTCCGGCCGACCTTCTGCCGTCTGCAGCGGCAGCCCCGGCCCTTGCCGAAGCCACGCAGGAGGCAGAACGCCCTGCGGTGCCGCCGCCCAGCCTGTCGTTGGCGCTCACCTTTGCCAGCAACTCGGCCGAGTTGCGGCCCGAGAACGGGCGGGTTCTCGGCCAGCTGGTCGCCGCCATGCTGTCGCCCGAACTGCGCGGCCAGCGCTTCCTGATCGAAGGCCACAGCGATGCCCGCGGTGTCGCCGTGGCCAACCAGCGCCTGTCGCTTGAACGCGCCGAAGAGGTTCGCCAGTACCTCGTGGCGCTGGGTGTGCCCGCCGGGCGCTTGCGCGCGGCAGGGCGTGGCGCCCAAATGCCGGCCAATCCGGCCGATCCTGCGGCGGCCGAAAACCGCCGCGTCCGAGTGGTGGCCTTGCCATGAACCCCATCGTCCGCAGCGCGCACGCTGCAGCCTCGGCCCGCCGCCTGATGTCGATTGCGGCGCTGGCCGTGATGGCCGCAACCTTGGCGACCCCGGCCCGGGCCGAGCCGCAGCGCCATGCCTTGATCGTCGCGATCGGCGAGTACAGCGACCCGGCCGTGCCGCCGCTGCGCGGCATGCGCCACGACGTGGCCAGTGCCGGCCGCATCGCCACCGCTCTGGCGGTGCCGCCTGCCAACGTCAAGCTGCTGCGCGACCACGACGCGACTGCGGCAGCGATCCGCTACCAGATCAAGACCCTGACCGACCGGGTGGCGGTGGGCGACCGGGTGTTTGTCTACTACTCGGGTCACGGCACCCGCAGTCCGGACCCGGACTCTGGCCCGGCTGGAGGCCCTGGCGCCACGACCTGCACCGAGGGACTGCTGGCCGCCGATGGCCGTGTCCTGGGCAACGCCGACCTCGCCGAGGCGCTGGCGCCGCTGGCGCGCAAGGTCGACAAGCTGATCGTGTTCTATGACGCCTGTTACAGCGGCGGTGTCGCCAGCGAGGCGGCGCGCACGCGTTCACTGCGCGGCGCCGCGGGTGCCGACGAAGTCATCACCGCCAAGTTCACCCGGCTGGGCACGGCGCCGGCCTGCGCCGGGGCGAGCAACCTGCGCACGCGCAGCCTCACCGGCGAGCTCGGCCAGCGCCGGACCTGGCCCGACAACGTGGTGCACATTGCCGCCGCGCGCAGCGACGAGGTCAGCTTCGACAGCTCCTACAGCGGCGGCTATGCCACGACCGCCTGGCGCGACTGCCTGCTCGGCGAAGCGCGCGACATCGACGGCAGCGGCGCGATCACCGTGGCCGAGGTCAGCGCCTGCGCGCAGGTGCGGCTGGACCGTCTGCTCACCGGCCTGCCGGGTGTCGCCGGCCAGAACCTGGTCGTCGCCGGCAATGCCAGCATCGTGCCGCTGGCGATGATCGCGCCAGCGGCGGCTGCGGCCGTGTCCCCGGCCACCGCCGCAGCACCGGCAGCACCCGCCGCGCTCGGCGCCCGTCCCCAGGCCGCCGCGGCGCCGCTCGCAACTCCGATGCAGGTGCTGGCCGAGGTGCATGCCCAGCGCGACCAGTCGCGGGCGCTCGAGTTCCGCGTCGCCAAGCCGCGTCTGGTTGCCGGGCGCGACGTGCTGGCGATGGAGATCCGCTCGCCCCGCGCCGGGCATCTGTACATCGCGCTGGCCCACGCCGACGGCCGCGGCCTGACCCTGCTGTACCCGAACGCGCTGGACGAGGACAACCGGGTTGCCGCCGGTGCGCTGCACCGCCTGCCGAGCCCGCGCTGGGCGGTGGTCGCGCAACCGCCGGCCGGCACCGAAACCCTGCTCGCGATCGTCACCGACCGGCCCCGGCCGCTGAACGACCTGCTGCTCGACCCCGACAGCCGCGCCAGCCCGTTCATGCGCAGCCTCACCGACGTCCGCGGGCGCTCGGTGCTGCAGCAGGTGCTGCTCGGCCAGGAGGCCTTCGGCGCCGCGCTGCTCGAGGTCGAGACCGTGATGCCTGGCGCGGCCCCAACGGCGCCTTCAACCGCCCCGCGCTGAGTCCGCCGCGAGCCGCGCCGCCAGCGCGTCGCCGACCTGGCCCATGAAGGCCTGCACGCGGGCCGTGCGGCGCAGGTCCGGGTGGGTCAGGATCCACAGCGGCACCGCCAGTTCGGGCAAGGTCTCCGACACCGGCACCAGATCCGGGTGCCGAGCCTGCATGAAGGTCGGCAGCACGCCGATGCCGATTCCGGTGCCGAGCATCGCCGCGACTGCGTTGAACAGGTCCACCCGCACACGGATCTGGGCCTTCGCAAGATGCTGCTGCATCCAGCGGTCGTAAACCCGCGTCAAGGTGTCGCGCTCGAAGGTGACCCAGGGCGCTTCGGCGACCAGCGTCGCCAGCGGTTGCACCGATTGCGGCAGCCCGGGGGCACCGCGGCGGGCATAGACCCGGCATTGCGTCATGCCCAACGGCCGGCCGACCAGATGCTCGGCGACGTTGACCGACAGGCGCAAGGCGACATCGGCCTCCTTGCCGGGCCCGTCGCCCGGGCTGCCGGCGGCACGCCGCGACAGGTCGACCAGGAAGGCGTTCTCGACGACCTCGACCTCGACCCCAGGGCAGGCCCGCGCGAAGGCGGCCAGCGGCTGCGGCAGCAGGTGTTCCATCACGACAAACGCGGTCGTCACGCGCAGCGGCCCCACCAGCTCCTGGTCGCGGCCGAGCACCTGGCGTTCGATGGCATCGGCCTGGTCGGCCATGCGCTGGGCTGCGGCCAGTACCGCCAGGCCGGCGTCGCTGGCCTGCCAACCGCGCCGCGAGCGCTCGAACAGCCGCGCACCCAGTGCCGCCTCCAGGGCGTCGAGCCGGCGCAGCACGGTCGTGGCATCCACCGCCAGTGCACGCGCGGCACCGGCCACCGACCGCGCCTGGCCCAACGCCAATGCAACCCGCAGATCGCTCCATTCCATCGCCACGCTCCTGTGCTCTTGGGACATGCTCGCGGCATTTTTGCAGGCAAAGTCTGCGATGGCGTGGCTTGTCGGCAATCTTGGGGCTATCTAGAGTCCGATCCCTGGAGTCAATGCCTTGAGCAACCGGCCGCCATGCCGCCACAGTCCCCATCCCCCGCCACGCCACCACTGCGCCTGCTGGAGCACCGCCCCCGCCCGGCGGCCAAACCGCGCCTGAGTTCGCTCGCCGTTGCCGTTGCGGCCGAGACATCCTGGTGGCAGCGCTGCTGGCGCCGCGTGACCGGCGACGCGAAAGGACGGCGCGCCCCGCACGCGTGAAGTCTTCACGCCGGCGGCCGATGCCGCCCGGCCGGTCACCGAGGATTCATCCTTTTGAGGCTTCCTTGCCTTGCGCGGCGCGCGGCTCGGGCGCAGCATCGCCGGCTCTGTCGCTCCCACGGCCGCCGGATCAGGGCGGCGCTCTTCGTCGCGCCATGCAGATCCGCGTACTCGGCTGTTCGGGTTCGATTGCCGCCGGCAGCCGAACCACCTCGTTTCTGGTCGACGACCAGGTGTTGATCGACGCTGGCACGGGCGTGGGTGACCTCACGCTCGATGAGCTGGCGCGCATCGAGCACATCTTCGTCACCCATTCGCACCTGGACCACGTGCTTGCCATCGGCCTTCTGGCCGACAGCGTGACACGCCGCCGTGCCGCGCGCGGCGCCGGGCCGGTGACGGTGCACGCGCTGGCGCCAACGCTCGAGGCGCTTCGGCGGCACATCTTCAACGGCGCGATCTGGCCCGACTTCACGCGGCTGCCGAGCCCGGAGCACCCGGTGCTGGCCTTGCAGGCGCTGGCCGTGGGCGAGGTCGTGCATGTCGAGGGCCTGCACGTCGAGGCGCTGCCGGCGTCGCATACCGTCCCGGCTTGCGGCTATGCCGTGCATCCGGCCACGGCCGGCGGCGGGGCCTGGGTCTTCACGGGCGACACCGGCCCCAACCCGGCGCTGTGGGCGCGCCTGCGGCAATTCAAGGTCGCGGCGCTGGTCATCGAGACGGCCTTCCGCGACGACGAACATGCCCTGGCGTCGATCAGCCAGCACCTGTGCCCCCGAGCCTTGCAGGCCGAGCTGGCGCAGTTTGCGGCGCCGGCCGACGTCTACATCACGCACATCAAGCCCGGCGAGGTCGACACCGTGATGGCCGAGATCGCCGCCCAGGCCAGCCTGCACCGCATCCACCGGCTCACCACCGGTCAGGTCCTGGCGCTGGACTGACGTTTTTTGTCACGCGCTGACACACTGCGCCGCACCGATGTGACCAGACCGGTCATCCCTTGTGAACGGGATCACGGAACTCCGAGGGAATGACCCGAAATCCAGGCTGGCACGACCCCTGCATTCAAGGGGATCGTCGCCGCGCTGACACCCATTGAACGGACCTCGCGGCGGTCTTCCCTCAGACCCGTCTCGCAACCCGTTTTTCTCCAGGAGCTCACGAATGAAGCGCGTTCAACAAGGTTTCACCCTGATCGAACTGATGATCGTCGTCGCGATCATCGGCATCCTCGCCGCCATCGCGGTGCCGCAGTACCAGAACTACGTGACCAAGGCGCGTTGGGCTGATCTGAACACCGCCACGGCGCCGTTCAAGCAGGCGATTTCGCAGTGCCTGCAGGAGAACAACGGCACGGTGGCTTCGTGCGACAGCGCCGCCGAACTGAATGTGACGCTGCCTGCCAACAACACCGGCAACATGGCATCGATGACCATCACCGCCGATACCGCTGCCATTGTCGCGACGGGCAATGCGACGGTTGGTAGCTGCGTTGTGACGTGGACCCCCACAGTGAGCGCCAGCCGTGTAGCCTGGGCGGGTGTCACCAGCGGCGCCAATTGCTCGAAGGCCCAGACCGGCATCGACGCCGCAGCGGGTACCTAAACTCTCCGAGCAGACTGAAGCCTCGTGCGAGGCACCTGAACGCCCACCGCCCGGTGGGCGTTTCTCTTTGCGATCGTCGATGACATCCTTGCCGCAACGAGTAGTCGCGATCAGCCTGTTGGCCCTGGTGGGCTTGCTGCCTTGGCTGGTGGCGGATGTGGGGAATGACTGGCATCCGCACGATGCGACCCGGCTCGCCAGCGTCGCCCTGGCCCTGGTGGCGGGCCTGGGGCTGCTGCTTCCGGCTTCGACCGGTGACCCGGGGCTGCAGCGGGGCTTGCGTCATGCGGCGTTGGCATTGCTGCTGGCTGCGGTGATCCGCGCGATGGTTGCGCCGTTCCCGGTGCAGGCCCTTCGTGAGGTGGCGACACTGCTGGCGATGGTGACAGTGGCGACCTTGCTGGGCCGCGCCGCCTCTCCGCTCCTGCTGGCCCGGGCCGTTGTCGCGGCCACCGCAGCTTATGCGGTGTCAATGCTCGCGATTGCGTTCCTGGCGGCGTCGATGTCTC
>JAJTGU010000124.1 GCA_021297985.1 Rubrivivax sp.
CATCTCGCCCGGCTGCCCGGTGGTGGTCTATGACGCCCAGGGTGGAGCCTACGCAGCGCGCGCCTGGTGGCTGCTGCGCTGGCTCGGTCACGACGCGGTCGCCTTGCTGGATGGTGGACGCAGCGCCTGGCGCGCCGCTGGCGGTGCACTTGACACCACCCTGCCGCCCGCCCTCGACGCCGCGCCGCCCTACCCTGCCAGCGCCGGGCCGGCAATGCCCACCGTGACGGCCGGCGACCTGCTGGACGTCACGGGAACCGGCGCGCCTGTGGTTGTCGACGCCCGCTCCGGGGAACGCTACCGTGGAGAGTCCGAGCCGTTGGATCCGGTGGCCGGACACATCCCCGGCGCGTTGAACCGGTTCTTCAAGGACAACCTGGGCCCCGACGGCCGCTTCAAGTCGGCGGAAACCCTGCGTCGCGAGTTCGCCAGCCTTCTGGCCGGACGCGACGGTGCAACGGTCGTGCAGCAATGCGGCAGCGGAGTCACCGCCTGCCACAACCTGATCGCGATGGAACACGCCGGCCTCGGCACGACCGCGCTGTACCCGGGCTCGTGGAGCGAATGGGTGTCCGATGCCTCACGGCCCGTGGCACGCGGCTGACGCCCGTTTCGCCGAGCCCGTTTCGCCGAGCCCGTTGACGCCGGTCAATGACCCGGCGGGCAGCGGGCGCATGATCGCGGTCCCGCCACCCCCGCAACCGGAGGCCCCATGTACCAACGCATCCTGTTCCCCACTGATGGCTCGGAGGCCACGGACAAGGCCCTGGAGGCCGCGGTCACACTGGCCAAGCTTTGTGGCGCCGAATTGCAGGTGCTTTCGGTCAAGGACCCGTATCCGTTCGCCGCCGTCTCGGAGATCCACCCGATCGCACCGCAGGAGTATCTCGACGCGCAGGACCGGGCCGCCCGATCCTGCGTTGGCCGTGCCGTCGCTGTGGCTGAAAGTGCCGGCGTCAAGGCCAGTGGTTGCGTCGTCGAGGCGGTGCACCCCTGGGAGGCGATCGTCGAGCAGGCGCAGACCCAGGGCTGCGACCTGATCGTGATGGCCTCTCACGGTCGCCGGGGCATCGCGGCGCTGCTGCTGGGCAGCGAGACGACCCGGGTGCTGACACACACCCAGTTGCCGGTCCTGGTGGTTCGCTGACGGCGCCGCAGAGGTGCTGAAGACACGCTGCGGCCCGCGATGGCTGTAGCGCTGTCAGGGCACGAGCCGATAACGTGGGCGTTGCGGCTCGCCGGCGGCCTGCTGGCGCGGCGCCGTACGCAACAGCCCGAGGTCGACGAGCTGGGCGAGCGCGGGGTCCCATCCGACATGGGACCCGGCCAACGCCTCCAGCACCGACCAGACCGCCGCCTGCGGTTCCCGCCCGGTTGGCGGGGATGCGGGCGTCGCGGCGCCCGCTGCTGCCCGCCTGCCGGATGGGGTTTGGTGGGCCGCCAGGAGATCGGTCCAGCCCACGGTGTTTCGACGTGCCCCCTTCATGATCGTGCCCCAGGCGGCGAGCGGGTCGCTTTCGCCATCGATCCGCCCGGCGGCGGCAAGCAGTTGCGCCAGCGCCTGACCGCAGGCATAAGGGGCGACACGCAGATTCGCCTGCTCCTTCGCGGCCAGCGTGTCGCCTGCGACGCCGCTGCAGCGCGAAGCCGCGTCCTCGAAGGCATCGCCGAACGCGGCGGCATCGATCTCGCCATGGCGACGCAACAGATCCCAGGCTGCGGCTTCGGCACTGCCTTCGAGCAACGAGATCGCGCCGTCGCCCGGCCGTCCGCCGCGGACAACCGCATTGACGAGATGGAACAGCTCATGGATCACGAAGCGGCGCAGTTGCAAGCTCGAAGCCGCGTCTGCACGGTCCCAGCCATCACCTATGAAGTTCAGCCGAACCGCGCCTTCCAGCGTGTCGCCACGCCAGCTCCGCGGGCCCTCGCGGCGGCCGCTTCGCGTCACCAGAAAGCTCGTGGCCGCACCGGCGTTGCGCAGTGGCGCCAGATCGACCTCGACCCGCTTCAGCGTGCCGCGGATCTCGGCCAGCAGGCCGGGCGGCAAGGCGCGGTCGACGATGAAACGGTCGCGGCCCACGGCAAGGACCTGCGGTCGGCCGACCACCAGATAGGCGCCTGAGGCCCTGGCCGACGACACCTTTAACGCGATGTCCGGGCCCGCGTCCATGCCACCAGCGGCCACGACCCCTTCGAAGCGGAACGTCACCTGGCCGAACGCCGGCGCCGGCAGGAGCGATTCGCTGTAGACGGCAGCGGCACGGCCATCGGCAAAGGGAAGCAACGGTGTGTAGACGCGGTCCATCGCACCGTCGGCAATGGCATCGTCGAGCCAGACCGTGAGGCTGCGGGCGGGCGCGGCCAGCCGCAGCGTGCGGCCGTCTCCATCCAGCGCTGCGCCTTCGAGCCGCCAGGCCCGCGCCCTGACGCCCGGGGCATCGGCCAGGACCAGACAGTCGATCACCTGTGCGAAGCGATAGTCGACACGCACCCGTCGTGCGCTGCCGTCGAGGCTCAGGAAGGCGGTGACGGCATGCGGCTCGGATGGCGGCCGACACTCGGCAGCAGCCGCAAGCGGGGCGACAAGCAGCACAGTCGCGGCCGCGACCAACTTCTGGCGGCCGTTCGGCCCCATCAGTGCGCGTGGCCGGCTTCGTGCAGCAGGGTCGTCGCGAGCACGACGATGGCCAGGCCCGCGCCCAGCCAGCCGACCTGCGCCAGCGTTTCGCGCCATCCCATGCGCTGCTGCATCTGCGGGATCAGGTCCGCCAGGGCGACGTAGACGAAGCTGCTTGCCGCGACGACCAGCAGGTAGGGCAGCGCCGCCTCCCAGGGTTCGACGAGAAAGTAGCCCGCAACACCGCCGGCCACCGCGCAAAGCCCTGAGATTGCATTGAAGCCCAAGGCTCGCCGGCGGCTGAAGCCGGCGTTCAGCAGCACGATGAAGTCGCCCGCTTCCTGGGGGATCTCGTGCAGCACGATGGCCACCGTCGTCACCGCGCCCAGCCAGGGGTCGGCGATGAAGGCCGCGGCGATGATCACGCCGTCGCAGAAGTTGTGCACGCCGTCGCCCACCAGCACCGCGTAACCGCCGCGGCCGGCCTGCTGGGCGTCGAAGGGGTGATGGTGATCATGACCGTCGCCTTCGTGGTGGTGCACGTGGCGGAACAGCTCGACCTTCTCGAGCAGCCAGAAGAACAGCAGCCCCGCCAGGAGCGTTGCGAACAACACCTGCGCTCCAGGCCCGCCATGCCCCGAATGACCGGGGTCATCGGCACCAAAGGCCTCGGGCAGGACATGCAGCAAGGCGGTGCCCAGCAGCACACCGGCTGACAGGCTCACGAGGTGGCGAACGACACGCGACAGCACCGTCACGGTGAGGCTGGCGGCGACAAGCACCGACAACAGCCCGCTGGCCAGCGTGGCCAGCACGATCATCAATAGGGTCATGGCGGCCCGGGTCGAGCCCGGAGTCTCTGTGTGTTCCTGATCCGCAAAAGTTTAGCCGGCGGCCTCGTGCGGTCCGGGCGCTGCGGTCAGGCGCCGAGGTGACGTCGACTGGCGCCGCTGCCAATGGCTGGGCGACTCCAGGCTCGCCCGCGCTTCACCGAACGGGAAGCGTTTGCCTTGACGACGGCCACGAGCGCCGCGAGAATACCTACCAACTAGAAGGTACAAGGAATGACCGAACTCGCGATCCATGCCCAGCTCGACCGGCGCGCCGTCGTCGACGGTGACGCGCTCCCCTGGCAGGACTCCCCCGCGCCGGGTGTGCAGCGCCGCATGCTGGAGCGCGACGGTGGCGAACGGGCCCGCGCAACCTCGGTGGTGCGCTATGCGCCGGGCAGCCGGTTCAGCCCGCATCGGCATGACGGCGGCGAAGAACTCTTTGTGCTGGAAGGCGTGCTTGAAGACGAGTTCGGCACCTACGGCACGGGCACCTACATCATGAACCCCCCAGGGACGGCACACACACCCGCATCCGCCCTGGGGTGCGTGCTCTGGGTCAAGCTGCGCCACCTCGGCCCGGAACACGGCGAGCGTGTGGTCGTGGACACCCAAGCCGCCGTTTGGCGGCCGGGCCTGGTGCCGGGGCTGGCCGTGCTGCCCCTGGGCAGCCATGGCACCCAGCACACCGCCCTGGTGCGTTGGGCGCCCGGTACCCGCTTTCAGAGACATCAGCATTGGGGCGGGGAAGAAATCTATGTGCTCAGCGGCGTCTTCGAAGATGAGCATGGCCGTTACCCGGCCGGTCATTGGCTGCGCAGCCCCCATCTGAGCCAGCACACCCCCTTCAGCGACGAAGGCTGCACCATCCTTGTCAAGACAGGGCATCTGCTGTGAGCGAGTCGAAGCACTTCTCTGAACTCACCCCGGCCGCCGAGCGTCTGGTCGATGTGGCGCAGGGGCTGATCCAGCGCGGCGGCTACAACGGCTTCTCCTACGAAGACATCGCCCGCGTGGTGGGCATCAAGAAGCCCAGCATCCACCACCACTTCCCGACCAAGGCCGACCTCGTGACCGTGGTCACGCAGCGCTACATGCACCGCTTTCGCGAGGCGCTGTTGCGCATCGAAGGCCAGCAGGCCCGCGCGCCAGAGCGCCTGTTGGCATACGCCGAGTTGTTCGAGCAGACCTATGGCGCGCAGCGCCAGCTCTGCCTGTGCGGCATGCTCGGCGCGGAGGCCGACGCGGTGCCGGCCGAGGTGGCGCAGGAGGTGCAACAGTTCTTCAAGACCAACCTCCAGTGGCTCACCGACGTCATCGAACAAGGCCAACGGCAGAACAGCCTGCGCAAGGAGGTGGATGCCCGCGTCCATGCGCAATTGCTGCTGTGCGCGCTGGAGGGCGCCATGGTCGTGGGCCGGGCAGCGGGTAGTGCCATTCACCAGGGCCCGCAAGCGTTGGGCGCCGCGCTGATTCATTCCCTCAGGGCCTGAACGGGCCTTCAACTCGCGGGGCCGATGTGGCCCTCTTTTTCACCCTCGTTACCTACCAACTGAAAGGTTTGTCAATCATGAACACACTCGACTTCTCGAACCAAAAGCTGCTCGTCATTGGTGGCACCAGCGGCATCGGCCTGTCCGTGGCGGAGCGGGTTCTGCGGGGTGGTGGCCGCGTGGTCGTGACCGGCCACCGCGCTGACAAGGCGGCTGCGGCGCTGCAGCAACTCCAAGCCCTGGGCGACGCCAGCGTCCTGCAAGCCGACCTGCAGCAAGCCAGCGGCCTGCAGCAGTTGCAAAGCGAACTGCAAGCGCGACACGGCGATGTCAGCCTGCTCGTCAACGCCGCAGGTGTGTTCGTGCCCAAGCCTTTCCTGGAGCACACCGAGTCCGACTACCGCAGCTACCACGCGCTCAACGAAGCGATCTTCTTCCTGACCCAAGGCGTCGTGCGGCGCTGGGTGGAGGCAGGCACCGAAGGCGCGATCGTCAACATTGGCTCGATGTGGGCGCAGCAGGCGATCGCCGCGACGCCTTCTTCCGCCTACTCCATGGCCAAGGCCGGCCTGCATGCCTTGACCCAGCACCTGGCCATGGAACTGGCGCCACGTCGAATCCGTGTCAACGCGGTCTCACCCGCGGTGGTGGCCACACCGGTCTACGAGGCCTTCATTCCAAAGGCGCAAGTGCAGCAAGCGCTGGCCGGCTTCAACGCGTTCCACCCCCTGGGACGCATTGGCCAGCCCCAGGACGTGGCAGCGGTGGTGGCCTTCCTGCTGTCAAGCCAGGCGAGTTGGGTGACTGGCGCCCTTTGGGACGTGGACGGTGGCGTGATGGCCGGGCGAAACATGGCTTGAGCCGTTCGTGCATCGCGGGCCTGCGCCCCTCTCTTGAAGCGCCAACGACCGCAGGGCCCTCCATCAGACCCCGTGCGTGCGGAACCAGTCCAGGCAGCGCTTCCAGCCGTCTTCGGCCGCCGGCTTGCGGAAGCTTGGCCGGTAGTCGGCATGGAAGGCGTGCGGGGCGTCGAGGTAGATCATGAAGTCGCTGGCCTTGGCCGCCGCATTGCCCGCAGCCCCGGCTGCGGCCAGCGCGTTCTGCATCTGCTTGACGGTGTCCAGCGGGATGCCGGTGTCCTTTTCGCCGTAGAGGCCGAGCACCGGTCCCTTGAGTTGGGCCGCGACCTCGACCGGGTGCCGCGGCTGCAGCGGATTGCCCTGGCCGACCAGGCGGCCGTACCAGGCCACGCCGGCCTTGACGCCCGGGTTGTGCGCGGCGTACAGCCAGGTGATGCGCCCGCCCCAGCAGAAGCCGGTGACGCCAAGCTTGGCGGTGTCCGCGCCCTGCCCCTTGGCCCAGGCCACGCAGGCGTCGAGGTCGCGCATCACCTGATCGTCGGGCACCTTGGAGATCACCTCGGCGATCAGCTTGGCGATTTCGCCGTAGCTGGTCGCGTCGCCCTGCCGCACGAACAGCTCCGGGGCGATCGCGCAATAGCCGGCCTTGGCGAAGCGCCGCGCGACGTCGGCGATGTATTCGTGCACGCCGAAGATCTCGCTGACCACCAGCACCACCGGCGCGTTCGGCCGGTTGGCCGGTGCGGCACGGTAAGCCGGCATCTTGAAGTCGCCGACCGGTATCGTGACCTCGCCAGCGACGAGGCCCTGCGTGTCGGTCTTGATCTGCGTCTGCGCCACGACCGGCAGCACAGCGGCGGCAAAGCCGGTGCCCACGGCACCGCGCACGAAGTCGCGGCGGCTCGGGTCGTTCGCGGGAACCAAGGTGTCGAAGTCGGCTTTCAGCATGGGCGTCGCTCCTGAAGGGGTCGGTTCTGAATCCCGGTCGGGCCGGGACCCGGTGGATTCTCGGACTTTCCGCAAAGGCCCGGCTTGTACGATCCAAGCATGGCATCAACAACACGTACCGCAGCGGCAGGCGGACCGCTCGCGGGCATCGACCTCGGGTCGAACAGCTTCCGGCTCGAGATCGGGCAGATGCCGGGCGGACGCTACCGCCGCATCGATTACCTCAAGGAGACCGTACGCCTGGGTGCCGGGCTCGACGCCGCCGGCCTGCTGTCGGACGAGGCCACCGAGCGCGGGCTGACCTGCCTGCGCCGGTTCGCGTCGAGACTGTCCGGATTTGCACCCGGCCAGGTGCGGGCCGTCGCGACGCAGACGCTGCGCGAGGCACGCAACCGCAATGCCTTCCTGCTGCGGGCTCAGGAAGTCCTGGGCTTCCCCATCGAGGTGATCTCCGGTCGCGAGGAAGCGCGGCTGATCTACGCCGGCGTCGCCCACCTTCAGGCGGGCGACGAACCGCGGCTCGTGATCGACATCGGCGGCCGGTCGACCGAGCTCATCCTCGGCCGCGGCCGGGTGCCGATGGTGGCGGAGTCCTTCGGCACCGGCTGCGTGTCGCTCAGCCTGCGCTTCTTCGAGGGCGGTCGCATCACCGAGGCCGGTTTCCGTGCCGCTCAGGTCGCCGCGGGTGCCGAGTTCGAAGAAGCGCTGGGGCCGTTTGCGCCCGAACACTGGGACCATGCGCTGGGCTCGTCCGGCACCGCCGGTGCGGTGTCGCAGGTGCTGATCGCGGCCGGCATGAGCGACGGCCGGATCACGCCCGCCGGCCTGCGATGGTGCATGCAGCAATGCCTGGCGGCCGGCCACATCGACAGGATCGACCTGCCAGGCCTGAAGCCCGAGCGCCGCGCCGTTCTGCCGGGGGGGCTGTCGATCCTGTACACCTTGGCCACCCACTTCGACATCCAGGCGCTCTGGCCCGCCAAGGGGGCACTGCGCCAGGGGCTGATCGTCGACCTGCACGAGCGCCTGGTTGGCGCCGGACGCAGCGGCGACATGCGCGACGAGTCGGTGATTTCACTGCAGCAGCGATTCGACGTTGACGCCGAACAGGCCGAACGGGTCACGCGCATCGCGCTGGCCCTTTGGGACCAGGGCGTACCGGCCGCGGTACGAAGCGATGGCGAGCGCCGGCGCGAACTGGCCTGGGCCTGTTCGCTGCACGAGATGGGTTTGATGGTCTCGCACCACGACCACCACCGGCACAGCGCCTACCTGCTGGCCAACGTCGACGCGGCGGGTTTCTCGCAAAGCCAGCAGCGACGCATCGGCGAGCTGGTGCTCGGCCAGCGCGGCGGGTTGCGCAAGATCGAGACCGCATTGGCAGCCAGCGAGGCCTTTGCCTGGCAGGTGCTGTGCCTGCGGCTGGCCGTCATCAAGTGCCACGCCCGCCAGCCCGTGCACGACGGCGCCTTGCACCTGCTGCCCAGGGGACGCGAGGCCCTGCTGCGCTACACCCGCAGCTGGGCCGACGAACGCCCGCGGACGCTGTTCCTGCTGCAGGAAGAAGCTGCCGCCTGGGCCCGCCAGGGCGGACCCTTGGCCTTGCGTTTGCCGGGCTGAAAACACAAAACCCCGCCGAGGCGGGGTTTGTCGTAACCGTCCGGGGGGCCGGACTCGGCCCAGGCGATCAGCGCGCCTTGCGACGCAGCGCGCCAGCGGCACCGGCCAGCGCCAGGCCCACCAGGGCCAGCGAGCCGGGTTCCGGCACTTGGTTGCTGCGGTCGGCGACGAAGAAGATCTTCTCGTAGGCGGTGCTTTGATTCAGGAACTGGATGTCGTTGATGCGGTAGCCGCCCACGAAGCTCAGCGTGTGCAGGCACATGCCGATGGGCGAAGCACCCGTGTTGCACTCGCCGTTGCGGACGACGTCGTTCAAGCCGGCAAAGCCCCAGGACCAGAAGTCCGAGTACCACCACTGAGCGCCGTTGGATACGTGCGTGGTGCTGGTGTTGCCGGTGTCGATGATCGAATCGGCACGCGTCGTCGCGGCCAGCGACAGCAGGGTGTTCGAACCGGTCTCGCGACCGGCCATCATGATGTAGTCGCCCTGGCACTGGTTCAGCACGTTTTCGCCGCTGTTGCCAATGGTGAGGTTGAACGTGGCCACGTAGCACTGCGTCCAGCCGCCACCGGTGACGGTGGCCAGCGACACGTTGGCCTGGGCGCCAAACGGCAGGTAGGTCGGCATGGCCTGGGCGGCGCCCGCGGCAAACAGGCTGGCGGCAGCCAGGGCGATGGAAGCAAGACGTTTGTTCATGGCAGGCACCGGGTTTGGTTACAGGCGCCAATCCAACTGCGCAAACCGTGCCACAACAGAAATCTTGAATTAAATCAACAACTTGTTGACCACGGGCCGTATACAGTTGTAAGCAATGGAAACTTTTCCGACACCCCCGCCTGCAGGAGGACCCCAGCGATTCGTGAAGAGTTTCACAGACCATAACGTCGAGCCAGCGCCTGCTGCGCGCTGACGCCGTCGTCGGCGATGCGCCGGTACCGGCCCTGGCCGTCCAGCGACCAGGCGTCGCGACGGTCGTGCAGGTAAGGCACCAGGCCTTCGTCGATGACGCGCTGGCGCAGCGCGGCGTCGCGCACCGGCCAGGCGATCTCGATCCGGCGGAACATGTTGCGGCTCATCCAGTCCGCGCTCGACAGGTACAGCGCCTCGTCGTCGGCGCCGTCGCCCCAGCGGAAGTACATCACCCGCGAATGCTCCAGGAACCGGCCGACGACCGAGCGCACCTGGATGTTGTCGGTCGCGCCCGGCAGGCCCGGCGGCAGCATGCAGGCACCCCGGACGATCAGATCGATCCGCGCCCCGGCCTGCCCGGCCGCGATCAGGGCGTGGATCAGCGCCGGATCGGTCAGCGCATTGACCTTGACGACGATGCGCGCCGGCCGACCGGCCCGCGCCGAATCGGCCACCTGCTGGATCAGCTTGAGCATGCGCCGGTGCATCACGAAAGGTGCCGTCACCAGGTGCTGCGGCGGCTTGAGCTTGGTCTGGCTGGCAAGCTGCAGGAACACCGCGTCGGCATCCGCCGCGAGCCCCGGGTCGGCACTGAGCAGGCCGAAGTCGGTGTACAGCCGCGCGGTCTTCGGGTTGTAGTTGCCGGTCGACAGGTGCAGGTAGCGGCGCAGTCGCGGCTGTCCGTCGTGGCGCGCGCCCTTGCCGCTGGCGGCTTCTCGCCGCGTCACCAGCAGCAGCTTGGCGTGGGTCTTCAGGCCGACGATGCCGTAGACGACCTGCGCGCCCACCGCCTCGAGCCGCTCGGCCCAGTTGATGTTGGCCTCTTCGTCGAAGCGCGCCTTCAGCTCGACGACCGCCAGCACCTCCTTGCCGCGACGGGCCGCCTCGATCAGCAGGTCCATCAGCACGCTCTGCGTGCCGGTGCGGTAGATGGTCTGCTTGATCGCCAGCACGTCGGGGTCGTGCACCGCTTCGCGCAGGAACTGCACGACCGGCTCGAAGCTCTCGAACGGGTGGTGCAGCAGAACGTCGCGCTGGCGCAGCTGGTCGAAGATGGACTGCCCCAGCGGCAGACTGGCGCTGGGCCAGGCGGCCTCGAACGCCGGGAATCGGAGCGCCTCGTTCGCCAGCCGGTCGTCGACCTGCTCGATCAACTGGTTCAGCCGCACCAGGTTGACCGGCCCGTTGACCTTGTACAGCGCGACCTCGGGCAACTGGAACTGCTCCAGCAGGAAACGGCTCAACTCGACCGGGCAGCTGGCCACCACCTCAAGCCGGATGGCCTGCCCGAAGTGGCGCAGCGTCAATCCGCTGCGCAGTGCCTGGCGCAGGTTGGTCACGTCGTCCTCGTCGACCTCGAGGTCGGAGTCGCGGGTGACGCGGAACTGCGAAAACGACACCACCTCGCGCCCCCCGAACAGCTCGCCCAGGTGGGCGCGGATGACGCTGGACAGCAGCACGAATCCTTGCGCACCGCCCGTCAATGACTGCGGCAGCGATATCACCCGCGGCAGCACACGCGGCACCTTGACGATGGCGATCTGGTTCTCGCGCCCGAAGGCGTCGCGGCCCCCGAGCTTGGCGATGAAGTTCAGGCTCTTGTTGGCCACCAGCGGGAACGGGTGGCTGGGGTCCAGGCTGACCGGCACCAGCAGCGGCCGCACCTGGGTCTCGAAGAAGCGCTGCACCCATTCGCGCTGCGGGGCGTCGCGCTCGGCGTGGTTCAGCACCACGATGCCGACCCGCTTGAGCGCGGGCATGACCTCGTCGTTGAACAGCGCGTACTGCTCGTCGATCAGTTCGTGCGCGGCCGCGGCCAGCGCCTTCAGGTCGGTGCCGGCCTCGTTGCCCTGCTGGCGATGGGCCTCGATCGCGTCGGCGACGCGCACCTCGAAGAACTCGTCGAGGTTGGAGCTCACGATGGTGACGTAGCGCAGCCGCTCCAGCAGCGGCACGTCCGCCCGCCGCGCCTGCGCCAGCACGCGGCGGTTGAACTGCAGGATCGAGCGCTCGCGGTCGAGCAGCGGCGTGCTGTCGGCGATCTTTGCGGGCACCGCGGCCGGCAGGGGGATGGGCGGGACGATGGGTGACTTGGCTTCGGTCATCCGCCGAGAATATGACCGTCGCGCGACAAATGCGTGACGTTGCCGGTGCGGGCCCGCGGGACGTGGTGCTACTTCAGCGAGTTCGCCAGGAACCCCTGCAGCCGCTCGCTTTGCGGTCGCACAAGCACCTCGGCCGGATGGCCCTGCTCCTCGATGCGGCCCTTGTGCAGGAAGACGACGTGGTTGCTGACCTCGCGGGCGAAGCTCATCTCGTGGGTGACGACGATCATCGTGCGGCCTTCTTCGGCGACGCCGCGCATCACGCGCAGGACTTCGCCGACGAGCTCGGGGTCCAGCGCCGACGTCGGCTCGTCGAACAGCATCACCTGCGGCTCCATCGCCAGCGCGCGGGCGATCGCGACGCGCTGCTGCTCGCCGCCCGACAGGTGCGCCGGGTAGGCGTCCTTGCGGTGGAACACGCCGACCCGCTGCAGGTAGCGCTCGGCACGCTCGACGGCCTCGGCCCGGCTCAGGCCCAGGACCTGGGTCGGTGCCTCGATGACGTTTTCGAGTGCCGTCAGATGGGCCCAGAGGTTGAAGTGCTGGAACACCATCGCCACGCGTGAGCGCAGGCGCTGCAGCTGTGCCGCGTCGCGGGCCTTCAGCGCGCCGGATTTGTCGGCCACCAGGACCAGCTCCTCGCCGGCGACGACGATGCGCCCGGCGTTGGGCTGCTCCAGCAGGTTCAGGCAGCGCAGGAAGGTGCTCTTGCCCGAGCCCGACGAGCCGATCATCGAGATCACGTCGCCCTGGCGGGCCCGGACGCTGACGCCATCGAGCACGGTGTTGGCGCCGTAGCGCTTGACGATCCCTTCGGCCAGCAGCAGCACGTTGTCGCTCATGGTTGCCACACCCCTCAGGCCGACAGCAGCTTGCCGCTGCGGACCACGGTCGTGCCGGCGATCTTGGCCAAGCGTTTGCCTGGCGTCGCCCAGCGCGTGGCGATGCGGGCGTACAGACGGCCGGCACCCTGGCAACGCAGCGTCGTGACCTGGCCGCTGTCGGGGCAGATCACGTCGGCGATGGGCGCTCCGGCAGCGACCTGCTCGCCCGGTTCGGCGCGGAACACGACGACGCCGGCCACCGGCGACGTGATCGGCTCGGACGCCGCCAGCGGGGTCGGCTCGCAACGAGCCGGCGGCAGCGGTGCCGGCGTGCCGGCCACCAGGCCCCTTCGGCGCAGGAACTCGACGATGGCGTCGGCGTCGCTCTCGGCCCAGTCATGCCGCGTGTCGGCCTCGCCGCGCAGTTCGACCGTCACGGCAAAGCAGCCCAGCGGGATCGGGTGCTCCGGGAAGCGCTGGCGCAGCGCGAGCCAGGGCGTGCTGCAGGCTTCGTCGAAGGGCATGTCGCCACTTTCGGTGGCCAGCAGGATGGCCTCGGCGCCCAGCAAGGCGCCGAGTTCGGCTGCCATCGCGTGCTGTGGCGTCAGGCCATAGAGGTGCATCGGCGCCTGCGAGTCGCAATGCAGGTCGAGCACGATCTCGCTGGCCACCGCCTGGGCCAGCAGACGGTGCTTGAGGTCCTGCGTCGGCGTGCTCGAAAGCAGCGCCGCCGCTGAGTCGGCCAACGCACTGCGGATGAGCGCGGCGTTTGCCGCTTCGTCGTCGCCGAGCCGGCCCTGCAGCACGTCCACCACGCGCGGCGCCAGATCGGGGTAGGCCCGGTTGAAGTTGATGCCGTCGCGCAGGTCGAAGCGGCCATGGTGCTGACCCTGCAGGTGTTGCGCCAGGCCCAGCGGGTTGGCATAGGGCACGAGCTGCACGCCGCCGAGCAGATCGCCAGCCGCCTCGAGCCGCTCGAGCCGCTCGCGCAGCTTGTGCGCGACCAGCATCGCCGGCACCTCGTCGGCATGCAGAGACGCCTGGATCGTGGCGCGCGGGGCGCCGGGTCCGAAGCGCAGGCGTCGGTAGCTGAACTGCTGGCCCGGGCCGCCGCTGGCAAGGGTCTGGATCTCGGAAAGCATGGAGGGGTCGCGGGGGTCCGGCAAAGAGGGATCGGGGCTTGCTCAGGCTGCGGCCTGCTGGGGGCGCAGGTGACGCAGGAAGCGACGCTCGAGCAGCTTGAAGCTGCCGACCATCGAGAAGGTCAACGCGAAGTAGATCGCGGCCGCGGTGCCGAAGGCCTCGGCCGGCAACAGGTGGTTGGCGTACACGTCACGCGCGACCCGGGTCACGTCGACCAGCGTCACCGTGCTCGCGATGGCCGTGGCGTGCATCATGCTGACGACCTCGTTGCTGTACTGCGGCAGCGCCCTGCGCAGTGCGCTTGGCAACAGGATGCGGGTGTACAGCTTCAAGCCGTGCAGGCCGTAGGCGCGGGCGGCCTCGACCTCGCCGTGTGGCGTCGCGCGCAGTGCGCCGGCGAAGATCTCGGTCGTGTAGGCCGTGGTGTTGATGGCGAACGCCAGCCAGGCGCAGAACCAGGCCTCGCGCAGCATCGGCCAGGCCGCGCTCTCGCGCAGGGACTCGAACTGCGCCAGGCCGTAGTAGATGACGAACAACTGCACCAGCAGCGGCGTGCCGCGCACGACGTAGGTGAAGGCCCAGACCGGCCAAGCCAGCGCACGCCGTGGCGACACGCGCGCCACGGCCAGCGGCACCGACAACACGAAGCCGGTTGCCACGCTCAGCACCAGCAGCGTCAGGCAGACCTGAAGCCCATGCGCGTAGTCCGGCAGGCTCGCGGCAATGACGTCCCAGTCCATGGCCTCAGAAGCTCACTTTCTTGACGCCCAGCGAGTAGCGCTTCTCCAGCCACGACAGCGCCAGGATCGACACCGTCGTGATCGCGAGGTAGATGCCGCCGATGGCGACAAAGAACGTGAACGGCTCGCGGGTCGCGGCAGCGGCCATGTTGGCGCGGTGGACCATGTCGTCGAGCCCGATGATGGACACCAGGGCGGTGGCCTTGACCATCACCAGCCAGTTGTTGGCAAAACCCGGGATCGCATGGCGGATCATCTGCGGCAGCATGACCCGCCGCACGACCTGGGCCGGGCGCAGGCCGTAGGCCGACGCGGCCTCGATCTGGCCCTTGGGGATGGCCAGGATGGCGCCGCGGAAGGTCTCGGTCAGGTAGGCACCGAAGATGAAGCCGATGGTCAGCACGCCGGCCGCGAACGGCGGCACGTCGACATAGCCCCAGCCGTAGCGATCGCCGAGCTCGTTGATCAGGATCTGGCCGCCGTAGAAGATCAGCAGCATCAGCACCAGGTCCGGCAGGCCACGGATCAGCGTCGTGTAGGTTTCGGCCGCCCAGCGCAGGCCGCGCCCGCCGTAGAGCTTGGCGATCGCACCGGCGAGGCCGAACACGCAGGCCACCGTCAGCGACAGCGCCGCCACCGTCAGCGTGACCCAGAGCCCGCCGAGGATCGCGGGCAGATAACCGTGCAGCATCGGGTGGGGTGTCCGCTCAGGCCAGTCCGCGGGCTCAGTTGCCGCCGGAGACGTCGAAGTCGAAGTACGGCGCCGCCAAACGCTTGTAGGTACCGTCGGCCTTGATCGCCTTCAGCGCCGCATTGACCTTCTCGCGCAGCGCGTCGTCGCCCTTTCGGAAGGCAATGCCGACCCCGCCGCCGCCAGCGTCAAGGCGCACGTTCGGACCGACCTGGGCAAAGCCCTTGCCTTCGGGCTTCTTCAAGAAGGCCTCGCCGGAGACGACCGAGGATCCGAAGCCGATGTCGCCACGGCCGGCGACAAGCTCCATGTAGACGTCGGTCTCCTTGTTGACCAGCAGCACCTCGGAGCCCTTGTACTGCTCGGCGATGTGCTTGGCCCGCGGGCTGTTGCGCAGCACGACGATCCGCTTGCCCTCGAGCGACTTGGGGCTGTGGTCCTTGAAGGCCCCGGCACGGGCGACAAAGCGCGAGGGCACGTCGTAGTACGGGTCACTGAAGTCGGCGGCCTTGCGACGCTCGTCGCTGATCGTCATCGACGCGACGATCATGTCGAACTTGCGTGCCCGCAGCGCCGGCATCATGCCGTCCCATTCCTGCTGCACCAGCGTGCACTCGGCCTTCATCTGCGCGCAGACCGCCAGCGCGATGTCGATGTCGAAGCCGCTCAGCTTGCCATCCGGTCCCATCTTCGAAAAAGGCGGGTAGTTGCCTTCGACCCCGACCCTCACCTTGGCCCAGCCTGGGGCCTGTGCGAAGGCAGGTACAGCGCAGGCCACGCAGGCAATGGCGATGGCAGAGGCAAACAGGCGGCGGTGGTTCATGGTGTCGAAAGGGGACGCCCGGGCGACGTCGTCGGTGCGATGGCCGCGGTTGTAGCAGCGCACCCGCAGCGCCGGGGAGAGGGTCGAAGCCCCAGCGTCCGTTTCCGGCAAGTCCGCGTCGCGTCCGACAAACGCACAGCCGCTGCGCGCGACGGGCGAACTCGCCAATCAGACCGCCAGCAGCGTCGCGCGGTAGTGCAGCAACTCGTCGATCGACTCGTGGATGTCGGCCAGTGCGGTGTGAGCCTGCGCCTTCTTGAAGCCTTCCAGCGCCTGCGGCTTCCAGCGCCGGGCGAGCTCCTTCAGCGTCGAGACGTCGAGGTTGCGGTAGTGGAAGAACGCCTCGAGCTGCGGCATCGTGCGGGCCAGGAATCGCCGGTCCTGGCAGATGCTGTTGCCGCACATCGGGCTCTTGCCCTTGGGCACGTAGCGTTCGAGGAAGGCGATGGTCTCGGCCTCGGCGCGGGTCTCGTCGATGTCGGAAGCGCGCACCCGGGCCGTCAGGCCGCTGCGCCCGTGGGTGCCGGTGTTCCACGCGTCCATGCCGTCGAGCACGGCGTCGGTCTGGTGCACGGCGAAGACCGGACCCTCGATGCGGCAGGTCAGCATCGGGTCGGTGACGACGACCGCGATCTCGATGATGCGGTCGGACTCCGGCAGCAGACCGGTCATCTCGAGGTCGATCCAGACCAGGTTGTGTTCGCTGCGGGCCAGCAGGGGCGAGGTCTCGCTCATGGTCGGTGCGCTATTTCGTATTGGAGCCGTGGATTCTGGGCCCGAGCCTACACTCGCGCCTCCGATGCAAGCCACCGCCGTCACCGCCCTTTTCGTGGCCGCTCTGGTGCTGTCGCTGGTCACGCGGGTGTGGCTCGCGACACGCCAGATCCGCCACGTGGCCGCCCACCGCGACGCCGTCCCCGCGCGTTTCTCGGCCAGCGTGACGCCAGCCGCCCACAGAAAGGCCGCCGACTACACCATCGCCAAGCTGCGCTTCGGCCTGGTGACCCTGTTTGTCGGAGCCGTTCTGCTGATCGGCTGGACCCTGCTCGGCGGACTCGACCTGCTCAACGCCACGGTGCGCTCCTGGGTCCAGCCGGCCTGGGGTGACATGGCTTACCAACTCGCGCTGCTGGTGGGCTTCAGCATCGTCGGCAGCCTCATCGATCTGCCCGGCGAGTGGTACGCGACGTTCCGCATCGAGCAGCGCTACGGCTTCAACCGCATGACGCTGAAGCTGTGGTTGCTCGACGGACTAAAGGGGGCACTGGTCGGCGCCGCAGTCGGCCTGCCGCTGGCCGCTCTGGTGCTGTGGATCATGGCTTCCAGTGGTGGCCTGTGGTGGCTCTGGGCCTGGCTGGCCTGGGTCGGGTTCAACCTGCTGCTGATGGTCATCTACCCGACGCTGATTGCGCCGATCTTCAATCGTTTCGTCCCCCTGGAAGACACGGCGCTCAAGGATCGCGTACAGGCGTTGATGGCTCGCACCGGCTTTGCCGCCAAGGGCTTGTTCGTGATGGATGGCAGCCGGCGGTCGGCGCACGCCAATGCCTACTTCACGGGCCTGGGCTCGGCCAAGCGGGTGGTGTTCTTCGACACCCTGCTGCAACGGCTGAACGGCGCCGAGGTCGAGGCCGTGCTGGCGCACGAGCTCGGTCACTTCAAGCGCCGGCATGTGCTCAAGCGCCTGGCCACGATGTTCGGGCTCAGCCTGGCAGCGCTGGCCCTGCTGGGTTGGCTGGCGCAGCAGCCGGCCTTCTTTGCCGGACTGGGCACGACGCCGCTGCCGCAGGCCCCCGCGCACGCGCTGACCTTGATCGTCTTCATGCTCGCGCTTCCGCCCTTCGTGTTCTTTGTCGCGCCGCTCGCGGCCCAGGTGTCCCGCCGGCACGAGTTCGAGGCCGATGCCTACGCCTGTGCCCAGGCCGACGGCGCCGCCCTGGCCAGCGCCTTGCTCAAGCTGCACGAGGACAACGCCAGCACCTTGACTCCGGACCCGGTCTACGCCCGCTTCTACTACTCGCACCCACCCGCGGCCGAGCGCCTGGCGGCGTTGCCGGCACCCTGAACCCCTCTTCACCCCGCTGAGTCCCGCCCGATGAGACCGTCACCCGCCGAACTGGCCACCCGCCGCTGTCAGCCTCTCGAGGGCCAGCCGGCGATGCAGGACGCCGATGTCCAGGCCCATCTCGAAGGGTTCCCGGGCTGGGTGCGCGTCGGCGATGCCATCGAGCGCCGGTACGGATTCGCCGACTATCACCGGACGATGGCGTTCGTCAATGCCGTCGCCTGGATCGCCCATGTGCAGGATCACCACCCCGACCTGGCGGTGAGCTACGGTGCGTGCACGGTGCGTTTCAACACCCATTCTGTCGGCGGCATCTCGATCAACGACTTCATCTGCGCAGCCCAGGTCGACGCCTTGCTCGCCAGCCCGTGAGCCAAGCGTCTTGAGTCCACCCGCCGGCGACCGCACGCTGGACCTCGGCCTCGTCGTGGCGGCCCATGGCCGGCATGTCGTCGTCGAAACCCCTGAGGGCGATCGGGTGCGCTGCCTGACGCGCGGCAAGAAGAGCGAACTCGTGGTCGGTGACCGGGTCCGCTGGCTTGCCAGCGGCGATGAGGGCGTGATCGAGCGCCTGGAGCCGCGGCGCAACCTGTTCCATCGCCAGGACGAATGGCGGAGCAAGTCGTTTGCCGCCAACCTGGACCTGATCCTCGTGCTCGTGGCGCCTGAGCCGCCGTTCTCCGAGATGCAGCTCACGCGCGCCCTGGTGGCCGCCGAGTCTGCGGGCATTGCTGTGCTGCTGGCGCTGAACAAGGTCGACCTCGCGAGCGCTGACGCCGCGCGCGAGCGACTGAGGCCGTACCGTGCGATGGGCTTCGAACGCATCGAGCTTGCGCTCAAGCACGACGCGGCCGCCGCCGTGGCCCTGCTGACGCCTCATCTGACGGGCCGCACGACCCTGGTGCTGGGTGCCAGCGGCATGGGCAAGAGCACGCTGATCAATGTGCTCGTGCCCAGTGCGGCAGCCCAGGTCGGTGAGCTGTCGGTGGCGCTGAACAGCGGCCGCCACACCACCACCACCAGCACCTGGTACTGGCTCGGCGAAGGCCGCGACTCGGCGCTGATCGACTCGCCCGGCTTCCAGGAGTTCGGCCTGCACCACATCGAGCCGATGGCCCTGGCCGGCCTGATGCCGGACCTTCGCGCGGCCATGGGGCACTGCCGGTTCCACAACTGCACCCACCGGCACGAACCCGGTTGCGGCGTGCGCGCGGCAGCCGAACGCGGTGAGATCGCTCCAGCGCGTTTGCGTCTCTACGAGGCCCTGTTCGACGAGCTTTCTCAGCCCCAGCGCTGGTAAGCCGGGTACCGACCGGCCACCATGGTGCTCACCCCAGCACGTTGGCCAGGGTCAGCAACACCAGCAGCAGCATCCACAGCACCACCGAGCGCCAGACGAGGCCGACCACGCTGTGCAGGTGTGCCGCAGTCGCCGCGCTGCCCGGTGTCGACCCCTGGGCTTCGGCCAGCGTGGCGTCGCCGCCGCCGGCAAAGGGCTTGGAGCGGTCGGGCGTGACGCCGGGCGCGGCAGCCCCGCCGAGCTGCACGCCCACGGCGCCAGCCGCTGCGGCCAGGATCACGCCCTCGTTCGGATGCAGCCAGAGGCCGGCGTCGCGCCGCCAGGCGGCCACGGCCTCCTCGAAGTTGCCGACCACGGCGAAGCCGGCCGCAGTCAGGCGCGCGGGCACGTGGTCGATGAACACAAACAGCCGCCGCGCCAAGGCGAGCACTCGATCATTGTCGGGTGCGTCGAGCCGCGCATTCTTGAATGCCCACCAGCGGCTCGAGAACTCCGCCATCCGGTACAGCACCGCGCCAACCGGCCCCAGGCCGACCGCCGACATCACGACGAACCAGAAGAACACGCCGAAGACGTGCCGGTGAGCGGCCAGTACCGAGTGCTCGATGACGTGGCGCAGCAACTCGGTTCGCGGCAGTTCGCTGGCGTCCAGGTGCAGCCACTGGCCCAGCAGACGCCGAGCCTCGTTTTCGTCGCCACGATCCAGCGCGTCGCGGATGTCGGTGTAGTAGTGGCTGAACTGGCGGAAACCCAGCGTGAAGTACAGCAACAGCACATCGAAGGCCAGACCACCGATCAGGCTCCAGTGACTGATCGCCAGGTACAGGCCTCCGGCCAGCACCACCGGAACCCCAACCGACACCGCCCAGACCACCGCGGCATGGTGACGGGCCCCGGCATCGAAGTTTCGACCACACCAGTGCAGCCAGTGGCCAAGGTTCTGGTGCACCCAGTTCTCGCGTGGCAACGGCTTGAGTTGCTCGATCAGCAACGCCAGCAGGACGGCAAAGAAGCTCATGTCGCGATGATAGGAAGCCGCAACCGCGCAGGCACCCGCGGACCGATCAAGCGGCCAGGAAGCGGTACAGGTTGCGAAGCATGGCTGCGGTAGCGCCCCAGATGAAGAACTCGGGCGCCTCTGGCGCTGGCCGCCAGGGCATCGACAGGAACTGGCGCTGACCGCCCTCGTATTGCCAGACATGGCGCTGGTGGTGCGCCGGCGTCATCAGGTACTGCAGCGGGACCTCGAAGGCGGCATCGACCTCGCCCGGATCGAGTTGCAGCACCAGAGGCGGCTTCAGCAAGGCCACGACCGGCGTCACGACGTAGGAGGTCACGGTCGCGTAGCTCGGCAGGCTGCCCAGCACCTCGGCGCTGTCGCCAGCCAGGCCGATTTCCTCGGCGGCTTCGCGGAGCGCAGTCGCGACGGGGTCGGCATCGTCCGGCTCGGCACGGCCTCCTGGGAAGCTGATCTGCCCGGCATGGTCGCGCAGCCGTTCGGCTCGCTGGGTCAGCAGAACGTGCAGACCATCGGCACGTTCGACAAGAGGCACCAGAACGCTCGCGTCGCGCGGGGTGCGTTCGGTGAAGAAGCGGCCGTCGCCGCTGAACTCGGGCTGCCAGCTCGGAGGCGCAGCGAATCGCAGGCGCAGCGCATCGGGCTGCAAATGCGAAACCGGCACCGGCGGCAGGTGGCCGTCGGTGCCGGCGATGGGCACGACTCGCGGGTCGAAGATGCGCGGCGGAGGGTTCATGCGTGACAAGCCACGCCTGCCACCCCGCGCAGCATCCCGCCGGTCAGGAGAGCTTTTCCTTGATGCGGGCCGACTTGCCGCTGCGCTGGCGCAGGTAGTACAGCTTGGCACGGCGCACATCGCCGCGGCGCTTGACCTCGATGCCGGCGAGCAGCGGGCTGTAGGTCTGGAAGGTCCGCTCGACGCCCTCGCCGTTGGAGATCTTGCGCACGATGAAGCTGCTGTTCAGCCCCCGGTTGCGCTTGGCGATGACGACGCCTTCGTAGGCCTGCACGCGCTTGCGCGTACCTTCGACGACGTTGACGTTGACGATCACGGTGTCGCCAGGGGCGAAGGCCGGGATCTTGCGGTTCAGGCGGGAAATCTCTTCCTGCTCAAGGGTGGCGATCAGGTCCAAGGGGGGCTCCGGTGCGATCTTGAGCGGTGGGTTGAAGAGGAGTCTGGAAGTTGACTGCAGCGTGCCGCCGCGGTGTGCTTCCTTGAGTCCGTCAGAGGATCGCAAAGCCTCCTAGTATAGCCCGAGCGTCGTCAGGAAGCGCTCGTCGTCGGCTGACAGTTGCCCCGCGCCCCGTGCGGCGGCGATCAGGTCCGGCCGGCGGCGCGCGGTCAACAACAGGGACTGATCACGACGCCAGCGCGCAATCCGGCCATGGTGCCCGGACAGCAGGACGTCCGGCACCACGTGTTCGACGCCGTCGATCAACAGCGACTCGGGTCGGCTCCAGCTTGGGCCCTCGAGCAGCCCATCGGAAAAGCTGTCCTGTTCATGGGACGGCGCGGTCAGCACACCCGGCTGCAACCGGGCGACGGCATCGAGCAGCGCCAGCGCCGGCAACTCGCCACCTGAAAGCACGTAGTCCCCAAGGCTGAGTTCCAGCGTCACCCGCGTTCGCACGACCCGGTCATCCAGCCCTTCGTAGCGGCCGCAGATCAGCACGGCGCCCGGGCCGGTGGCGATCTCGCGCACCAGGGCCTGGTCAAGTCGGCGGCCGGTGGGAGTGAAGTGGACGACGGGAACCGCTTCGTCACCCCCGCGGTCGGCAGCCACCGCTCCCAGCGCCCGCAGCAGGGGCTCGGCCAGCATGACCATGCCGGGGCCGCCGCCAAACGGGCGGTCGTCGATGCGCCGGTGCGGGTCGTCGCTGAAGTCCCGCAATGCCCAGGTTCGCACCTCCACGGGGCCAGCAAACGCCCGGCGCGTGACGCCCTGGGTCAACCAGGGCGCAATCAGCTCGGGGAACAGCGTGACGACGTCAAAGCGCATCGCCCACCACATCACCGGGGTCCACTTCCGGGTCGATCTCCCAGTCGACCCGCAACCGCTGGGTCGCGAGATCCACCTCGTCGACGTAGACACCGACAAACGGAATCAGAAGCTCTTCGCCGCCCCCGGGTGGTGCGATCCGAAGTACGCAGTGCGGGCCGGTCTCCAACAGGCCAATCACGTCGCCCAGCGCGGCACCCTGGCGGTTGGAAACCGCCAGACCGATCAGGTCGACCCAGTAGAACTCATCGGGGGCGGTCGAAGGAAAGCTGGCCCTGGAGACAAAGATCCGGGCGCCCTTGAGTGCCTGGGCTGCGTCCCGGTCGTTCAGGTCCTGGACCATCGCGACGACGTGATCGCCCTGGACGCGAACGCCGGTCACCTTCAGGATCGACGGGACCGCGTACGCCGGAATGCCGGGCTTCGATGCGAGCCGGACAAGGCCCGGGGCGGGTGGCAGCAGGTGCCAGCGCCGACTGCCGAGCAGCGCCTGCGGGTCGGGCGAGATCGGCTTGACCTTCACGCCCCCCTTGACGCCCCAGGCGCCGGCGATGCGGCCGACCTCGACCGCATCGTCAGGAAAGCCGTCCGCAGGGCGCGGCGGCTGGACGCTGGCTGCGCTCAGGCCGTGGCCTTCTTGGCCTGGGTGAGCAGGCGGCTCACGGTCGGCGACGGCTGGGCGCCGTGGTCGGTCCAGTGGGCGACGCGATCCAGCGCCAGGCGCAGCGGCTGCTCGGCGCCCGAGGCCATCGGGTTGTAGAACCCGACGCGCTCGATGAAGCGGCCGTCGCGACGCTCGCGCGAATCGGCAACGACGATGTTGTAGAAGGGGCGCTTCTTGGCGCCGCCACGTGCAAGTCGGATCACGACCATGGCAGGAATCCTCTGGGGTACGGTAGGGGTTTGTCGGACTGGAATCATCGTGCCGACCGCAGCGCCCGGGAGACACACCGTGCTGGAGTCGATTGCGGAGGGGGGCTGTTGGATCCCCCGCCGCGCTTGTCCGGCGCCGTAGATACGCTGCATGGATCCCGTTGAAGGGCCGTGAGCCGACGCCGAAAAACCCGCAAGTATAGTTTGCTCGCACCGCCAGCGGGCCGCAGCGGCCCCTTGGCGACCCCTTGACGCGTGAATCCTGGCGATGGCTCCTCCCAACAAATCCAAGACCCTCGCCTCCTGGCTGGCCTTCATCGCGGGCAGCCTCGGGCTGCACCGCCTCTACCTGTACGGCTTTCGGGACGTGCTGGCCTGGCTGCACCCCCTGCCGACCGCGCTGGGGGTCATCGGCCTGCAACGCATGCTCGACCTGGGCCAGGACGACCGGCTCGCGTGGTTGCTGCTCCCGCTGCTGGGCTTGATGGTGGGCCAGGGCATGTTCATGGCCATCTTGCACGCCTTGACACCCGACGAGAAGTGGGACGCGCGCCACAACCCGGGGGCCGACGTCACAGCCACCGGCTGGGGTCCGGTGCTGGCGGCGATCCTGTCGTTGCTGATCGGTGGCGGGGTGCTGATGGCAACAGTGGCCTTCAGCATCCAGATGTTCTTCCAGTGGCAGCTGGAGGCGCCGGCGCCAGCCAGCGAATCGCCTGACCCTGCACCGAAGCCTTGAAGTCGGCAATGGGGCCCAGCTGCGGGTGGATCAGGTCTGGCGCGAGCTCGAGCAAGGGAAGCAACACAAAGGCCCGTTCGTGCATTCGCGGATGTGGCAGTTGCAGCATCGTCGGGTCAGGTCGGGTTGACGAGCGCAGTCCGTAGAGCAGCAGGTCAAGGTCCAGCGTCCGCGGTGCATGGCGATAGGGTCGGTCGCGGCCGAACCGCTGCTCGATCACCTGCAGCTCAGCCAGCAGGCCCTCGGGCTCGAGCGCTGTCTCCAAGGCGGCCACGGCGTTGACGTAGTCCGGACCAGCGCCGTCGATGGCAGCACTCGCGTACAGGGACGACATCGCCACTGGCACGGTCTGCGGCAGCGCGGCCAAGGCCTGCCAGGCCTTGTGCAGCGTGGCCGCTGCATCGCCCAGGTTGGCACCCAGGCCCACGTAGGCCCGCTCAGGCGGGGCTGCCACCTTCGCCCCCGCCCCCGCCCTCGCCTGCTGCGGGTCCGTTGCCACCGGCGGTACCCCGCCCACCCGGGCGCCGACGGCGCCGGCGACGCTTCCGGGGTGCGTCGTCGCCGACGGCGCTGCCTTCGACAGACGACTCCGGGGCGTCGCCATCTTCCGTCGCTTCGGCATCCGCACGCGATCCCGGTTCCGCCGCCGGAGGCGCTCCCGCCGGCTCCGCGACCGGCGCCGCTTTGGGCACCCGCTTGACCCGCGAGCCGTGCTGCCGCGAACGCAGGTCCTCGACCATGGCCGCGCGGTCGTCGTCGCTGCCGAGGTGGTAGTCCTCCCACCAGTCGGCAAGCTCCACCGGCAGTTCGCCGACGTCGGCCCGCAGCCGCAGGAAGTCGAAGCCCGCGCGGAACCGTGGCTGCGCCGCAAGACCCTGGGCACCGGCCGGTGTGCGCTTCTCGAAACGTGGCTGCATGAACCAGATCTCGCGCATGTCGGCAGCGAGCTTGCCGCGGCCGGAGATGTCGCCGATCCGTCGCTCGAAAACAGAATCCACCGCTTGCTGCAGCGCCGGAAACGATGCCTCGCCGTCGTCGCGCAGTGCGCTCCAGCGTTCCTGGACGTCGTGCCAAAGAAGGCACGCCAGCAGGAAGCTCGGCACCACGGATCGACCATCGGCCACCCGCGCGTCGGTGTTGGCCAGGGCCTGCTGCACGAAGGCTTCGCGCTGCGCGCTCGGACGTGCCGGGTTCAGCGCGGCCTCCAGCACAGGGAACACCCCCGCCAGCAGCCCATGTTGTCGCAGGACTTCGACGCTGCGCACCGCGTGCCCGGTCTGCAGCAGCTTGACCATCTCGTCGAAGAGCCTGGAGGTCGGCACGTCGGCAAGCTTGGGCGCCATCGTCGTGATGGGAGCAGCGGTGCCGGGTTCGATGTCGAAGCCGAGCTTGGCGGCAAAGCGCAGCAGCCGCACGATGCGCACCGGATCCTCCCGGTAGCGCGCCAGAGGGTCGCCGATCATGCGCAACACGCGCGCACGGGCGTCGCCGAGACCCCCGTGGTAATCGACCAGCACCTGCGTCAGCGGGTCGTAGTACATCGCGTTGATCGTGAAGTCACGGCGCGCCGCGTCCTCGATCTGTGGTCCCCAGACGTTGTCGCGCAGCACCCTGCCGCTGGCGTCGACCACGTGTCGAGCGCCGGTCTTGCCCGCAAGCTCGCCCTTGGCCGTCTTCTCGTTGCCGAGCACCTGCTCGGCCGTGGTGCTGTCCAGGAAGGCGCGGAACGTCGAAACCTCGATGGTCTCGTGTTCGCGCCCGCGACCGAAGACCACGTGCACGAGCCGGAATCGCCGGCCGATGATGAAGGCTCGCCGGAACAGCACCTTGACCTGTTCTGGCGTGGCGTCGGTGGCGACATCGAAGTCCTTCGGTCGCAGTCCCACCAGCAGGTCGCGCACCGCGCCACCGACGATGTAGGCCTCGTACCCGGCCTCCTTGAGCGTGCGCACGACGCGCACGGCGTTGTCGTCGAGCAGTCGCAGATCGATGCCGTGGTCGGCCGCTGCCACCTCGACCCGCTCGCCCAGCGGGATCGTGACCGTTGCGACAGCCTCGGCAGCCGCTGGCGGTGCCGCAGCGTCGGGCCCGGGCTCGCCTTTGCCGAGCCGGCGCTGGATGAATTTCTTGATCATGGATACAGCTTCAGGACCGGCCAGCCGCGCGCCCTTGCGTGGCGCTCCAGGCTGGCCGAAGGGTTGGTGGCGACCGGATGCGTGACCGCCTCGAGCAGCGGGATGTCGTTGGCCGAATCGCTGTAGAAATGACTCGCCGGCAGTCGGGCCAGCGAAGTGCCGCGATCTGCCAACCAGGACTGGACCCGCACGACCTTGCCCTCCCGGAACGAAGGCACGCCCTGGACGCGACCGGTGGCCTGGCCGCCGTCATCGCGTTCGAGTTCGGTGGCGATCAGCGTCGGAATGCCCAGCAGTCTGGCGATGGGCCGTGTCACCGCGTCGTTGGTTGCGGTGACCAGGACCAGTTCGTCGCCTGCCGCACGGTGGCGCTCGACCAGGTCGCGCGCCGCATCGCCGAGCATCGGCCGCACGATGTCGTGCACGAAGACCTCGAGCGCCGCGTCGACCTGCGCCAAAGGCCGGTGGCGCCAGGCCGAGGTTGCAAAGTCGGTATAGGCCGCCACGTCCAGCGTGCCGGCCATGTAGTCGGCATAGAAGCCGTCGTTGCGCGCCTTGTGCTCGAGGGCATCGGCCCAGCCCAGCGCGATGATGTACTCGCCGAAGGCATGGTCGGAATCGCCAGGGATCAGCGTGCCGTCCAGGTCGAACAGGGCCAGGCTCATCGGGCGTCCGCGCTTTCCGGCTGGTCGGCCGCGGCCTCGTCGCCCAGCATCGCACGCAGCATCGGCAGCGTGATCCGGCGGGTGGTGGACAGCGAGTACTCGTCGATGCGCGCGAGCAGCGCGGACAGCTGACCGAGGTCGCGCGGGAAGTGTGTCAACAGATGGTCGAACATCTCGTCCTTGAGGATCAGGCCTCGATCATCTGCCTGCCGGCGCAACGCGGCCCGGGTGTCGGCGTCGCCCGGGAGTTGCATCGCATAGACCAGGCCCCAGGCCAGACGGGTCCGCAGGTCCTCGCGCAGCGGCAGGTCCACCGGCGGCACGCGCCCGGCCGCCAGCACCGGCACACCGTGGGTCGTGGCCTCGACGAACAACGCAAAGGCGGCGCCCTGCTCGTCGGCGTCGAAACGATCGACATCGTCGAAGACAAGCGCCGACCAGTCGGGCAGGAAGTCCCAAGGCTGCACGCGGCCCGACTCGAACCAGCCAAGCTTGCGACCGGCCGCCTGCAACTCGCCCGCCAGCGCCCGCAGCAGATGGGTCTTGCCGCTGCCGGTATCGCCCCAAAGGTAGACCGGCGGCCGCACGGCGTCGATGTCCGCGCCAGTGCCCTCGTTCACAGCCGCGAGCATGGACGCCAGATGGCGCATCGCCGCCAGGGGCTCGTGGTTCGAGCCGGTCACGAACCCGTCGAAGTCCATGCTGGGCTGCGGCCCGATGGCCAACGGGATCTGCTTCATCATGGCTGCAGCGGTCTTCAATTCGGCCGCGGGCGGCCACGGCGTGGGGTTTCGAGCGCCCCGGACTGGGCCCACTGAGCCAGCGAGCGACGCATCGCCTCGCTGTCCTCGGCATCCGGCCGGTGCTCCAGGTACAACGACATCGCGGTCCGAGCTTCGTCCAGCCCACCGTGATGGGCACAGGCCAAGGCCAGGTCGCGCTGCTCTTCCCAGGCTTGCGGCAGCACCAGAACCAGCCGCCGCTGCACCGAAAGCAGTCGCACATGGTCGCCCGCGCTGCGGTGGATCTCCTTGAGGTTGCGCAACAGCCGGGCCAGGCAATCGCGCGGCGCCGCCGGCTGCAGAAAGAGCGCCAGCGGCAGCTCCACTCCGCCGAGCATCGCGGCATGGTGCTGGCGGTATGGCGCCAATCGCTCTTCGAGTTGCTCGCGCGACAACGAGTGGCCGTTGAACGGATCGACGACGACCTCGCCGCGGGGGAGCGCGAGCTTGACCAGGAAGTGACCTGGAAACGAAATGCCGTTCGCCTTCAGTCCGATCTGGGTCGCAAGCTCGACGTAGAGCAGCGCCAAAGTGATCGGGATGCCGCGTCGCGTCGACAGGACATGCGGCAGGTCGCTGTTGCGCCGGTCGTAGTAGTCGTTGACATTGCCCGAGAAACCCAACTCTTCAAAGAAGAAGTGGTTCAGCAAACGAAGGCGCTGCAAAGGTGCGGCATCGGCTGGCAGGCGGCGGCCCAAGGCATGTGCCAACGCGTCCACCTGGGCCAGCACAGCCTGGACATCGAGCCCAGGATCGTCGTCCTGGGCGACAGAGATGGCGGCTTCCAGCAGCGGCAAGCTGCTGTCCTCGGCAACGAGCGCCGAGAAATAGGCCAGAGGCGTCAGGGGTTCGAATTGCAAGGTTCTGATGAGACGGGAGCATGCCCTGGCGGCCAGTGTAGCGAGCGGGACCGGGTGGCGTGCCCGAGCCGAAGTGCCTGCGACGGTCAAGGCGATCGCCGCACGAAGTCATGGCGGCGGACCCCGAGCGCGAAGAGGATCGCGAAGTACCCCAGTGCCGAGCCGGCAAGGACGGCTGCCATCGCTCCGGCACGCAGGCCCCATTGCGAGCGCATCGCGATCCAGTCGATGGCCTCCGAGGCCCAGGCCAGACCCGCACCGAGCGCCACGGTGGCCAAGGCCACGCGCAGTGCGAACAACGCCCACCCCGGCGCTGGACGGTAAGCCCCGTTGCGCAGCAAGCCGACGAGCAACAAGCCGGCATTGACCAGCGCGCCCAAGCCGATCGACAAGGCAAGGCCGGCATGGCCGAACCACGGCACAAAGACCAGATTCAGCAGTTGCGTCGCGGCGAGCACGCCGATGGCGATCTTCACCGGCGTGCGGATGTCCTGACGGGCGTAGAAGCCGGGGGCCAGCACCTTCACGGCGACGATCCCGAGCAGGCCGACACCATAACCCTGGAGCGCAAGCGCCGTAGCGCCGACATCGCGATCCGTGAATGCCCCATAGTGGTAGAGGACCGCCACCAGAGGCTCCGCAAAGACCAGCAGCGCGGCAGCGCAAGGCAAGGCCAGCATCAGCATCGTGCGCAGCCCCCAGTCGAGCATCGCCGAGTAGCGGTCGCCTTCGCCCCGAGCCTGCGCCGCAGAGAGCTGCGGCAGCAGCACGACCCCGAGTGCCACGCCGAGCAGAGCCGTCGGGAACTCCATCAGCCGGTCGGCATAGGTCAGCCAGGACACGGCCCCGACGGCGACATGCGACGCGATCTGGGTGTTGATCAGAAGCGAAAGCTGCGCCACCGAGACACCAAGCATCGCCGGGGCCATCTGGCGCAAGACGGTGCCGGTGCCGGGGTGGCGCCACGCGGCCCGGATCACTGCGGGCGACAGGCCGATGCGCGGCAACTGGCCGATGCGCGCCAGCGCCGGGATCTGAACCGCCAGTTGGAGCACGCCGCCAAGCATCACACCGCCGCCGAGAGCCAGGATCGGCTCGACTCCGCGCTGCTCGAGCCACGGCGAGCCCCACCAGGCCGCCGCAATGGTGGCCAGGTTCAGCAGCACCGGTGTTGCTGCAGGTATCGCAAACCGACGCCAGGTGTTCAACACGCCGGCCGCCAGCGCCACCAGCGACATGAAGCCGATGTACGGGAACATCAACCGGGTCAGCAAGACGGCGGTGTCGAACTCCGCCAGCCCGGAGCCCATCATCCAGACCAGCACCGGCGCGCCGACCACCCCCATGGCGCAGACCACCAGCAGCGTCCAGGCGAGCACGGTTGCCACGGCGTCGACCAGGCTCGCCGTGGCGGCGTCGCCGTCGCGAGCCCGGGTCGCCGCCAACAACGGCACAAAGGCCTGCGAAAACGCGCCCTCGGCGAACAGCCGGCGGAAGAGATTCGGGATCCGGAACGCGACGTTGAAGGCGTCTGTGGCCGCGCTGGCGCCAAAGGTTGCCGCGATCAAGAGCTCGCGCACAAGGCCTGACACGCGCGACACCAGGGTCAGCAGCGAGACAGTGGAGGCAGCCTTGAGGAGGTTCAGATCGATAAGGCCCGGGGCAGCCGCCGCGAGTCCAAAAGGGGAAAGCCCGGGAGTATAGGAGCGCCAAAGCGCGGACAAGTCAGCCGCCTTTGACGCGTGCTACACTCGACGGTCTTTGCCTACGCGCAAACCCGACTCACTCACCGACCTCACCGTTCATGGCCACCTCGTCCAAAGCCAAGAAGAAGACCGTTCGTATCGCCTCCGGCCGCAAGCGTGCCCGTCAGGACGTCAAGCTCAACGCGCACAACAGCGCATTGCGCTCGCGCTTCCGCACCGTCGTCAAGAATGTTCAGAAGGCTGTTGCCGGCGGCGACAAGACCAAGGCCGTCGAGATCTTCAAGTCCGCCCAGAGCACGATGGATTCGATCGCCGACAAGGGCCTGTTCCACAAGAACAAGGCAGCACGCTTGAAGAGCCGTCTGGCCGCCAAGGTCAAGGCGCTCGCGCTGGCGGCCTGAGCGTCCTCAGCTTCCAAAGACAACCCGCCGCTGGCGGGTTTTTCTTTGTCCGGGGCTCAACCCGGAGCGTCCGGCAACAAGCAGATTTCTGCCACCGGCAGTCCGTTGTCGCGGGCGAAGTTCATCACGAAGTCCCAGGCCATCGGCTCGACGCCTTTGAGTGCCTCGTCGACGATCACGCACTTGACGCCGTCGATCGCGCGCGGAAAGCAATACGGCGAGTAGCCGATGTAGGCACTGATGCCGCCGACACCGCCGCCGGGCCGGAACGATGACATCGCACCGGCCAGTCGCTCGGACCAGTCGCTGGGGCGGAAGGCTCGGCCATCCCGTGTGACGCCCTGGATCACGAATTGGCGCGGTTTGGCCAGTGGCGCAAGCGGACCAGGGTTCGGCAGCTTCGTTGGCGAGAGGGTCATCGGCGGCGGTGGCAGGACGCTTGGCGCGCGGGCCAGCGGGCCGGCATGCGGGCGCGTGGCTCGGGTCCCCGGCCACGTCAGTACCGGCAGGATTGTGCCTTGCGGATGGGGCAACTGTTGCGTTGCAGCAATCATCGGGCGGTCCTGCGTGGTGTCGTATCGCTTGTGATCGGCCGCAAGGCGGTCGACTTGAGGCTGACGCGTACACTGACCGGTCGTTTTTGACCCTCACTCCAACCGGCGCCACCGGTGCCGCGCGTCCATGAATGCTCCCGACCCCGCCTTCGTTCAAGCCGCCGGCACTGGCACGCCGGGCATGCCCCAGGTGCTCAACACCTACGGCCGACTTCCGATCGCACTGTCCCACGGCCGCGGATGCCGCGTCTGGGACACCGAGGGCCGCGAATACCTCGACGCTCTGGGCGGCATCGCCGTCAACACCCTGGGCCATGGCCACCCCAAGCTGGTGCCGGCGCTCCAGGATCAGGTGGCGCGCCTGATCCATTGCTCGAACTACTACCAGGTCCCGCTGCAGCAGCAACTCGCAGCCCGGCTGTGCGAACTGTCCGGGCTGAGTGGCGCCTTCTTCTGCAACTCGGGCCTTGAGGCCAACGAAGCCGCGATCAAGATCGGCCGCAAGTTCGGCGTCGACAAGGGCTTCGCCAAGCCGCAGATCGTGGTGTTCGAAAAGGCCTTCCACGGCCGCTCTCTGGCCACGCTGTCGGCCACGGCCAACCCCAAGGTGCAGAAAGGATTCGGTCCGCTGGTGGAGGGTTTCGTCCGTGTGCCTTTGAACGACCTGGCCGCGATCGACCGGGTCGCCGCCGAGCAGCCCGAGATCTCCGCGGTGTTCCTGGAGACCATCCAGGGTGAAGGCGGCGTCAATCCCGCACGCTGGGAGTTCCTGCGTGGCCTGCGCGAGGCCTGCGACCGTCATGGCTGGCTGCTGATGCTTGACGAGGTTCAGTGCGGCATCGGTCGCACCGGGCGCTGGTTCGCCCACCAGTGGGCCGGGATCGTGCCGGACGTGATGCCGCTGGCCAAGGGCCTGGGCTCCGGCGTGCCGGTGGGTGCGGTGGTTTGCGGCCCCAAGGCCCTGCATGTGCTTGGCCCGGGCAACCACGGCACCACGTTTGGCGGCAACCCGCTGGCCATGCGGGCCGGCGTCGAGACGCTTCGCATCATGGAAGAGGACGGCCTGCTGGCCAACGCGGCCGAAGTTGGTGCGCGGATGAAGTCGGGCCTTGAGCAACGGCTGGCTGGGCTCCCCGGCGTGCGTGAGATCCGCGGCGCCGGACTGATGCTCGGAATCGAGCTCGACCGGCCCTGTGGGGTGCTCGTCGCGCGCTGCGCCGAGGCGGGACTGCTGATCAGCGTCACCGCCGACTGCGTGATCCGGCTGGTGCCGCCGCTGATCCTGAGCGCGGCAGAAGCCGACGAACTGATGGCTCGACTGTGCCCGCTGGTCGAAGACTTCCTGCAGGAACCCCAGGCGTGAAGCCCGGCCCGGGCCTGAGGCGGCACTTCCTGCAGTTCAAGGACCTGCGCGCCGAGGAGTACGCCTATCTCTTCGAGCGAACCCGCGAGATCAAGAAGCGCTTCAAGAACTACGAGCGCTACCAGCCGCTGGTCGACCGCACGCTGGCCATGATCTTCGAGAAGGCGAGCACGCGCACGCGGGTGAGCTTCGAGGCGGGCATGTACCAGATGGGCGGCTCGGTGGTGCACCTGACCACCGGCGACAGCCAGCTCGGACGCGCCGAACCGGTGGAAGACAGCGCGCGGGTCATCAGCCGCATGGTGGACCTCGTGATGATCCGCACCTACGAGCAGGCCAAGCTCGAAGGTTTCGCCGCGCAGTCGCGGGTACCGGTGATCAACGGCCTGACCAACGAGTACCACCCCTGCCAGATCCTGGCCGACATCTACACGTTCATCGAGCACCGCGGTTCGATCCAGGGCAAGGTCGTGGCCTGGGTCGGCGCCGGCAACAACATGGCCAACACCTGGCTGCAGGCGGCGGACATCCTCGGCTTCACGGTGCACGTGAGCACGCCGAGCGGCTACGAGGCCGACGCCGCGGTGGCAGGGGTCAGGAACCCGGCCTGCTGGAAGATCTTCGACCACCCGCTCGACGCCTGCGCCGGCGCCCATCTCGTGACCACCGACGTCTGGACCAGCATGGGCTACGAGGCGGAGAACGAGGAGCGCCGCAAGGCCTTCGTCGACTGGTGCGTCGACGAAGACATGATGTCTGCCGCTGCGCCCGACGCCCTGTTCATGCATTGCCTGCCGGCGCACCGCGGTGAAGAGGTCACCGCCGAAGTCATCGACGGCCCTCAAAGTGTCGTCTGGGACGAGGCCGAGAACCGCATGCACGTGCAGAAGGCGCTGATGGAGTACCTGCTGCTCGGGCGCATCGGCTGAGTGCCCCCGGCGGCGTCAGCGCCGCCGCGTCGTCACGGTCAGCGGGCCGGTCGGCACCGGCGATGCACCCGCCGGGTTCACGGCCGACAGCCGGTAATGGTAGGTCGTCGATCGCTGCAGTCCGGCATCGGTGAAGGCCGTGGTGTTGGGCGGCAGCGCAATGCGCACCGGATTCGTGAACCACGGCGAGATGCTGAGCTCGAGCTCGAAACTCTGTTCGTTGCTCGACAGGTCGGCCCAGGTGAAGCGGGCGCTGGTCGAGCCGATGCTGGAGACGAAGAAGCTGCCCGGAGCGCGCGGCGGCAGCTGGAAACCGACCTGCGCGGGCGGCGCGGGCGGTGCGATCGAGCCGTCGATGGCGTAGCGCGAGAGGCTGGTCTCCGTCCCGATGACGTATTCCGGCCCTGCCGTGCCGAGCCCGAGCAAGCGCGTGCCCTGTGCCACGAAGCGCCGGGTGGATGGCACCAGCGGGCCATAGGCGGCTCCCAGGGCACCATTGGCACCCACCGGGTACAGCCGGCCGCCGATCTGCACGACCGTGTTGCCGCCGGCGACGCCGAACACGGCCCCACCCGCGAGCCCGCCGCCAC
>JAJTGU010000164.1 GCA_021297985.1 Rubrivivax sp.
CCTCCGTCGTTCACGCCTCCGGGCACCCCACCGCCACTTGCCACCGTCATCCGCGACGCGCGCCGGATCGATGGGCCGATCACGGCCTGGCAGAAGGACGACAAGGTCTGGCTGGAACTGTTGCCGTCGCAGATCGGCAAGCCGTTTTTCTTCAGCCCCAAGATCAAGAACGGCATCAGCGATGCCTGGATCCTGGGCGGGCTGATGAACTGGGGCATCAACGGCGCCGGCGGGCCGCAGGTGGTCGAGTTCCAGCGCGTGCACAACACGGTCCGGTTCGTCGCGCGCAACACCGATGTCGTTGCCACCGCAGGCAGCCCGGAGGCACGGGCGTTGAAGGAGGCCTACTCGGACAGCCTGCTCGGGGCGACGCCGGTGGCCAGTGCGCCGCATCCGGACCGGCGCAGCATCCTCATCGAGGCCAATGGCCTGTTCCTGTCGGACATCCTGGGCATCGGCATGATGCTGCAGCGCGGCTTGCGCCAGGGCTACGGCCTGGACCGCAGCAACTCCGTCGTCACCGCCGTGCGCGCCACCGAACAGGCGCTGGTGCTGGAGACGCAGAACCACTTCTTCAACGCCAGCCCGTCGGCGTCGCCGCCGTTCCTGTTCCCGGGCGCGGCGCAGATGCCGGCGCCGATGCTGCCGCGCTTCCTGCCCGATACGCGCAGCATGCTCGTCGGCCTGCATTTCAGCCTCGCGCCACTGCCCGAGCAGCCGATGACCCGGCGGCGAGCCGACCCGCGGCTGGGTCACTTCACTTCGGCGACGCTGGACTTCGCGAGTGACCTGCCGCTGAGCCCCAAGCAGCGCGTCGTGCAGCGCTGGCGGCTTGAGAAGAAGGACCCCGGGCTTGAGCTTTCGGAGCCGGTCAAGCCGATCGTGTTCTGGATCGACCGCAATGTGCCGCACGCCTACCGCGAGACGGTCCGGGCGGGCATCCTGGAATGGAACAAGGCCTTCGAGAAGATTGGCTTCCGCAACGCGATCGTCGTGCAGCAACAGGCTGAAGACGCCACCTGGGACACGCTGGACTTCGGTGTTGCCTCGGTGCGCTGGATGCTCAATGCCGATCCGCAGTTCAGTGCCATCGGACCCAGCCATGTCGACCCGCGCAGCGGCGAGATCCTGGACGCCGACATCGCGATCGAGGGCATGGCCGTGCGCGCGATGCGCGGCATCCGCAGCCAGGTGCTCGGTGCCCAGCGCCTGCCCGACGTGCCGGGCGGCAGCGGTGGCGCCGGCCAGGGCGGCAGCACGGCCACCCCGGCCGTCGGCTCGGGCCCGGCGCCGGCCGACTTTGCGCCGCGCTTCGTGATCCCCGGACTCGAGGGCCTGGCCGTGGCCGAAGGTCGCCTGCCCTGGCACGACATGCGCTACTGCAACCACGCCCACTTCGCGGCCGAGCAGGGGCAGTACGCGATGGCGGTGCTCGAGGCCCGTGGCGAGCTCGACCCGGACAGCCCGATCGCGCAGCAGTTCGTGCTCGACTTCATCAAGGACAACACGATGCACGAGGTCGGGCATGCGCTCGGCCTGCGTCACAACTTCCGCGCCTCGCGCGTGTACAGCGAGGCCCAGCTCGCCGACGCCGAGTTCACCCGCGCCCATGGCACCACCGGCTCGGTGATGGAGTACAACCCGATCAACCTGGCGCGGCCGGGCGTGCGCGGGGGCGTGCCGTTCCAGAGCACGCTCGGACCGTACGACTACTGGGCCATCGAGTACGCCTACAAGCCGATGCCGACCGGCACGCTGCCGGCAGCCGAAGAGGCCGAACTGCAGCGCATCGCCGGGCGCAGCGCCGATCCGCTGCTGGCCTTTGGCACCGACGAGGACAGCTTTGTCGGACTGGACCCCGAAACCCTGCCGACCGACCTGGGCGCCGACCCGATCGCCTTTGCCTCCAAGCGCCTGGCGATTGCGCAGGACCTGTTCAAGCGCCAGGAAACACGCGCGCTGGCTCCGGACCGCGACTACGCGGTGCTGCGGCGGTCGCTCGGCTTTGCGTTGAGCGACGTGGCGAGGGCGGTCGGTGTGCTGGCGCGCCAGCTCGGTGGCGTGCGCACGCTGCGCGACTACCCCGGCAGCGGACGCGACCCGTTGCAACCGGTACCCGCAGCCTTGCAGCGCGAGGCGCTGACCTTGATCCTGAGCCACACGCTGTCGCCTGACGGCCTGGCCTTGTCGCCGGGCCTGCAGCGTCGGCTTGCACCGGACTACCTCGACCGTGCCGATGCCTGGGGCCTGCCGACCGAGTTCCAGGTGCCGCAGCGTCTGCTCGAGCTGCAGCGCGCCGTGCTCGCCTATCTGATGAGCGACCTGCTCGCCGGCCGCGTGCTCGACAACCTGGGCAAGCTCGACAAGCCCGGAGACGGCCTGCCGCTGGCCGAGTTGCACCGCCAGCTCACGCGCAGCGTCTGGCGCGAGATCGAATCCGAGCGTGCCGCGGTGCCGATTTCAGCAGCGCGCCGCGAGCTGCAGCGTGAACACGTGAACCGGCTTGCCTTCATGGTGCTGAGACCGACACCGGGTGGCCGGACCGACACGCGCAACCAGGTGCGCGAGACGGCCAGCCGGCTGCTGGAGCGACTGGAGCGCATGGCACGCCGCAGCGGCCTGGACAGCGACAGCCAGAGCCACCTCGCCGACAGCGCGGACACCTTGCGCCAGGCCATCCGGGCACCTCTGCTGCGCCAGGGACTTTGAACGCTGCGGTGAGCCACGGCCTCGACCGGGGCGCACCGCCGCTCGGGCCGTGCAGACCGTGGTCTGTCGCGCCGGCATCGGCCATGCGCAGCCTCCGTTGCATCATCGTGGCGTGAACCCCTCATCCCTGCCCACGGCGTCAACCGCAAGCCCCGAGACCTTGCCACCCCAGGCAACGCTCAGCGCGACCAGCATCGCACTGGCCTGCGGCTTTGCCGTCGTCGTGGCGCTGCTGTTCTCGACCTTCTTCGCCACGCCGCTGCCGGTGCTGCTGGGGCGCACGCTGTTCCTGGCGATGGCGCTGCTGCTGGTTTTCGTGCTCGCCCAGCGTTGGCCCGAGCGCTGGCGGCCGCGCTGGCTCCCACGCTGGGCCTTGCCCGCCCTTGCCGTCGGTATGGCGGCGCCACTGGCGGCCTGGGGGGTGTACCTGGTGTCGGTGGGCGGCGATATCGAAGCGATGTTCGACAACCCCGGGCGGCGCACCGGCTTCGTCGTCACCACCGTCACCGCGCTGTTGATTGGACTGGTGGTCACGCTGGCATCGCAGTTGCGCGAGCGCGAGGCCCGGGCCCGGGCCCTGGAGCTGAAGCTCGCCCTGCAACGCAGCCAGCTCGAGAAGCAGGCGCTGGCCGCGCAGCTGACGCTTCTGCAGGCCCAGGTGGAACCGCACTTCCTGTTCAACACCCTGGCCAATGTGCAGGCCCTGGTCGACTCGGGTTCGCCGCGGGCCAGCGAGGTGCTGACCAGCCTGGTGGCTTACCTGCGCACCGCGGTTCCGCGTCTTCAGGGCGACAGCGGGGTCGAGATCGCGCCGACGCTTGAAGACGAACTCGGCCGCGTCCGCGCCTACCTGGCGCTGATGCAGCTGCGCATGCCCGACCGGCTGGCCTTCCGCATCGTGTCCGACCCGTCGATCGCCGGCCTGCGTCTGCCACCCCTGACACTGATGACGCTGGTCGAAAACGCCATTCGCCATGGGGTCGACCCGAGCCTGGACGGTGGCGAGATCGAGGTCGGTGCGCGGGCCTTGGACGCCGACCGGGCCCTGCTCTGGGTCGCCGACACCGGTGTCGGCATGGCCGAATCGGCCGAGCCGGGCACAGGCCTGACCAACCTCCGGGAACGCGTCGCGGCGTTCTGGGGCCAGGCCGCGGCGCTGCGTTGGCAGCCGGTGCTGCCGCACGGCCTGCGCGTCGAGATCGAGGTGCCCCGATGAACCGAAACACCGACCCCAGTGCCGTGCGGGCACTGATCGCCGACGACGAACCATTGCTGCGCGAGCACCTCGCAACGCAGCTCGGTCGGCTGTGGCCCGACTTGGAGATCGTCGCTCAGGCGCGCAACGGCCCCGAGGCGCTGGCGCTGTTTGATGAACACGAGCCGGCGCTTTGTTTCCTGGATGTGCACATGCCGGGGCTGAACGGGGTGCAGGTGGCGCAGCAGCTGAAAGGGCGAACGCAGATCGTGTTCCTGACGGCCTACGACCGCTACGCGGTGCAGGCTTTCGACCAGGGCGCGGTCGACTACCTGCTCAAGCCGCTGGACCCCACACGGCTGTCCGAAGCCCTGGGCCGCGTGCGCGAGCGGCTCGCACGCCCGGCCGAGGACCTGGCGGCACTCGAGCCGTTGCTGGCCCGGCTGGCGGAACAACTGGCCCCGCACCAACCGCCCGCTGGCGCGAGCTCGGCAACGCGCCATCTGCAATGGATCAAGGCCTCGGTCGGCAGCAACCTGCGGCTGATCCCGGTCGACGAGGTGGTCTACCTGCGCTCCGACGAGAAGTACACGCTGGTC
>JAJTGU010000067.1 GCA_021297985.1 Rubrivivax sp.
AACGCCACCGCTGCGGCGCTGGTGTCGTTGTCCACCCACATCGACAGGGCCTGGGCACTCATCGGCCTGGCGAAGAGATAGCCCTGGAGCTCATGGCAGCCCAGGGCGACCAGGGCGTCGCGCTGACCTTCGGTCTCGACCCCCTCGGCAACGACCCGCAAGCCCAGCGACTGGGCCATCTGCACGATGGCGCGAGCGATCGCCATGGCATTGCTGTCTGACGGCAGGTCGGTCACGAAGGCGCGGTCGATCTTCAGTTCGGCGGCCGGCAGCTGACGCAGAGAGGCCAGGCTCGAGTGCCCGGTGCCGAAGTCGTCGATCGACACATGCAGCCCCGCGCGCCGCAAGCGCTCGAAGGCCTCGCGAGTCGCCTCGGTGTCCTCCATGGCCACCGATTCGGTGATCTCGACGGTGAAGCGGCCGGGCGGGATCGAATGCTGGCGCAGTTCACGCTCCAGCCAGGGCACGAAGTCCTCGTGACGCATCTGCTGGCCGGACAGATTGACGGCCACGCGCATGCGCAGCCCCTGGGTTCGCCAGTCCGCCGCCTGGCGGCAGGCCTCGGTCAACACCCAGCGGCCCAGCGCGTCGATCAGGCCGTGGCGCTCGGCCAGCGGGACAAACACCGCCGGACTGACCATGCCGCGTTGCGGGTGCTGCCACCGCAGCAGTGCCTCCACGGCCGTGACCTGCATGCTGGTGGCGTCGATCTTGGGCTGATAGACGAGCCTCAGTTCGGCACGCTCGATGGCCCGGCGCAGGTCCTGCAGCAGTTCGGCCTGGCCGCGCAGATCGGTTGCCATCGTCGGGTCGTAGGCGGCCACACCGTCGCCGCCGGCCAGCTTGACCGAACGCATCGCCAGGGCGGCATGGGGCACCAGTCGCGGCCGGCCGCCGTGGTCCGGGTACAGGGCAAAGCCGACGCTGATGCTCAGGCGAAGATCCAGCGCCTCGCAGTGGAACGGCCTCCCCAGCTCGGCGGCCACCGCCTGAGCACGCGCACGCGCTCCATCGGCATCGTGTCCGATCAGCACCATCGCGAACTCGTCTCCCCCCACCCGGCACAGCGCCAGCGGGTCGCCGGCCAGCGCCGTCAGACGCGCCGCGACCTCGCACAGGAGGGCGTCGCCGACCCGGTGGCCGTAGCCGTCGTTGACGGGACGGAAGTTGTCGAGTCCAAGGTGCAGCACGGCGACGCCCACGCCCTCGGCGTCGGCCTTGGCCACCCACTCGGCCAGCACCCGCTCGAAGTCGCCTCGCATCGGCAGCCCCGTCAAGGTGTCGCGCTGGCGCATCTCGTCAAGCGCCGATTTCGCGTCGCGAAGACGACGCCCCAGACCCCGCCCACGCCGCCACTGCCGCCACCACGCCAGCGTCAGGGCGACCGCCAGCAAGCCGCTGAAGCCCAGCAGAGCCCAGGGCAGCTGGGAAGCGGAAAGGATCGACTCCAGGAGCATGGACGGCATATCGGCCAGACCGGGCAACGCTTGAGGCCTGGCCGATCCGTTTCGTGACCCCCGACATGCGGGCCCCTGCCCCAAGAGGCAGCTGCGCGGAGAACCCGCCCGACCTAGGCTCAGGGTCCCCCTTTTGCAGTGTCTACCGTGAAATCCTCCATCTTCTTCGTCAGCCTGGCCCTGGCCTTCGGTGCCCATGCCGCCTCAGACCCCCGATTCCGCATCGTCGAGATCCCGACGCTGGCCGCTGGCAGCCTCTCCAGCTTCGTGACCCGTGTCAATGACCGACAGCAATCGGTCGGCTGGTCGGTCCTGAGCGACAGCGGCCGGGTGTCGGGCTTCATTGCCGACGGACCGCAGGTGCAGGCGCTGGGCGATCTGGGAGGCGGCTGGGTCGAGCGCATCGCTCTGAACGGCCAGGGTGTGGTCGTCGGCGCCGCACGCGATCGCCGCAACGACCTGCATGCGTTCATGGTGCAGGACGGGGTTCTTGTCGACCTGAATGGCAACCGACGCAACGAAGCGAGCGGCGCTGAAGCCGTCAACCATCTGGGCCAGGTCGTCGGCTGGGCCACGTATGCGGGTGTCACCGGCATGAGGGCGTCCGTGTTCACGCCGGCCGGGCCGGTTTCGATCGGCTCGCTGGACAACGACCCGCTGTCCTCGGCATGGAGCATCGCCAACGACATCAATGCTTCCGGACGAATCGTCGGGCAGTCCCGGCTGAACAGCAGCAACAGCGAGTCGCGGGCGTTCCTGTACCAGGACGGTCAGATGCAGAACATCGGCAACTGGCAAGGCTCCCTGGGCAGTTGGGCGACGGCCATCAACGACAACGGCTGGGTGACCGGCACGCTGGACATGGGCGGCCTGGGTCTGCACGCCTTCGTCTACGACGGCACCCGCCTGGTCAACCTCGGCACCCTGACCGGCCTCCAGGGGACCGCCGAGGCGATGGACATCAACAACCGCGGCCAGATCGTGGGCCTGGGCTATGTCGACGGTCGGGGCACCGGCTTCCTGTACGACAACGGCGCGATGCTGAACCTGAACGACCTGGTCGACCCGCTCGACGGCTTCTACATCGCCGGCGCACAGAGCATCAACAACAACGGCGACATCGCCGCCCAGGCGTGCCGGGTGGGCTTCGGGGTCTGCAAGCCGGTCTTGCTGGTGCCCATCCCGGCCATCCCGGAGCCCGCGCCGGCGGTCCTGCTGGCGTTGGGCATCGGCGCCCTGACGGGGTGGCGCCGCCGGCAGGTCAAGGCGGCCTGACGGTTGTCGACGGGGCCACGGCGCCTGGCATCGGGCTGTTGAGGAAGTAGGCCCGGATGGCGTCGGTGAAGCGCTGGCGGCTGTGCTGGCGACGCTCCAGCAGGCCGACATGCCGTTGCACCGTCACGCCGTCCAGCGGCACCAGGCGCAAGGCACGGTCTCGCGACCATTGCACGTTCGCCAGCTGCGGGACGATCGACACGCCGAAGCCCTGGCGCACCAGCGCGATGATGGCCTCGACGGAGTTCAGCTCCATCGCGTCCTGCACCTGGGCGCCGCAGGCGGCGATGACCTCGTCGACCAGCTGGCCGGTCCAGAGCTGACGATCAAAGCGGATGAAGGGGCAACGCGCCAGGATGTCCAGCGGGCGTTCGGGCAGCACGAAGTGCGGCCGACGCGGCACGATCATGATCATCGGTTCGCGGTACAGCGCCGTCCACACCAGGCCCGACCCCTGCCGGGCCGGCGGCTGGGTCACCACCGCGGCGTCGAGCTCGCCGCGCTCCACCCGCAGCGCGAAGTCGCCCGACTGCCCGGCCAGCAGCGTGACTTCAAGCGCCGGGTGGCGCTTCTTCAGCGCCCACAGGCAGTCGGCAAAGCGGCCCATCAACGCCGACACCAGCGCACCCACCACCACCGGCCCGCCCAGTTGCGGGTCGACCGGCCGGACCACAAGCGCCTCATAGCGCGACACCAGTTCCGTCGCCGACGCGACCATCGTGCGGCCAGCGGTGTTCAACACGATGGACCGGCCACTGCGGTCGAACAACGCAAGGTGCAGCTCGGCTTCCAGAGCACGGACCTGCTGGCCGACGGCGGCCGCGGTCAGGCCGATCTCCTTGCCAGCGGCGGCAAAACTGCCGTGGCGCGCCACGGCCAGGAAGCTGCGCAGGATGCGAATCGAGGACATCGCCGGACTCTAAAGAAAAGCTTCATCTCGACGGAAGAAGGTTTCGCTTTGGCTTTCTCTCCGTGTTGGTCATACTGGTCCGTTGAACCCACAGCCGGACGAGAAAGACTTCGCATGACCGCGATGCTTGAGGTGAAGGTCTGGCGCGGCAAGTCACAGGGTGGCTTCAGCGCGTATGCGGTCCCCCGCCAGGGCAGCCAGACCGTGCTCGATGTGGTGACCCACATCCAGCGCCACCTCGAGCCCACGCTGAGCTACCGGTTTGCCTGCCGCGTGGGCATGTGCGGCTCGTGCGCGATGACGGTCAACGGCCTGGCGCGCTGGACCTGCCGCACCCACGTGGCCAAGGTCGTGGGCAGCGACGGCCGGCTTGAGATCGCGCCGCTGGCGAACCTGCCGGTGATCAAGGACCTGGCCACCGACATGACCGAGTTCTTCGACAAGTGGGCACGCGCCAAGGGCCAGTTCAAGGGCACGCGGTCGCGTCATGACGACTTCGAGCGCATCGAGCCTGCCTCGGCGGAAAGGGTGGCGGCCAACGCCGGCATCGAGTGCATCGGCTGCGGCGTCTGCCACGCCTCGTGCGACGTGGTCGCCTGGCGCCCGGACTACCTGGGCCCGGCAGCGCTGAACCGCGCCTGGACCCTGGTCAACGACGTGCGCGACGTGAACCAGGCCGAACGGCTGCGCGCGGTGGCCGGAGACGCTGGCTGCCATGCCTGCCACACGCAGGGCTCTTGCACCGAGCGCTGCCCCAAGCAACTGGCCCCGACGCTGGCCATCGCCGGCCTCAAGCGCAAGGTGGCCAAGGCCGCCGTGAGGGGCGAGCTGTGAGCGCATCGACTCCAGACGCCACCCACGCGCCTGCCATCGCCCAGGCCCGGCGCTGGTACTGGCAGCGCATCAGCGCGATGGTGCTGGCGCTGTGCGTGCTGATCCATCTGGCGGTGATGGTCTACGCCGTGCGCGGTGGACTGAGCGCCGCCGAGATCCTGGGTCGCACGCAGGGCAACTGGGCCTTTGGCGCCTTCTATGCGATCTTTGTCGTCGCCTGCGCGGCGCATGTTCCGGTCGGCGTGGCCAACATCGCGCGCGAATGGTGGGGCCTGGGTGAGCGCGCCGCTCGTGCGCTGTCGCTGGCGCTGGCGCTGCTGCTGCTGGTGACCGGGCTGCGCGCCGTGCTGGCGGTGGTCGCCCCCGGAGGCGCCGCATGAAGCGCCGCAGCGACTCGCGCGCGCGCTCGCATCCGGCGTACTGGGCGTTCCTGATGCATCGCCTGTCGGGCCTGGGCCTGGCGTTGTTCCTGCCGCTGCACTTCTGGGCGCTGGGGCAGGCCTTGCACGGCGCGGCGGCGCTGGACCGTTTCTTGAAGCTGGCCGACCTGCCCCTCTTCAAGGCCGCCGAATGGGGCCTGGTGGTGCTTCTGGCACTTCACATGATGGGCGGTGTGCGCCTGCTGCTGATCGAATTCGGCAACGTCCGCGATCTTCGCAAGAATTGGATCGCCGGCGCCGTGGGCTTTGCCGCGGCCGCCGGGATCGCTTTCGCCCTGTCGCTGTGGACATGACCGTTGCCGGCCGGCTGCAGCACCTTTGATCACACAAGACCCACGGAGACCTTGACCATGAACACACCCCGCCGACTCGCCCTGGGCCGCCTCGCTGCCGCCTCGGCCGCACTGCTGCTCGGAATGTCCGCGCAGGCCCCTGCACTCGCCCAGGCCTGGCCGGCCAAGCCGGTGCGCATCGTGGTGCCGTTTGCTCCGGGTGGGTCGACCGATGTGGTGGCACGCATGCTGGCGCAGAAGCTCACCACCACTTGGGGTCAGACGGTGGTGGTGGAAAACCGCGCCGGGGCTGGCGGCAACGTGGGCGCCGATGTGGTGGCCAAGGCGCCTGCCGACGGCTACACCTTGTTGATGGCTTCGGGCAGCATCACCATCAACCCGCACCTCTACAAGAACATGCCTTTCGACACCCGGAAGGACCTGGCGCCGATCACCAACGTCGCCAGCGGTCCCATGCTGGTGGTCGTACCCGAGAACTCGCCCGTGAAGACCCTGAAGGAATTGATCGCGGCGGGGAAGGCCAGACCGGGTGCCTTGAATTTCGGCTCCGCGGGCGTTGGCAGTCAGGTGCACCTGGCATCCGAGAACTTTGCCGACGCCGCCGGCATCGATGTCAGCCACGTGCCCTACCGGGGCGAAGCTCTGGCCTTCACCGACTTGATCAGCGGCCAGACGCAGTTCATGGTGGGCAACTTCGCCGCCGCTTCGGCCCTGCTGGGCAACGGCCGCCTGCGCGCCCTGGCCGTCACCGGCAAGCAACGCCAGCCACAACTGCCCGACGTGCCCACGGCCATCGAAGCCGGCTTGCCGGGCTTCGAGAACTACGGCTGGTTCGGCCTGCTGGCGCCGGCAGGCACGCCGGCTGACGTCATCGCCAAGGTGCACCGCGACACCGTCAACGCGCTGGCCGAAACCGAGACCAAGGCCCGCATGTATGTCCAGGGCATGACCCCCATCGGCAGTAAACCCGCTGACTTTGCCAAACAGATGGACGCCGAACTGGTGCGCTGGGCGACGGTGGTCAAGAACCGCAAGCTGGCGCCCCAGTAGGCCCGGCGCCACGGTGGACAGGATCACCCCATGAAGGTCGATCTGCTGGCGGTCGAGGAGGCCGCCAAGTCGCTCTACATCCGCGCGCTGAAGGAACTGCCGCCCGACATCAAGCGTGGCTTCGGTCGCCTCCAGTCGGGCGAGTCGGCACCCACGGCACGCCGGATCCTGGCCACGATGGTGAGCAACATCGAAGTCGCCGAGCGCACCGACAACCTCCTGTGCCAGGACACCGGCGTGCCGATCTACAACGTGTGGATCGGCAGCAACGTGCAGGTCGACGGTCATGCGCTGAAGCAGGCACTGCGCCGCGGCTGCGAGCGAGCCACGCGGGAGTACCCGCTGCGAAGCTCGGTCGTGCATCCGCTGACGCGCCGCAACGAGCACAGCTCCTGCGGCATCGAGGTGCCGGTGATCCATGTCGATTTCATCGATGCGCCCGACCGGATGGAAATCGAAATGGTGCCCAAGGGCAGCGGCTCGGAGAACAACTCGTTCCTGAAGATGGCGGTCCCGGCCGAGGGCATCGATGCGATCAAGACCTTCGTCATCGACTGCGTGCTGTCGGCGGGTGGCAAGACCTGCCCACCGACCATCGTCGGCGTCGGCCTGGGCGGCACCTCGGATCTGGCCGTGGCCCTGGCCAAGCGTGCGGCCACGCGCGAGCTGGGCAGCGTCTGTACCGACCCCGACGGCGCCGCACTCGAGGCCCAGCTCTCGGGCGCGGTCAACCAGCTGGGCATCGGCCCGCAAGGCCTGGGCGGCGACTCCACCGCGTTTGCGGTGCACATCGAGCTGGCGGCCACCCACATCACGATGAACCCCATCGCGGTGAACATGCAGTGCCATTCGGCACGCCGCGCGCGTGCCACGTTCACGCCCGACGGCGTGAGCTACGGCTTCTAGGACCCGGAGCTCGACATGGCCCACCACGAGTTCCAGATGCCGGTCAGCGAGGCGCAGGTCCGCGCGCTGCGTGTCGACGACACCGTCACGCTGCAGGGCACGCTGTTCGGCATCCGCGACGCCACGCAGATCCACCTGTTCGACCGCGGCCGCCGGACGCGCCTGGACCTGAACGGCCACGCCGTGATCCACACCGCGCCCAACGTCAAGAAGGTGCCGCGCAGCGACCGCTTCCCGGCCGGCTACGAGCCGGTGTGCATCGGCACCACCACGTCCGACCGGATGGAGCGCTTCACGCAGCCGCTGATGGCGCAATACGGCGTGCGGCTGATCGTCGGCAAGGGCGGGCTGCGCGAGGAATCGTCCCGGGCCTTTGCCGCGATGGGTGGCGCCTACCTGGCGATCGTCGGTGGCACGGCGGCGCTGGAGACCACCTGGATCGAGCAGATCGAGGACGTCGACATGGACGATCTCAATCCCGAGTCGCTGTGGAAGTTCAGGATCAAGGACTTCGGCCCGCTGTTGGTGGCGATGGACAGCGTCGGCGGCAGCCTGTACGGCGTGGTGCAGAAGGACGCGCTGGCGCGCCGCGCGCAGGTCCTGGCGGGACTCGGGGTCCGCACGTGAGCGACGCGATTCGTCGCGTACAGACGGACATCCTGGTCCTGGGCTCCGGCGGCGCCGGCCTGTTTGCGGCGCTGCATGCCCACCAGGCCGCGCCGCAAATGGGCATCACCGTGGCCGTGAAGGGCCTGCTCGGCAAGTGCGGCTGCACGCGCATGGTTCAGGGTGGCTACAACGTCGCGCTGGCGCCCGGCGATTCGGTCGAACGCCACTTCATGGACACCATCGACGGCAGCAAATGGCTGGCCGATCAGGACCTGGCCTGGACGCTGGTCAGCACCGCCATCGAACGCGTCCACGAACTTGAAAACGAACTGGGCTGCTTCTTTGACCGCAACCCCGACGGCAGCGTGCACCAGAAGGCCTTCGCCGGCCAGACCTTCGACCGCACCGTGCACAAGGGCGACCTCACCGGCATCGAGATCATCAACCGCCTGTCCGAGCAGGTCTGGGCGCGTGGCATTTCGCGGCTCGAGGAGCACCGGGCGGTCGAGCTCATCCGGACGCCCGACGGGCGCGCGCTGGCCGGCGTGCTGATGATCGACATGCGCACGGGCGGCTTCGTCTTCGTGCAGGCCAAGGCCGTGCTGCTGGCCACGGGCGGCGGGCCGACCATGTACAAGTACCACACGCCATCGGGCGACAAGAGCTGCGATGGCCTGGCCATGGCGCTGCGCGCGGGCCTGGCCGTGCGCGACATGGAGATGGTGCAGTTCCACCCCACGGGCCTGCTGGCCGGCACGGGCACGCGCATGACGGGCACGGTGCTCGAAGAAGGCCTGCGCGGCGCCGGTGGCCACCTGCTCAATGGCGATCAGCAGCGGTTCATGTCGCGCTACGACGACCGCGGCGAGCGCGCCACGCGGGACATCGTCTCGCGCTCGATCTTCGCCGAGATGCGCGAAGGCCGCACCTCGCCCAACGGCGGCGTCTACCTCCAGATGTCGCACCTCGGTCCGGAGCGTGTGCGCGAGCAGTTCAAGGGCATGGTCGAGCGCTGTGCCGACTGCGGATTCGACCTCGCCGGCGGCCTGGTGGAGGTCGTGCCGACCGCGCACTACATGATGGGCGGCGTGGTCTTCCAGGCCGATTGCAGCACGGCGTTGCCCGGCCTGTTTGCCGCCGGCGAGGACACCGGCGGCGTGCACGGGGCCAACCGCCTGGGCGGCAACGGTGTCGCCAACAGCACCGTGTTCGGCGGCATCGCTGGCGACACCATGGCGGCATGGGTGCTGCGCCATGACACGCTGCGGGATCCCGATGAGGAAGCGCTGGCGGCCGCTGTGGCCGCGCAACTGCTGCCGTTCGCGCAGCGGCCCGGCTCGATCGACGGGCTGCGCGAGTCGCTGTTCGAATGCATGTGGAACGACGTCGGCATCCTGCGCACGGCCTTTGGGCTGCAGCGGGCGTTGAGCACGCTCGACGAGCTCGACGCGCAACTCGCATGCACTGGCGTGGCCGACGACGACCGCGCCTTCAACCTCGGCTGGCACGACTGGCTGAACCTGAAGAACCTCATCGCCATCAGCCGCGTGATCGCGACCTCGGCCTTGGCCCGAGAAGACTCGCGCGGTGCCCACTTTCGCGAGGACCATCCCGGGACCGGCAGCCTGGAGGGCTCCACCTACATCGTCGTCAGCCTGCAGGGCGAGCGCTTGCAGCTGAGTCGCGAGCCGGTGCGCTTCACACGGGTGCAGCCGGGTCGGACGACCTTGCCGGCACCGGCGCAAGCCCTGCCATGACGCGCTGATCCGGGGCCGCGTCCAGCCGCATGCCCGATTGGCCCTGGACCACGCTGCTCGCCGCCGCGGTCGCGGTCATGCTGGCCTACACGGTCTATGGCCTGACCGGATTTGGTGCCGCGATCGTGGCCATCCCGCTGCTGGCGCAGGTCCTTCCCCTTCGCTTTGCCGTGCCGATGATGCTGCTGTTCGACCTCGTGGCCGGACTGCTGCTGGGGCTGAAGAACCGGCGCAATGTCGACCGCCGCGAGTTGCTGCGCCTGGTTCCCTTCCTGCTGGTCGGCATGGTCGCCGGCGTCGTCCTTCTCGCACGCGCACCCGAGCGCGGCTTGCTGGCGGTGCTGGGCCTGTTCGCGGTGCTCTATTCCGGCTGGAACCTGCTGCGCAAGGCCACCACGGCCCCGATCGCCCCGGGCTGGGCGGTCCCGGCGGGCCTGGTCGGCGGCGCCTTCACGTCGATGTACGGTACCGGTGGCCCCATCTATGCCAGCTACCTGGCGCGTCGCGTCAGCGACAAGGACGTGCTGCGTGCCTCGGTGGCCGCGCTGATCTTCGGCGCCGGCTGGCTGCGCCTGGCGATGTTCACGGCCGGAGGCTTCTACGCCCAGAGCGGCCTTCTGGTGCTCGCTGCGGTGCTGCTGCCGGCCGCGTTGACGGGCTACTTCATCGGCAGCCGGCTGCACGCGCGGCTTTCCGGGCCGCAGGCCTTCAAGGCCGTCTGGCTGCTGGTCTGTGCCGCCGGACTCGGGTTGCTGTGGCGCGTCGTCGCACCCGTCGTTGCACCCGTCGTCGGCTGAATCTGGCGCGCCCTGCAGGATTCGAACCTGCGACCAACGGACTGGGGTCTGCAAACCTGGATGGAGGTCGCCCGCCGCCGTGGTTAGCGCTTCGACAGTCGCTTCCGGACCCGTGCATCGAAAGAGGGAGGCGGAAGAGCATCGAGAGCCCTGGCGCCGTTGAACCGGGATCAGGAGCGGAGAGCCTGTCCGGTCTACTTGCCTTCACATAGGCCTGCCCAGAACTCACCCAATGGCGTCCGCTTGGCGTTCGGATCACTCAAGCCCATCCTGATCAGGCAGCGTTCCTTTTCAGACAACTTGGCCCAGGCTTCTTCTTTCTGGGCTTCCCATCGCTGCCTCTGCTCCAGGTTCATCCGCGCAACCTGCTCAGCTTCGATCAGCGACTTCTTGGCCTCGGGCGAGTTCCTCAGGCGATCCCAGGCGTCTTCACCCCAAACGAGCGTCAGCGCCTCTCCCCATGTCCCTGGGCAGTTGCCCTTCACCACCACATCGGCGGCAAGCGTTCGGATATCCCCCTTGTAAATCTGTTCGGCCGGAAGCGACGGATCGATCTTTGGCCGTGCCACATGCCACAACAGAATGCCTCGATTCAATCCCTCTGAACCGCCGTACTGGCACAAGATGGCATTGCCCAGGTACTGCCCCTTGCCCCAAGGCATCCAAGGCAACCAGACGGTTCGCGTGGCCGAGTTCGAGCCCCCAAGCGTGAGGGACCGTTCAGATTCGCTGAAGAAGCCGCTGGACTGCCCAACGCCGTGCCGCAGGATCATGTCCGGAAAGCGTCGGTCCGAGCTGGCGTTGCCTTCTTCAAGGGAGAGGCGTCGATCGGCTTCCGCCTGGCGCCGAAAGTGGTTCTCCATCTGGGCGTTGCGATTGCTCTTGATCGCTTGTGCATTGGGCTCCACAGCGACTTGACCCGCTGTCGTAGGTCGCCTCTGCGCGCCGCCTTGCGTGCCGGCATCTGTTCGGGCGGCTGGCTGAGCGCCCAGTTGCCCAACCAGCTTCGCTGCTGTCTGGCAACCTGCCAGGGCGATCGTCAGAGCGATGGCACCCATCAACGAAACAGCGCGCGGGAGAACTCGCGCATGCTTGATCATCATCTTCGCTCCTGCCTCTACGGCCCAAGTTCGGAAAAGTTGGATTCCGACTGTACGGCGATCGAGCGCCCTGGATCGCAGACCTCGCCCCAAGGCCCAGTGCACGGGCGCAAGGAGCGCTCAGTCTTCAGCCCAGGCACTGACCTCGGGTGCAGCGGTACTGGAACCTCTTCCGTCCTGACGACGGGTTGAGGCGGGCAGGCGATCGCGCCACGTCGCTGAGTCAGCAGACTCCGCAAGGGCCCGAGTTCTGGACCAGTGGGGTTGGGCGTTCCGGAAGCCCAAGGACAAACGGCCTAGGCATTGCGCCTAAGCCGTTGATTTTTTGGTGGGCCCTGCAGGATTCGAACCTGCGACCAACGGATTAAGAGTCCGCTGCTCTACCAACTGAGCTAAGAGCCCTGGGGTCTGCGGTCGGTCGGGGATGAAGACCTCGCACGCCGCCGCGTCTTGCGATGCTGGTGGGTCGTGCAGGATTCGAACCTGCGACCAACGGATTAAAAGTCCGCTGCTCTACCGACTGAGCTAACGACCCTTCTCCGCAGAGCCTCACAGTATATGCCGGAATCGCACCGGCTCAGCCGGTGGGTGGCGTACCCGCGACGAGCCTTTCGACCACCCAGCCGGCGGCGACAAGGCCGAACGTCGCCGTCACCATCACGCTGGACCCGTAGCCGGCGCAAGCCAGGCCACCTTGCGGCGCAGTCACTCCGCCATTTCCCGCCACGGCCTCGCGCGAGTGCACGCTGGCGAGGCCGAACGCTCCTGGCGGCAGCGGCTGTCCGGCGCGGCGTGCCGCCTGGCGCCAGCGTTGGCGCAGGCTCGCAAGCAAGGGGTCGTGGCTGACCTCGGCCAGGTCGGCGATCTGCACCGCCTGGGCCAGCCGCTTGCCACCCGCCGCACCCACGCAGACCAGCGGCGTGCCGGTCCACCGGGCCCAGTGGGCCAACTCAAGCTTGGCGCGGACCTGGTCGCAGGCGTCGACCACGGCATCCACGGGCCCGGGCAACAGACCCGGCCAGTTGCCCGAGCCCAGTGGCTGATCCGCCGCACCGGGCTCGACAAAAGCTTCGACGGGCACAACGTCGCAGCCCGGGTGGATGTCCGCGATGCGGGCGCGCAGCGCCTGCACCTTGGCCATGCCCAAGGTGGCACCCAGGGCCTGGACCTGGCGGTTGATGTTGGACTCGGCCACCTGGTCGAAATCGATCAAGACCAGTTGCGCCACGCCACAGCGCGCAAGCGCCTCGGCCGCCCATGACCCGACACCGCCGACGCCCACCACCGCGACCCGGGCCGCGCGCAGCCGGGCACCTCCGGCAGCACCGTAGAGCCGCGCCAGGCCTCCGAAGCGGCGGTCGAGATCGGCTTCGGTCAGGCCAGGCGCTCCAGCCGCCACATCTGCCATTTGATCGCGACCACGGCGCCACCCAGGATGCCCATCAGCGTCAGCACGCTGCCGACGGCCAGCGTGGACAGGCCGGTCAGCCCCTGGCCCACCGTACAACCCATCGCGGTGACGCCACCGACGCCCATCAACGCCGCACCGACGAGATGCAGCGCCGTGTCCTCGGCGCCTGCAAAACCCTCCCAGCGAAAGCTGCGGGTCGCCAGCGCCACGACCGCCGAGCCGGCGATCACGCCCAGCACGGTGACGATGCCGATCGTCAGCAGCTTGCTCTTGTCGCTGAACAGGATCAGCCAGTCCACCGTATAGGCCACTGGCGCGACGAAGGTCAGCGACTCCATGCGCTGACTGTTGGTGGCGATGAAGACCTCCTCCAGCGTGACCGGATGCTCGGCCAGGTGGCCGAGCCGGCCCGAAACCCACCAGACGGCGACGACCGTGAAGCCCACCGCCAAGCCGGCCCACCAGACCTCGGCGCGCCGGCCCTCGGGCCGGGACAGCACCCACAGCAGCATCGCCACCGCCAGGCCGATGCCGAGCACACCGGCTGCCGTGGGGGTGGCGATGCCGCTGGCGTGGGCCAGCAGCGACGGCAGATCCTGCCCGGCCGGCAGTTCGATCAGGACCCGGTCGATGCTGGCGACGCGGCCGACTGCGACGATGCCGCGCATGGTCGCGTAGGCCGCAAAGGCGAGCACGAAGAAGACGACCAGGGACTTCAGGCTGCCGCCGCCGATGCGCACCAGCGTCTTGCTGCCGCAGCCCGACGCCAGCACCATACCGAAGCCGAACAGCGCCCCCCCGACCATGTTCGACAGCCACAGCAGTTTCGGCGCCGCGTAGATGCTGTCGGACGCCTTGAGCCAGCCCAGCGCGACCATGGTATTGAAGCCCATCATGGCCACGGCCATCGCGACGACCCACATCCGCATGCGCGTGCTGTCGCCCATCGCGACGAGGTCCGAAACCGCGCCCATGGTGCAGAAGTGGCTGCGCTGGGCCACGGCGCCGAACAGCGCCGCCAGTCCGAACGAGGCCAGCAGGACCTGTCGCGACAGGCCCGGGAGATCGGCTTCGGTCACGGGGTCGCGCGCCGATCAGCCCTTGGGCAGCGTCGCAAGTCGCTCCTTGCCGGCCTGCGCCGCTTCGCTTTGCGGATAGGCCTTGACGAGCTCGTCGATGGTTCGCCGGGCGCCGCGGTTGTCCTTCATCTCGGCCTGGCTGTTGGCCAGCGCCAGCAAAGCCTCGGCCGCGCGCGGGTGGTCGGGAGCGCCGGCGACGAAAGCGCGGTACGCGGCGATCGCTTCCTTGTAGTCGCGCTTGCCGTACAGCGCGTTGGCGTTCCAGTAGCGCACCGAGTTCAGGTACGGGCTGGCCGGAAAGCGGCGCTGGAACAGGGCCAGAGCCGCGACCGCCTTGTCGAACTCACCGCCGCGGATCGTCGCCATCGCGTCGTCGTAGGCACGCTTCTCGTCCGGGTCGACCATGAACTCGGCACCGTCCAGCGCGACCTTCACCGGCTCGAGCTTCCTGAGGCGGGTGTCCATCGCGGCACCCACGTCCTGTTGCCGGCGCTGCAACTCGGCAATGTCCTTGCCGGTCTGCTCGTGGTCGCCCCGCAGGCGGGCGATCTCGCTGCGCAGGGCTTCGATCTGGTTGTTGAGGTCCAGCAGGCTTCGGCGCAGCACCGTGAGCTGCTCGATCACCTGCGCCTGCGCGCCTTCGAGGGCCGTGAGCCGGCCCTTGGTAGCCTCTTCGTTGACCGCGACCTGGCCACGCAGGTCGACGATCGCCTTGCGGGCTTCCTTGTCGTCAAAGAGTCCTTGCGCCTGCGCGGCTGCCGCCACGAGGCAAAGCGCGGCAACCAGGCCATGTGGGGCGAGACGCATCTCAACGGTCCTTCAGTTCGGCCCGCCGGTTCTGCGCCATCGCAGTCTCGGTGCCTGCGGTGTTGACCAGCCGCTCCTTGCCGAAGCTCACCGCCTCGATCTGGCTCTCGCTGGCGCCCAGCAGGGTCAGCGAGCGCAGCACCGCCTCGGCACGCTTCTGGCCGAGCGCGAGGTTGTATTCGCGGCCGCCACGCTCGTCGGTGTGACCTTCGATCGTCAGACGCTGGTCGCGCCGGGCGGCCAGCACCTTGGCATGGCCTTCGAGCATGGCCTTGAACTCGTCGCGGATCGCAAAGCTGTCGTAGTCGAAGAAGACCAGGCGCTCGGCCGGCGCCCGCAGCGACGGCGCGGCAATCGCCGCTGCCACCGGGGCCGTGGCGCCTGCAGCAGCAGCAGCCGCTGCTGCCGGCACGCCGCGGCTGGTGTCCACGGTCGCGACACGCGACTGCGGTGCGGTCGGTGTCGCCGTGGCCGCCGGCGGCGCGCCGCTTCCGGCGTTGGGCGACGCCCAGGTCGTGGCGGCGGCCGAACGCGTGACGACCGGGGCCGGCACATTGGGGTCCAACGGCGTCGAGGTACAGGCCGCAAGCGCGGCGGCAAGCGCGATTGCGGCAAGCGCCGGTGTGCGCAGCCGGGCAGCGGCTTCACGCGGGATCGATGGACGATTCATGGCTTTGCGTTCCTCTTCGCGATGGACAGACGGGGACAAACAGAGTCGGTGTGGAGCCGTCGGCCAAGCCCCGGGTTCCCGGCCGCTGCCGGCGGGCTCAACGTCGGGTAGGCGCATCGGGTTCGCCGAAAGGCCCCCAGGCCGGCTCGCGCATGTCGGCACCGCTGGTTGCAAGACGTGTCTTGATCTTGCCATCCAGCGTCGTCGTCATCAACGTGTCGGCCCCTTGCATTCGAGTGGCGTAAACGATGAGCCTTCCGTTCGGGGCAAAGCTCGGGCGCTCGTCGTCGCGCGTGTCGGTCAGGGTGCGCACGCTGCCGCCGTCAAGCTCCTGCGTCATCAACCGGAAGGCCGAGCCCTGGCGGCCGACAAACGCCAGCAACCGGCCGTCGGGGCTGAGCGACGGACTGATGTTGTAGTCGCCTTCGAAGGTGATGCGAGTCGCCGGGCCCCCTGCCGCTTCGATGCGGTAGATCTGGGGCCCACCGCCACGGTCGCTGACGAAGTAGATGAAACGGCCGTCGGCGCTGTAGACCGGCTCGGTATCGATGGCGTTGCTGTTCGTGAGCCGGGTCGCCGCACCGCCGGCCGCGGGGATGCTGTGCAACTGCGTCAGGCCGCCCTGGGACAAGGCCACCGCGAGCGTCCGGCCATCGGGCGAAAACGCCGGCGCGCTGTTGCTGCCGCGGAAGTTGGCCACCATGCGGCGCTGACCGCTCAACACGTCCTGCACCCAGACCGCCGCCTTGCCGGTCTCGAACGAGACATAGGCGAGCTGCCGACCGTCCGGCGCCCAGGCCGGGCTGATGATGGCCTCGCTGCTGGCCAGCGCGACCTGGCCGTTTTCGCCGTCGGCATCGGTGATGTTGAGCGTGTAGCGCTTGCCCTGGCGCAGCACGTAGGCGATGCGGGTGGCATTGACGGCACGCTCACCGGTGAGCTTGAGGTGGATCTCGTCGGCGATCTTGTGCGCCGCCAGTCGCAGGTCGGCCGCCAGCACCAGCCGGCTTCGGCCGAGCAGCTCTTCGTTGCGGACCGTGTCCCAGAGCTTGTAGCGGACCTCGAATCGACCGTCACCTCCGCGCTGCACGGTTCCGGCCACCAGCGCATCGACGTTCTGGGCCCGCCATTCGGGCAGGGACGGCTGTGTCGTCTCGTCGATCGCGGCCGGCGGGCTGCTGGCGCGGAACACGCCACTGCGCTCGAGGTTGGCCCGCACGATCGCCGCCACGTCGGCGGGCGGCGGCTCGCCAACCTGGCGGAACGTCGCCACGGCGATCGGCAGCTGCGTGGCGCCGACGCCCGAGATCTCGATCCTGAACTGCGCCCACGACGCCGGCGCGACCGCCGCAGCCCAGGCCCCCGCTCCGGCCAGCATCAGTCGGCGGCGTGCGGTGCTGAGACCTGGAACAGTGACAGGCACGGCGGGTCGAGCGATAAGGGGTGCAGCCAAGGGAGCGCTGGCCGGCCTTGACGGCGCGGCCACGACGGGACGAAACGGAGCCGCGATTGTAGGCAGCCCCCTGCACCACAATGACCGCCGATCCCCTGACTCACCATGCCAGAACCGAATCCCACTTCGGCCTCCCACGCGACGCTGTGGCAGCGCTTTCGTCGGCTGCTCCCTTACGTCCGCCAGCACCGGTTGGGCCTGATGCTTGCGCTGATGGGCGCCGTGGCCATGGCGGCCAGCGAGCCTCTCGTGGCGCACCTGCTGGGACAGTTGCTCGACCGCGGCTTTGCCGACCGCGACTTCCCGCTGTGGGTGGTGCCGGTGGTCATCCTGGGCGTGTTTGCGTTGCGCAGCGTGGCGGGATTCCTGCTCCAGTACGGTCTGGCCTGGACGGCGAACCGCGCCATCGTCCAGTTGCGGGTGGAGCTTTTCGACACCTTGTTGCGGGCGCCTCCACGCACCTACGCCCGCCACCCCGCGAGCAGCCTCGTCAACACCCTGGTGTTCGAGGCCAGCGTCGGTGTCACCACCCTCGTCGGAGCGCTGTCGACGCTGATGCGCGACAGCCTGATCCTCGTTGCACTGCTCGGCTACCTGCTGTGGCTGAACTGGCAGCTCACGCTGCTGGTCGGCCTTTTGTTCCCGGCCGTGGCCTGGGTGATGCGGACCATCGGCCGTCGTCTGCAGCGGGTGACGATGCTGGCCCAGCAGGCCAACGACAAGCTGGCCTATGTCGTCGAGGAAAACGTGCTCGCCTGGCGCATCGTGCGGTTGCACGCCGCCCAGCAGCGGCAGTCGAGCCGGTTTGCCGAGCGGGCCCAGGAAGTCCGCCAATGGGTGATGAAGGGCGTCGTCGCGGGCGCGTCGATGACCCCCGTGACCCAGATGCTTGCGGCCTGCGCGATGTCGGCGGTGATCGTGCTGGCGCTGTGGCAAAGCCGCGAGAGCGGCGGCAGCGTCGGCGAGTTCGTCGCGTTCATCACCGCGATGCTGCAGCTGGTGGCGCCCATCAAGCACCTGTCGGACGTGATGGCGCCCGTGACACGCGGACTGGCCGCCGTTGAGCGCGGGCTCGACCTGATCGACGGCAACCCGGCCGAGCGTGGTGGCAGCCACACCGTCGCCCGGGCGCGTGGCGAGATCGAGCTCCGTGATGTCGCGCTGCGCTACCGCAGCGACGGCGCTCCGGCCCTGGATGGCGTGTCGCTGCGGGTCAGCGGCGGCGAGACGCTGGCCCTGGTCGGCCCGTCAGGCGCCGGCAAGAGCACGCTGGCCAACCTGTTGCCGCGTTTTGTCGAGGCCGATGCCGGCGAGGTGCTGCTCGACGGCGTGCCGCTGGTGCAATGGGACGTGGCCACGCTGCGCCGGCAGTTCGCCTACGTCGGCCAGGACGTGGTGCTGTTCAACGACAGCATCGCCGCCAACGTGAGCCTGGGCGCCGAGCTGACCGATGAACAGGTCCGCGAGGCCCTGCGGGCGGCGCATCTGCTGGACTTCGCGCTCGCGCAGCCCGAGGGCCTGGCCACCCGCATCGGCCACAACGGCAGCCAGCTGAGCGGCGGCCAGCGTCAGCGGCTGGCGATTGCGCGTGCATTGGCCAAGGACGCGCCAGTGCTGATCCTCGACGAGGCCACGTCGGCGCTGGACAGCGAGTCCGAACGCGCGGTCCAGGCGGCCCTGGAGACGCTGATGAAAGGCCGCACGACGATCGTCATCGCGCACCGCCTTTCGACCATCGAGCACGCCGACCGCGTTGCGGCCATGGACGCGGGCCGCATCGTCGAGCTCGGGCCGCATGCCCAGCTGCTGGCTGCCGGCGGCCTGTACGCGCGGCTGCACGCCATGCAGTTCCGAACCCCTGTCCAGGAGACGACATGAGCGACAACCCCGTCACGGCCCCTCCGATCCGGCCGGCGATCTCGCGCTACCCGGTGCCCGAGCTGGCCGACCTGCCCGACGACCTGAAGGCCCGCATCCTCGAAGTGCAGGCCAAGGCCGGATTCGTGCCCAACGTCTTCCTGGCGCTGGCCCACCGGCCGGAAGAGTGGCGCGCCTTCGTCGCCTACCACGACGCGCTGATGCTCAAGGAGGGCGGCAGCCTGAGCAAGGGCGAGCGCGAGATGATCGTCGTCGCGACCTCGGCGCTGAATCACTGCCTCTACTGCGTCGTCGCACACGGCGCAATCCTGCGCATCTACGAAAAGAAGCCGCTGGTCGCCGACCAGGTGGCCGTGAACTGGCGCAAGGCCGAGATCCCGCCACGCCAACGTGCGATGCTGGCCTTTGCGGTGAAGGTGGCGCAGGCCTCGGCCGAAGTCGGCGACGCCGACATCGCGGCGCTGAAGGAGCACCGCTTCGACGACGAGGACATCTGGGACATCGTCGCGATCACCGCGTTCTTCGGCATGAGCAACCGCCTGGCCAACGTGCTGGGCATGCGGCCGAACGACGAGTTCTATCTGATGGGGCGGGTGCCGAAGGCGAAGTGACCGCGCGCCAGGCAACTCAGACTTCGGCCATCAGCCCTCGTGCGGCCGCCCGGCCGGTGGCGATGCAGGCCGTCAGCAGGTAGCCGCCGGTCGGCGCCTCCCAGTCGAGCATCTCGCCGGCGACGAAGCTGCCGGGGCGGCTGCGCAGCTGCCAATGCTCGTCGAGCGAGTCGAACCGCACGCCACCAGCACTGCTGATGGCCTCGGCGATCGGTCGCGGCGCGCACAGGGTCAGCGGCAAGGCCTTCAAGGCCGCGGCCAGTGCGGCCGGGTCGGGGCTGGCGCCGAGCACCTCGTACAACAGCGCCGTCTTCAGGCCGGCCAGCTTGAACTGGCTCTTCAGGAAGCTTGCCAGGCTCTTGCGGCCCTGGCCGCGGGCCAGCTGCGCCTGCACCTGATCGGCCGGCGTCTGGGGCAGCAGGTCCAGGTGCAGCGTGGCCTGGCCGTCGCGTGCGATGGTGTCGCGCAGAGCGGCGCTGAAGGCGTAGACCAGGCTGCCTTCGATGCCGGTGTCGGTGAGCACGAACTCGCCCTGTTGGCTGCGGCCGGCAAAGGACAGGCGAACCGGCTTGACCGGCTGCCCGGCGTGGCTCTGGCGCAGGTGCTCGCTCCAGCCGCCGGCTCGGTCGAAACCGCAGTTGCTGGGCACCAGCGGTGCGACCTCGACAAGGGCATCGCGCAGCACCGACACCCAGGCCCCGTCGCTGCCCAGGCGAGGCCAGCTCGCGCCCCCCAGGGCCAGCACCGTGGGTGCAGCCGGCAGGAGCCGCTCGCCTTCGGGCGTCGAGAAACGCAGCGCGCCTTCCGCCTGCCAACCCCGCCAGCGGTGCCGGGTGTGCAGGCGCACGCCCTGGCCGTGAAGCCGGGCCAGCCAGGCGCGCAGCATCGGCGCGGCCTTGAACTCACTGGGGAAGACGCGGCCCGAGCTGCCGACGAAGGTCTCGATGCCCAGACTTGCCGCCCAGGACCGCAGATCGTCGGGCGTGAAGGCATCGAGCGCCTGCCGCAGCCGCCCTGCCGGATCGACCTGAACCGAAGCGTAGCGTTCGACGAAGCGCCCGTAAGGCTCGCTGTGCGTCAGGTTCAGGCCACCCCGCCCGGCGAGCAGGAACTTGCGGCCGGGCCCGGGCATGGCCTCGTACAGGTCGACGGCCCAGCCGGCGGCGCTCAAGACCTCGGCCGCGGCCAGACCCGCCGGCCCGCCGCCGATGACAACGGCGTGCCGGGACGGATTCACACCCGCATCACTGCGCTTGCTGCAGCGCCCGGATGCGGTCTTCCATCGGCGGGTGGCTGGAGAACAGCGCCATCAGCCCGCTCGGACGGCTGCTGATGCCCATGGTCGCGACGCTCTTGGGCAGCTCGCCGGGGTCCAGGCCGCCCAGGCGCGCCAGGGCGTTGATCATCGGCTGCTTGCGACCCATCAGCGCGGCTGCACCGGCGTCGGCGCGGAACTCGCGCTGGCGCGAGAACCAGGCCACGATGACCGCGGCGGCGACACCGAGCACGATGTCCATCACGATGGTCGTCACGTAGTACCCAATGCCCGGGCCGTCGTTGGTGTTGCGCAGCACGACCTTGTCGACGAAGTAGCCGACCACGCGCGAGATGAAGACGACAAAGGTGTTCATCACGCCCTGGATCAGCGTCATCGTCACCATGTCGCCGTTGGCCACGTGCGCGACCTCGTGGCCGATCACGGCCTCGACCTCGTCGCGGTTCAGCGTTTGCAGCAGCCCGGTGGACACCGCCACAAGCGCCGAGTTCTTGAATGCGCCGGTGGCAAAGGCGTTGGGCGCGCCTTCGTACATGGCGACTTCGGGCGTCTGGATGCCGGCCTTCTTGGCAAAACCTTCAACGGTGCTGACGATCCAGCGGTGGGTCGGGTCGTTCGAGCCGTTGATGACCTGGGCGCCCGTACTCCACTTGGCTATGGGCTTGCTCATCAGCAGCGAGATGAACGCGCCGCCAAAGCCCATCAGTGCGGCAAAGCCCAGCAGCATCGGCAGGTTCAGGCCGTTGGCGGTGAGGAAGCGGTTGACGCCAAGCACGCTGGCCGCGATGCCCAACACCAGCATCACCGCCAGGTTGGTCACGATGAACAGCAGGATACGTTTCATGTCGCGCGGCCTCCTTCGGCCACAAACGGGAGTTGCAGACGGGGTGGGATGTTAGGCCGGTCCCGCGGGTTTCAAGTTGCCCCGGTCACCGCGGGGGCATGCGCCGTCACTCGCCTGCGCGCAAGCGCACGAGCGACGGCTTGTCGGCCGGCCCGAGCTCGAAACGGTCGCCGAAGCGCGCAAACAGGCGGATCGACGACGCGCTCTTGCCCAGCAATCCGGCCTCGCGAAGGCGCTGCACCGCCAGGTTCAGGGCCATCGGCTGTCCGCCTTGCAACTCCGGCAGCACCGCCAGCAAGGCGGCCATGTCGGGGCCCGGCTCATGGCTACCGCCACCGCCACCGCCACCGCCTCGGCGCTGCGGCTGGGACCGGCGCTGGGACGCCTCGCCGTCGACCGCAGCGGTCGGGGCAGGCGCCATCGGCGCCGCTGCGGAGACAGGCTCCGGAGTCGCCGGCGGCGGTTCATCCGGCGGCAGCGGTGACGCGTCGGCCAGTGCGTCGGCCACAGCGGCGGCCAAAGCGGCAGCGGACGTGCGCCGCGTCGTCTTGCGCGCTGCCGTCTTCTTGGCAGCCGGTGCACGCTTCGGGGTCGATGCCGGCGTCGACGCTGTGGCTTCGGCCTTGCCGCGGGTCTTGCGGGCTGCGGGCGTCTTGCGTGCCGGCCGCGGGCGCGGTGCAGCGCTGGGCACGAGCATCGGCGCGCGGTGTTCAAGCACGGTGTAGTCGTCATACACACCCTGCGTCTCATCGCCGGTCTTGCCTTGCTGGCCGATGCCCCGGACGACGCAACCTTTCTCGCGCAGACGCATCACCAGCGGCGCGAAGTCCGAGTCCGACGACAGGATCACGGCGACGTCGGGACGCTCGGCGATGGCCAGGTCGATGGCATCGACCGCCATCGCGATGTCGGTGCTGTTCTTGCCGGCCGCGAGGTTGACCATCGGCTTGATCCCCAGGTGCTTGAACAGCGCCTGGTGCTTGAGCGCACTCTCGGGCGTGCAGTAGGCGCGCCGGATGTGCACCGCGCCGTGCTGATTCAGCAGCAGCTGCAAGGCCTGCTCCATGACGCCGACCGACACGTTGTCGGCGTCGATCAGCAGCATCAGCTTTTCGTGTTTCATGCGGGGGTTTCCGCCGCATCCGCGGCCAGGCCATCAAGGAGGGGTTCAGTCGCGCTCAAACCAGCCGCCAGTTCAGCGTCTCGCCACCACACAGCGGCTTGATCGTCGCGTCGCCAAACGGCAATTGCTCGGCAAGCGTCCACGGCTCGCGCTTCAGCGTCACGGTGCCGGTGTTGCGCGGCAGCCCGTAGAACGCCGGGCCATGGTGGCTGGCGAAGGCTTCCAGGCGGTCCAGCGCACCGGCGGCCTCGAAGGCTTCGGCGTACAGCTCCAGCGCCGCCGGCGCCGTGAAGCAGCCCGCGCCGCAGACCGACTGTTCCTTCAAGGCGGTGGCGTGCGGCGCGCTGTCGGTGCCGAGAAAGAACTTCGGAGAGCCCGAGACCGCAGCCTCGACCAGCGCGCGGCGGTGGATCTCACGCTTGAGCACCGGCAGGCAGTACCAATGCGGGCGCAGGCCGCCAACGAACAACGCGTTGCGGTTGTAGAGCAGGTGATGGGCGGTGATGGTGGCCGCGGTGCAGGCATCGGCGGCCGCGACGTACTCGGCTGCGTCCTTTGTCGTGATGTGCTCGAAGACGACCTTCAACTCCGGGAAGTCGCGGCGCAGCGGCTGCATCACGCGGTCGATGAACACCGCCTCGCGGTCGAACACGTCGATCTCGCCGTCGGTGACCTCGCCGTGAACCAGCAGCAGCAGGCCTTCGCGCTGCATGGCCTCAAGCGTGGCGTAGGTCTTGCGGATGTCGGTCACGCCGGCGTCACTGTTGGTCGTCGCCCCGGCCGGGTACAGCTTGAGCGCCAGCACGCCAGCGGCCTTGGCCCGCGCGATCTCGTCGGCCGGCGTGTTGTCGGTCAGGTAGAGCGTCATCAGCGGCGTGAAGTCGGCGCCCGCGGGCAGAGCCGCTTCGATGCGCTGGCGATAGGCGACGGCCGCCGATGCGGTCGTCACCGGCGGCCGCAGGTTCGGCATCACGATCGCACGGCCGAACTGGCGCGCGGTGTACGGGAGAACCGCGGCCATCGCGGCGCCGTCGCGCAGGTGCAGATGCCAGTCGTCGGGGCGACTCAGGGTCAGCGTTTGTGGATCAGCGCTCATCCGGGCATTCTGGCACCCGGCAACGGGCTCAGGGTCCCAGCACGCAACGCGCCGCCGCGAGGTCTTCCAGCGCCGTGCCGACCGACTTGAACAGCGTGATCTGGGCCGCGTGCTGTCGACCGTCGACCTGCCCACGCAGCAGTTGCGCCAACTCGGCAACGACATGCGTCGTTTGCACCACGCCGCGCGTGATCGGCTGGACCAGGTCACCTGCTTCGGCCAGCGCGCCCGCGTAGGTGTCGCAGACACAGCGGCTGCGCGCCACCGCCAGGTCATCCACCTCCCGCATGGTCTTGCGAAAGGCGCCCACCAGGTCCAGGTGCGTGCCCGGCTGCAACCACGCGCCCAGCACCAGCGGCTCGCTGGACGTGGTGGCACAGCAGACGATGTCGGACCCCGCCGCTTCAGCCGCCAGGTCGGCCACGGCGACGGCCGGCAGGCCCTCGGCCTTCAGCGTCGCGGCCAGCTTTTGAGCCTTGTCGTTGTCGCGCCCCCAGATCGCCATGCGCTCCAGCCCCGGCCGCAGCGCCACGTGGGCGCGGGCCATCCACGCCGCCAGGTGGCCGCAGCCGACCAGCAGCAAGCGCGAGGCGTCAGCCCGTGCCAGCCGCGAGGCTGCCAGTGCCGACGTGGCTGCCGTGCGCCGCACCGTGACCGCGTCGCCGTCCAGCAGCGCCAGCGGCCGACCGGTCGCGCGGTCCAGCACCAGCACGCTGGCCTGCACCGCCTGTGCGGCATCGGGCATCACGGTGACGAGCTTGGTGGCGATCAAGGCGTCGTCCCAGGCCGGCATCAGCAACAGGGTGTCGCGCTGATCCCCCAGTCCGTGCACATGGCGCAATGGCACCTGGGGCGCCGCAGGCCCGTCGGCGACAAAGGCCGCTTCGATGGCCGCCGCCAGCGCTGTCCAGGGCAGCGCCGCGTGGACGGCCGCAGCATCGTAGATCCGCATCGTTGCGCTTGATCGCGGTTCCGCGCGGCGATCGCGGCTACTTGAAGCGCACGCTGACCTGCGGATTGCCCGGCAGGCCGTCGTAGCGCACGGTCAGCGATTGGCCAGCCGCCACCGGCCCTTGCCCGAAAGCGCCCAGCGACAGCAGGTCACCAGGCTTCAGGGTGATGCCGTCCTTCTTCAGCTCCGCCGCGAGCCAGATCACCGCGTTCAGCGGGTGGCCCAGGATCGCCGTGCCCTTGGCCGCAGCCAGTTCCTTGCCGCTGCCGTCGGAGGTGCGGACCGTCATGTCGCGCAGCGCGTCGGCAAAGGCCGTGTCGTTGCGCACTGGCACGCGCTTGCCGAGCACGCCCAGACGGGCGCCGACGTTGTTCAGCACCAGGGTCGGCGCATCGATCTTGCTCGGGTCGACGGCCAGGGCGTCGGCGAGTTCCATGAACGGGACCACGGCACGCAGGTGGGCCAGCACCTGCTCGGGGGTCTTGGCGTCGTGGATCGCCGAGCTGCCGACTTCGACCATCAGGTCGGGCTCCATGAATGGCCGGGCCCCGAACCTCGCCGGCACCTCGGCGCCGTCTTCGAGAAGCATCTTTCGCAGCAGCGTGCCCCGCAGCGGCGCGGTGAGCCCGAAGCGCTGTTGCACGGCCGGATTCGTCAGTCCAGCCTTGTAGCCGACGACGTCGCCATGGGTGGGCACGAGGGCGGCGATGAACTTGGCCGCGCCGCAGGCTGCACCCTCGCGGGTGAGTCCAGCAGGCGCGGCGGGCAGCATTTCGAGCGCAACGTACAGGCGCGCGCGCTCCCGGACCTCGGCGACGCTCGGACAGGTTGCCGGTTCGGGTGCGGCCGGTGGTGTCGGGCTGGCGCAAGCGGTCAGGGCCAGCACCGCGGCCAAGAGCGGCAGCCGGGCTGCGGAATCCGTCGTTCGAAAGCTCGGAAGCGGCATGGACGTCTCCTGGGCTCGGCGAACCTGCCGCGCCATGGGGTCAGTGTAGGCAGCGGCGCGGCCGATCGGATCCGTAGACTCCCGACGATGCAGACACAAAACCAGCCAAGCGCGGACGTGCTCATCGTCGGTGGTGGCGTGATGGGCGCCGCGACGGCCTGCTTCCTGGCCCGCGACCACGGCGCGCAAGTGGTCGTGCTGGAGCGCGACCCTTCTTATGCGCGGGCCTCGAGCGCCCTGTCGGCCAGTTCGATACGGCAGCAGTTTTCACAGCCGGCGAACATCGCGCTGAGCTTGTGGAGCGTCGCCTTCATGCGCCGCGTCGCTGACGAGCTGGCGGTCGCGGGCGACATGCCGCCACAGATCGGCCTGGTCGAGCCCGGCTACCTGTACCTGGCGGCCACGGCCGAGGGCGCCACGGCACTGCGCCGACTGCACCCGCAGCAAACCGAAGCCGGCGCGCAGATCGCGCTGCTCGATGCCGCAGCGATGGCACAGCGCTGGCCATGGCTGAATCTGAGCGACCTGCAACTCGGCGCGTTGGGCCTGACGGGAGAAGGCTGGTTCGACGGCCCGGCCCTGCACCAGGCCTTCAGGCGCAAGGCACGCGACTGCGGAGTGCGGTTCGTGGAGTCGGAAGCCTGCGGCTGGCAGACCCAAGGCAAGCGTGTCGAAGCCGTGCACGACCGCAGCGGCCGAGTCTGGGCGGCGGATCGCTTTGTGCTCGCCAGCGGCGCCTGGAGCGCGCCGCTGGCCGCCGCGCTGGGCGTTGCGCTGCCGGTGGCGCCCAAGAAGCGCGACGTCTTCGTCTTCGACGCGACAGTCGGCCTGCCCGGCTGTCCGCTGGTCATCGACCCCAGCGGCTTGTGGTTCAGGCCCGAGGGCCGCGGCTTCATCTGCGGCGGCCCGCCGCGCAGCCTGGCCGGCGCCGAGGCCGACCCCGACGAGCCCCCGCTGGACCGCATCGACCACGGCCTGTTCGACGACGTGCTGTGGCCGGCGCTCGCGCAGCGCGTGCCTGCATTCGAGGCTCTGCGCCTGCGTTCGGCCTGGGCGGGCTACTACGAGATGAATGCCTTCGACCACAACGGCCTGGCCGGCGCCCTGCCCGGCTGGGCCAACGCCTACACCGCCTGCGGCTTCTCGGGCCACGGCATGCAGCAGGCTCCGGCCGTGGGCAGCGCGCTGGCCGCACAGATCGCCGGAGGCGCCAGCAGTGCACCATCACTGGCCGCGCTGTCTCCGCAGCGACTGATCAACGGCCAGCCGCTGCTGGAAGCGAATGTGATTTGACGCTGCGACGGGTCTGGCGCTCTCAGGACGCTTGCAACGGCCGGACGACGAAGTGCTCGCGCTCAAGCCGCGCTTCATGGCCCCGGTGCACGAATCCCGCACGCTGGAGCACGGCGACCGACGCCCGGTTTTCGGCCCGCGCGAAGGCCTTGATCTCGGTCAGTCCGTGGACACCGAAGCCCGCCTCCAGTGCAGCGGCCACTGCCTCGGCCGCCAGGCCGCGCCCGGTGGCCTGCGGATGGAGGACGTACAGGACCTCGGGGCCCCAGGCATCGTCCTCGGGGTCCACTGCGAGACCACCCCAGCCGACCACCTGCCCGCTCGCCCTTTCGATCCAGACCCAGGGTGCAAAGCCGTGCACCACGCGCTGCGCCTCGTGCGCCCGCCACCAGGCCAGGCCGTCGTCCAGCGTCGCGGCGTGCCGCGTGAAACGCATGTGGGTCGGATCACCCTGGACCGCAAACAACGCCGGGGCGTGTTCGTCGGCAAAGGGCAGCAGGGTCAGGCGTGGGGTCTGCGGCCCCGTGAAGCCCACTCGACGCTCAGTGCTGCAGGATCTTGGACAGGAAGTCCTTGGCCCGCGGCGAGCGTTGCTCGGGATCGCCGAAGAACTCGTCGCGCTTGCAGTCCTCGACGATCTTGCCGGCGTCCATGAAGATCACGCGGTGGCTGACCTTGCGGGCGAAGCCCATCTCGTGCGTGACGCACATCATCGTCATGCCTTCGTGGGCGAGTTGCACCATCACGTCGAGCACCTCGCCGACCATCTCGGGGTCCAGGGCGCTGGTCGGCTCGTCGAACAGCATCACGATGGGGTCCATCGACAATGCCCGTGCGATCGCCACACGCTGCTGCTGACCCCCCGACAGCTGACCCGGGAACTTGTCCTTCTGGACCATCAGGCCGACCCGGTCGAGCATCTTCAGCCCGCGGGCCTTGGCGTCGTCGGGACTGCGGCCGAGGACCTTGATCTGGGCGATGGTCAGGTTCTCGGTCACCGACAGGTGGGGAAACAGCTCGAAGTGCTGGAAGACCATGCCGACGCGACTGCGCAGCTTGGGCAGGTCGGTCTTGGGGTCGGAGATGCTGATGCCGTCGACGACGATGTCGCCCTTCTGGAAGGGCTCCAGCGCGTTGACGGTCTTGATCAGCGTGCTCTTGCCCGAGCCCGACGGCCCGCAGACGACAACGACCTCGCCCTTCTTGATGGTGGTGGTGCAGTCGGTCAGCACTTGAAAGCTGCCGTACCACTTGCTGACGTTCTTGATGTCGATCATGGTGGCGTCCCGTTCAACGGATGATCTGGATCTTCTGCTGCAAGCGCCGCACCAGGTACGACAGCGAGAAGCAGATGGCAAAGTAGACGGCCGCGGCCAGCAGGTACATCTCGACCGGGCGGTTGAAGTTGCGGCCCACGGTCTCGAAGCCTTTGAGCAGGTCGTAGGCGCCGATGGCGTACACCAGCGAGGTGTCCTGGAACAGGATGATGGTCTGCGTCAGCAGCACCGGCAGCATGTTGCGGAAGGCCTGCGGCAGGACGACAAGCTGCGTCGTCTGGCGGTAGTTCATGCCCATGGCATAGCCGGCGTAGACCTGGCCCTTGGGCACGCTCTGGATGCCGGCGCGCATGATCTCGGAGTAGTACGCGGCCTCGAACAGCGTGAACGTGATGATCGCCGAGACCTCGGCGCCGATGGGCTGTCCGATCAGGAACGGGATGATCAGGAAGAACCACATGATCACCATCACCAGCGGGATCGAGCGAAGGGTGTCGACGTAGATGGTCGCCGGCACCTCCAGCCACTTCTTGCCCGACAGCCGCATCAGCGCCAGCACCGTGCCCAGCGCGATGCCGCCGACCATCGCGATCAGCGTCAGCTGGAACGAGAAGATCAGGCCGCTGCCGACATAGGAGCGCAGCACTTCCCAGGTGAGGAAGGAAAAGTCGAGATTCATCTCACTTCCCTCCGATCATGCCGGGCACGCGAACGCGGATCTCGATCCGCTTCATCACCCGGTTGATGGCAAACGCCGAGATGAAGTACAGCACCGTCACGGCCAGGAACATCAGCACCGGTTGCGATGTCTCCTCGCCGGCCTGCCGCGCGAACATCGTCAGCTCCGAGATGCTGACGGCAAACGCCACCGACGAGTTCTTGACGATGTTCATGCTCTCGCTGGTCAAGGGCGGGATCACGATGCGGAAGGCCATCGGCATCAGCACGTAGCGGTAGGTCTGCGGCAACGTGAAGCCCACCGCGAGGCCGGCATAGCGCTGGCCTCGCGGCAGCGAGTTGATGCCGGCCTTGACCTGCTCGGAGATCCGCGACGACGTGAACAGCCCCAGGCCGACGAACGCCAGCACGAATCCGGGCAGGGCCTTGAGCGGCGGCACGATTTCGGGCATCACGAAGTACCAGAGGAACAGTTGCACGATCAACGGGATGTTGCGGAAGAGCTCGGTCCAGGCGTCGCCCAGCAACACCAGCCCCTTGTGCGGCGTGGTGCGCAAGATGCCCATCAGCACCCCGGTGGCCATCGCCACCACCAGCGCCAGCAGCGCCAGCGCAATCGCGGTACCCCAGCCCTGCAGCAGCCAATGCAGGTAGGTGGTGTCGCCCGAGGCGGACTTCAGGCAGTTGGCGACCAGTTCCCGGTCGATCGTGTCGCGGCAAAAGATGTCCAGTCCGATGTCAGCCACCCAGGCTCCTCCTGTGGACAGCTGCTGGCTGTCCGGTACGACAAAGCAAACGGCGCGCCCGGTGCCCGTGCACAAGGAGCGCGCCGCCTCAATGTAGCCAAGCCTCCACGGTCATCACCCGCGGGGCTACCCGCACAAGGCTCACTTCTTCAGGTAGTCCTCGAGCGGCTTGTCGTTCGGGTTTGCCCAGGCCGCCTTGGTCGCGTCGCTGGCGGGCAGGCCCACGCGCACGTTGTTCGGCGGCGTCGGCTGCACGAACCACTTGTCGTAGATCTTCTGCATCTCGCCCGAGCGGATCAGGCCCACGATGCTGTCGTCGACCGCCTTCTTGAACGCCGGGTCGTCCTTGCGCATCATGATCGCGATCGGCTCGACCGACAGCACCTCGCCGACGATGCGGAAGTCCGCCGGGTTCTTGCTCGACGCAATGTTGCCGGCCAGGATCTGGCCGTCCATCACGAAGGCGTCGGCTCGGCCCGTGTCCAGCAGCAGGAAGCTGTCGGCGTGGTCCTTGCCGAAGACCTCCTTGAAGTCGATGCCGGCGCCGCGCTCGTGGCGACGCAGGTGCTGCACACTGGTGGTGCCGGTGGTGGTGGCCACGTTCTTGCCGGCGAGCTGGGCGATGCTGGTGATGCCGGAGTTGGCCTTCACCGCGATGCGCACTTCCTCGACGAAGGTGGTGACGGCAAACGAGACGTCCTTCTGACGCGTGGCGTTGTTGGTCGTCGAGCCGCACTCGATGTCTACGGTGCCGTTCTGCACCAGCGGGATGCGGTTCTGCGAGGTCACGGTCTGGAACTTGACCTCCATCTTGGGCCACCGCTGCTTGGTCTGCAGATCGGCCAGCACGCGCTGGCAGACCTCGACGTGGAAGCCGGCGAACTTGCCGTCGCCCAGGGTGTATGACAGCCGCCCGGACGACTCGCGCACGCCCATGGTGACAACGCCACTGTCCTTGATCTTGGCCAGCGTGTCGGCCTGGGCCGCACCGGCCACCAGCGCCGCCACGGCAACCAGCGACAGTTGGGTCAGCATCTTCTTCATCGAGAAAACTCCTTGGAGCGAAAACCGAGCGGGTTGCAAAAACGCAATCACCGGCACTCCCCGCGTGTTCGACACGGTCGCCGGCTTGGGCGCGCAATGTACCGGCGCACGACCCTGCCCGGCCAATGCCAAATGACGCAAGGGTCATGTTTGAGACACATATCCGGGTTCACCCTTTACTCGCAAACCCGAGGTTTCGGGCGTTGAGCGCGGTCAGCCCTGTTCCGCGAGGAACTCCCAGAGCGCCTGCGCCTGAGGTTTGGAATGCCGTGCGCCGGCGGGCCGCTCGCGGTACAGCCGCACTTCCATCGTGAGCTCGTAGCTGCCCGGAGCGGTTGCCGGCACCAGACGCCGGCCGGCCGCCAACTCGCCGCGCACCGTGCTCTGCGGCAGGAAAGCCAGGCCGTGGCCCTCGATGGCCATGGCTTTCAGGCCTTCGGACATGTCGGTTTCGTAGACCGGCTCCAGGTTCAGCGGCTGCCCGTCGCCCTTGAGGATGGACTCCACCAAACGTGCCAGGTAGGCGCCCGGGGCGTAGCTGAGCAACGGTACCCTTACACCGGGTTGGCCGGGCAGCGCGAACAGCGGCCGACCATCGGGCCCGGCCTTGGCATAGGCGGCCAAGGTCTCGGCGCCCAGGCTCAACATCTCGTAGCGCTCGGGCGCCAGCGGCAGCGGCTGGCTGCTGTGGTGGTAGGCGATCAGCAGATCGCAGCCGCCTTCGGTCAGGCGCAGCACGGCATCATGTACGTTCAGTGCCGTCAGCCGGGTCTTGACGGCGCCGAAGCGCTCGCGCAGGCCCATCAGCCAGTGCGGGAAGAACGTGAACGCCAGCGTGTGCGGCACCGCGAACTCGATCATGTCGCCACCGGCCGACTGGTGCGCCCGCATCAGGTTGCGGGTGGCCTGCAAGGCTCCCAGGATCTCCAGCGCCTGGGCGTGGAAGGTCTCGCCGGCAGCCGTCAGCCGGGTCGGGAACGACGAACGATCCACCAGGTCGATGCCGGTCCAGGCCTCCAGCGCCTGGATCCGGCGGCTGAAGGCTGGCTGCGTGACGTGGCGCAACTGCGCCGAGCGCGAGAAGCTGCGCGTCTCGGCCAGGCTCACGAAGTCCTCGAGCCATTTGGTTTCCATGTCGATTCAGCTCCGAGCCTGTCCAGGCTCCGGCCGCATCCATGCGGGGAAACCAGCGGCAATGGCAATGATGGCCCATGGCCGGACCGGCCACGCTCCGCAATCCCTCGTCAGGTCCTGCAACGCGGCTCCGAGACTCCCCGGCGGCTGCAACGGAGCCCCATCGGCCAAAGCCAGGCCAAGGCCCACTAGCATCGGGCTGTCCCGCATCAGGAGTCTGCCGATGAATTCCATCCGTCCCCTGGCCGCCGCGCTGTTGCTGGCCGGTCTTGTCGCCACCCCCGCCTGGGCCGCCAGTTCCGCCTCGTCCGCGTCCAGCGAGGCGTCATCGACCTCGGTCGGCAGCCTGTCGACCTCGGTCGAAGGTTCGAGCCAGGCGTCTTCGGGCGACAAGAAGGTGGCCGAAGGCGAGTACCGCGTGATCCAGGTCGCGGCCTCCGAGCAGCAACCCGGCAAGCTGCGCGTGCTGCTGCGCGGCACCGAAGCGGCCCAGGGCGAATTCGTGCTCGTGCTGCCGGCCAGCACCGCCGAGCAGGCCCGCCTGGCTCCGGGCAGCATCGTCGCCGCCCGCCACCAGGCCTACGGGCTGCAATTCGCCGCCGGCCAGCCGCGGGCGCCGTTCTATCTGGTGCTTGACGACGCCTGGTACCGCGAACTTCAAACGCGCCCGGTGACGCTGTAAGGCTGCCGTGAGCACCGCCGCCCACCTGGCGGCGCTGCTGCTGGCCGTCCTGGCGGTCCTGGCTTCGGCACCGGCGCTGGCCTCGTCGCGCTATTGCGACGCGCGCAACCCGCTCAGCGCGATCCAGCAGGACCGCCTGCTGCGGGTCGCCGCGGTGCTGAAGGCAGAGCTCGAAGCCACGGGCAGCCGCGTCGCGCTCGTGGCGCGCTCGGGTCTGGACCTGCGACGGTTCGGCATGCGCTACTCACATGCCGGCATCAGCCTGCAACGCAGCGCCGAGACCCCCTGGGCGGTTCGCCAGCTCTACTTTGCCTGCGACGAATCACAGCCGCGCTTGTTTGACGAGGGTCTGTCGGCTTTCGTCATGGGCACCGAAGATCCGGCGCTCGGCTTCATGTCGTTGGTGTTGCTGCCGGCCGATGCCGCGGAGCGGCTTGAGTCGACGGCCCTGGACAACGCCAGCGCACTGGCGCTGCTGAACCCGGTCTACAGCGCCAACGCCTACGCCTACGGCCTGCGCTACCAGAACTGCAACCAGTGGCTGGCCGAGCTGCTGGGCGTGGCCTTCGGTGGCGCGCCAGCCTCGCGCGACACGGCCCAGGCTTGGCTGCGCAGCCAAGGCTATGAAGGCGCCGTGTTCGACCTTGGCTGGAGCGGCTTCACCTGGCTCACGGTCTTCAGCCCCTTCCTGCACCGCGGCGACCACCCCGGGGCCGATCTGGCTGCCGGCCGCTTCGTCGTCAGCATGCCCGAGTCCATCGGGACCTTCGTTCGCCGGCTGCACCCGCAGGTCACCCGCGTCGAGCTGTGCCACACCGACCGCCACGTCGTCGTGCGCCGTGGCTGGGACGCACCGCTGCCCGACGACTGCACGCCGGGCGAGGGGGATCGGGTGGTGGCGCTGGATTGAGCCCGGGGGCTTGCAACGCCTGCGCCCCGTCGTTCAGGCCTCGATCTCGCCCTGAACGCCACCCCCCTGTTGCAAGGCCCACATCCGCGCGTACTCGCCGCCCAGGGCCAGCAACTCGGCGTGGGCGCCCTTCTCGACGATGCGGCCGGCCTTGAGCACGACGATCTCGTGCGCATCGACGACGGTCGACAGCCGGTGCGCCACCACCAGCGCCGTCTTGCCCTGCGCCGCACTGCGCAGCTCGGCCTGGATCGCACGCTCGTTGGTCGAGTCCAGCGCCGAGGTCGCCTCGTCGAAGATCAGGACCGGCGGGTTCTTCAGCAGCGTGCGGGCGATCGCGACCCGTTGCTTCTCGCCGCCGCTCAGCTTCAGGCCGCGCTCGCCGACCATCGTCTCGTAGCCCTTGGGCGTACTGGCGATGAAGTCGTGGATGTGCGCAGCACGGGCCGCCGCCTCGACCTCGTCGCGCCCGGCGCCGGCGCGGCCGTAGGCGATGTTGTAGTGAACGGTGTCGTTGAACAGCACCGTGTCCTGCGGCACGATGCCGATCGCCGCACGCAGGCTCGCCTGGGTGACGCTGCGAATGTCCTGGCCGTCGATCGTGATGTGTCCGCCAGCGCTGCCGGGCGGTGCCGGGTTCACGTCATAGAAGCGGTAGAGCAGCCGCGCCAGAGTGCTCTTGCCGGCCCCGGACGGTCCGACCACGGCCACGGTCTTGCCGGCCGGGATCTCGAACGAGATGCCATGCAGCACCTGGCGGTCGGGGTCGTAGCCGAAGGACACGTCGTCGAAGCGCACCGCGCCTTCGGTCACGCGCAGCGCGGGTGCGCCGGGGGCGTCGTCGATCTCGCGGTGGCGGCCGAGCAGGCCGAACATCTTGTCCAGGTCGGTCAGTGCCTGCTTGATCTCGCGGTACATCACGCCCAGGAAGTTCAGCGGGATGTAGAGCTGGATCATGAAGGCGTTGACCATCACCAGGTCGCCGAGCGTCAGCCGGCCTTCGGCCACGCCCTCGGTCGCGCGCCACAGCATCGCCACCAGTGCCGCGGCGATGATGAGCTGCTGGCCGGTGTTGAGCAGGCTCAGCGTGGTCTGACTCTTCAGCGCCACGCGGCGCAGGCGCTCGAGGTTCTCGTCGTAGCGCCTGGCCTCGAACTCCTCGTTGTTGAAGTACTTGACGGTCTCGTAGTTCAGCAGCGAGTCGATGGCGCGCGTGTGGGCCGAGCTGTCGAGCTCGTTCATCTCGCGCCGGAACTTGGTGCGCCACTCGGTCACCGTGATGGTGAAGACGATGTAGGCCGCCAGCGCTGCGAGCGTGATCCAGGCAAAGCCGGCGTCGAACTTCCAGGCCAGCAGCGACAGCACCATGACCACTTCGATCAGCGTCGGGAAGATGCTGTACAGCGAATACGAGATCAGCGAATGCACGGCACGGGTGCCGCGCTCGATGTCGCGTGTCATGCCGCCGGTCTGCCGCTCGAGGTGGAAGCGCAGGCTCAGCGCATGCAGGTGGCGGAACACCTCCAGGCTGATCGATCGCGCCGTGCCTTCGGTGGCCTTGGCGAAGATCAGCTCGCGCAGCTCGGTGAACAGCGACGTCGACAGCCGCAGCGCGGCGTAGGCGACCAGCAGTCCCACCGGCACCACCAGCAGGGCCGCCGGGTCGCCGGGCTTGATCGTCATCGCATCGACCAGGTACTTCAGCAGCACCGGGACGCCGACGTTGGCCGCCTTGGCCGCAACCAGGAAGCTCAGCGCGATGCCGACCCGCCAGCGGTAGCGCCACAGATACGGCATCAGCCGGCCGAGCGTGGCCCAGTCCGAGCGCGGGGCCTTGGTGTCGACTGGCCCTGCCGCAGGCGCGGCACTGGCCGGGGCCAGGCCCCTCATGCCGGCTTCTCCCAGACCAGATGTCGGTAGGTCAGCAGGCCCATGTCGAGCAAGGTCGCCATCAGCGTGCCCGACAGCACATTGCCACCGCGCGACGGGTGACGCCGCGCCAGCATGCGCCGGCCGAGCCAGGGCCACACCAGCACGAAGCGGGTGATGCGCTCCAGCCGCTTCAGGCTCGGCCGCACGGCACGGTCCAGCGTGTCGTGGCGCACATTGAGCAGGCCTGCCGCTGCAGCGCGCTCGAGCATCTCGTCGAGCTCCTGAAAGCGCTCCAGCACCATGCCACGCGCCGCCAGCTCGACCGCCAACGCGTGCTCGGGCGCCATCATCGCGGCAGGCCGTGGCGTGTAGCCGTCAAACAGGGTCAGCCGGCCGCCCGGGCGCAGCACGCGCGCGATCTCGGCAAAGGCCTGCGGGAGGTCCTGTGCGTAGCAGAAGGCCTCGACACAGAACACGTGGTCGAAGCTCGCGTCCGCATAAGGCAGGTGGTGGAAGTCGCCGAGCGTCAGCGTCACGTTGATCAGCCCCGCCGTCGCGAGCCGCTGGCGGCTCAGTTCGACGTGCAGTGGCGTCAGGTCGATCCCCGTGAAGCGGGCCTGCGGGTGGCGTGCCGCAAGGTCGAGCAGGTTGTAGCCCTGGCCGAACGCGAGCTCGAGCACGTCGCCGGCGCCCGCCGCGGGGAAGTCGCGCTCCATCAGCCGGAGGTGGGTGGAATAGCCCGCCGGGTCGAAGCGCTCGCCGTCGTTCAGCGCCATGTGCACCGCGCCTTCGGTGCTGTGGTACTTGAGATAGGCGTCGTGCGTGTGCACGTAGTACTCGACGATCTGCTCGCGCCCGAGAGATCGAGCACGCACCGCGTCGAGACCGAACACACGCGACAAGCGGTTCATCCGGCGACGCAGCGCGGCATCCAAAGCCGGGTCGCGGGCCGGGTCGCGTGCAGGATCACGTACGGGGTCGTGCGGCGAGGCGTTGGACATCGGCGGCATTGTCACCGGCTACAGTGGGGCGAACCTGCACCGGCTTCAAGCCCCGAACACGATGTCCAGCCCCGCCAATGCCGGCCACATGATGGCCCCCGCCCAGCTCTCCGACGGCAGCGAGCTGGTGCTGCGCGTGATGCCGCTGCCGGCCGACGTCAATGCCAACGGCGACATCTTCGGCGGCTGGATCATGGCGCAGGTCGACCTTGCCGGCGCCGTGCTGCCGGCGCGCATCGCCAAGGGCCGCATCGCCACGGTGGCGGTGAACCAGTTCGTGTTCAAGCAGCCGGTGAGCCTGGGTGACCTGCTGAGCTTCTACTCCCGGGTGACCCGTGTCGGCACGACATCGGTGACCGTTCGCGTGGAGGTCTACGCCGAGCGCAACCCGGCGCAGCTGCAGGTGGTCAAGGTGACCGAGGCCGACCTGACCTACGTCGCGATCGACCGCGACGGCAAGCCCCGTGCGCTGCCGGTCCGGGATTGAGCCCCGGGGGCTGCACAATCTTGTCAACGAACAAGGAGCAGACATGATTCATCGGACGATCCGCCTTGCCGCTTTGGTCGGCGCCTTGGCCTTGGCCGCTTGCCAGTCGGTCCCATTGGGGGACCCGGGCCGCAGCGCCGAGCTCAAGAAGTTTGTGGCCAATCCCAACGCCGGGCAGATCTATGTGTGTCGCGACGATCGCTTCTTCGGCGCGGCGATCTCCCCCACGGTCGAGTTGAACGGCAAACCCGTGGCACGACTCGGTCGAAGCAACTACTTCTTCGCCGAACTGCCTCCTGGGGACCATACGGTCGTCATGAAGACGCTCGAGCACGATTCAAAGCTCCCGTTCAAGATCGCAGCGGGTCAGCAGATCTACTTCCAGACCTGGATCTCCTTCGGAATCATTGCCGGGCGCGCGATCATCGACACCTATTCAACCGAAGACGGCAAGAAGTGCGTCACCGCTTCGGATCTGGCAGGCCCCCTCGAGCCGGCGGCCAAGTAGAGCGGGACGACACGCTTCGGCCACCGCCTTGCGCGGTGCGGTCCTGCAGGCGGTCGTCCGGGTTCAGCCGACGGCGTCGCGCAGCGCCAGCAGGTGGTCGGCGATCGCGATGCCGCAGTAGCGGTAGACCGTCTCGCCGGGATGGAAACCGTCGTGGGCCATGGTGCCGCGATTGAGCGGCACTCGCATCGCCACGACCGAAGTGTCGCGACGCGTCGCGGCCCATTCCAGCAACGCCCGGTTGTGACGCTCGGCGTCACTGCCGGCGACCCAGCGCAGCGGCTGCGGCAGACCCGGAAAGTGATGGATCGGCGGCAGCGGCGCAAACACCACGTGGTGCACGCCCCAGCCGTTGCGCAGCAGGTTGACGAGCGCCTCGCGTGCGGCAATGGCGTGCATCGACGGCACCTGATCGACGACGTCGTTGACGCCGGTGACCAGCACCGCAACGTCGGCATGCTCGGCCGGCAGGTCGCGCAGCAGGTCGAAGGTCTGCCGGGTGGTCAGGCCCGAGCGCGCATGCAGCTGCCATTGCACGCGCAGGCGCCGGCCGAGCCGGGCCACCAGTTGCCCGGCCAGTGCCTGGCGTTGCGTGACGACACCAACGCCGGCGGCCGACGAGTCGCCGGCGATCAGCAGCTTCAAGGGCCGGCCTCGGCCGGCGACGCCGCTGCGCTCGCCTTCGGCCTCGGGCAGGGTCGGCTTCTTGCCCACTCCGGCGGCCGCGATGGCGGCGTCCAGACGGCCCAGCTCGGCGTCATTGCGGCGATCGGTGGATGGAATCTTCTGGCGTGTGACCTTCTCGATGTCCTTGAGAAGCTTCATCTCGTCGCCGGCGACGAGACTGATGGCGGTGCCATCGGCCCCGGCGCGCGCGGTGCGGCCGATCCGGTGAACATACGCCTCCGGCACATAGGGCAGCTCGAAGTTGACCACGTGGGTGACGCCGTCGATATCGATGCCGCGGGCGGCGATGTCGGTAGCGACCAGAACGCGCAGCTTGCCCGCCTTGAAGGCTGCCAGCGTCCGCTCGCGCT
>JAJTGU010000116.1 GCA_021297985.1 Rubrivivax sp.
AAGTTCGCCTTCGGCTGGGACAGCGACATGAGCAGCTACGCGCCCAAGGCGCACCTGGCGAGCAACATCGTCGACTGGGGCCCCTACTACAAGAAGGCGCTCAAGGAGCTGATGGCCGGCACCTGGAAGGGCGAGCAGCGCACGATCTGGGGCAAGCCCGAAGGCGCCAACGACGTGATCAAGATCGCCGACTTCGTGCCCGCCGAACTCAAGGCCAAGGCCGAGGCCGCCATGGAAGGCATCAAGAGCGGCGCCATCGAGCCCTTCACCGGCCCCATCGTCGGCGCCGACGGCAAGGAACGCCTGGCCAAGGACACCAAGGCCGACCAAGCCTGGAAGGACAAGGTCGACTTCTACGTCAAGGGCGTGGAAGGCAAGATCCCGGCCGGCAAGTAAACCGCCACGCGACAAACGACACGCCACCTTCGGGTGGCGTTTTCATTGGGCTGCGCCAGTACCGATCCGGACGATGTGCGCACCCCGATGGGTTCCGCCACCGATTCCGGTCCGGCGTCGCCGGCAATTCCGATCCGAACCCGCCCCAGATTCCGACCGAGGTCCGCCAACAAGATGGCTTTGGGGAGAGGGCACAGACATCGACTGCTGCGGAACCGAAGCACGCTTCAAGGTGAACGTGAGATCGATGCGAGGGAGCAGTCGTTCAAGCGTGTAGATCGAAGACCCGGAACCGACCCACTGCTGTCGGCCAGCGTTCGAAGTTGACCGGCATTTAGCCGACCTTGGATTGAACTTCGGCCACTTGGGTGGTCTGCGACTGATACGGAGTCGAAGCTATCGATGCCGCCATTGGGAGAATCGAACCACGAGCTTGCGCGTCTCCTCGAGCAGCAAGACCGTGGACGCGACGCCGATGGCAATTCCCCAGTCGGCCCAGGCCATGCCGGTGGTACCGAACAGTTGCGATGCTGGCGTCCAGTGCACTGCTACGGCTTGCAGCGCCAGCGTGCCGACCAAGGACAACCACAGCATGCGGTTGTCAAAGAAGCGGGCGTTGAATGCAGAGCCGCTCTCGCTGCGCGCGTTGAACACGTTGAAGAATTGGAACAGCACGAAGGTCGTGAAGGCCATCGTCAGGGCGCGCGCCTCGCTGCCTGTGCGCATGCCGTAGTACAGCACCGCCAGTGTGCCCGCCATCATCGTGACGCCGTAGGCGGCAACGCGCAGCACCCGCGCCAGCGGCAAGACCGACTCGTCGCGATGACGCGGCGGCTCGTCCATGATGCCGGGGCGTGCTGCATCCATCGCCAACGATACGGCGGGCGGGCCGTCCATGATGATGGCGACCCAGAGGATCTGCAGTGGGGTGAACGGCTCGGGCAAGCCCGCGAGCGGTGCGAAGAACACGGTCAGGATCGCGCCGATCGTCGTCGAGAGCTGGAAACGAACGAACTTCAGGATGTTGTCGTACAGCGTGCGACCTTGTCGCACAGCGCGAACGATGGTGGCGAAGTTGTCGTCGGTCAGCACCATCGTGGCCGCCTCTTTGGCCACCGCCGTGCCGCTGATGCCCATCGCCACGCCGATGTCCGCCTGTTTCAGTGCCGGTGCGTCATTGACTCCGTCTCCTGTCATCGCCACGACGTGCCCCTTGGCCTGCAGCGCGCGCACGATCTTGACCTTGTGCGAGGGGGTCACGCGGGCGAACACGGCGACCTCGTCGATCGCTGCGGTCAGTTGCGCTGCGTCCATGCGGTCGATGTCCGCGCCTGACACCGCGCGCCCGTGCAGTCCCAGTTCGGAGGCGATCGCCGATGCAGTCGCCTGGTGGTCGCCCGTGATCATCTTGACGACGATGCCTGCCTGGCGGCATTCGGCGATCGCCTGCATCGCCTCGGGCCGCGGCGGGTCCATCAACCCGACCAGTCCCACGAATTCCAGTTCGGCGATGCAGGCCGAGAGATCACCGGAAGCATCAAACGCCGCGGCTGGCAGCGTGCGCGAAGCGACCAGCAGGCCCCGCAGACCGCGCCCGGCAAGGCCGTGATAGTCCGCATCGACCTTTGCGGCTTCGGGCGCACCGAACGCCGCCTCGACGCCTCCTACTTTCCAGCGTTTGCAACGTGCCAGCAGGACATCTGGCGCTCCCTTCACGAACACTTTGATCTGGTCGCCGTCGCGGTGGAAGGTGGCCATGAACTTGTGCGCCGAGTCGAACGGGAGTTCGGCCACGCGCGGCAGCGCGCGCTCGACGGCGTCGTGCAGGATGCCGCCCTTGGCGGCAAGCACCAACAAGGCCGCCTCCATCGGGTCGCCGATCGCCTTGCCGTCGTCGAAACGGCTGTCGTTGCAAGCCACCATCGGCACCAGCAACGGGGCAAGATCGACGCCGATGGCGTGTCCCGTCGCGGGCGTGATTTCGCCTTGCGTCCGATAGCCCTCGCCGGACACATCGAAGCGTTGCCCGCCGTAGACGAAGGCGCGCGCTGTCATCTGGTTGAGCGTCAGCGTGCCCGTCTTGTCGGAGCAGATGACCGTGGTGCAGCCCAGCGTCTCGACGCTGGCCAGGCGCTTGACGATTGCATGCTGGCGCGCCATCTTGTGCATGCCCAGTGCGAGGGTGACAGTCACCACCACCGGCAGGCCCTCGGGCATGGCCGCGACCGACAGCGCGATCGCATCGAGCACGATGTGGACGAGATCTGCGCCGCGCAGGAACTGCAGGAACGAGAGCAGCGCGACCAGTGTCAGCGCGATCGCACCCAGGCGTTTGCCGAGTCGGTCGAGTTGAACCTGCAATGGCGTGGCGACTTCCTCGGTGGCCGCCAGTTCCTGCGACAGGCGCCCCATCTCCGTACTCGGGCCGGTCGCCGTGACCACGAGTTCGGCCCGTCCGCGCGTGAGCAGCGTGTTCATGTACGCAAGGTTGAGCCGGTCACCCAAGGGCGCATCGGCGGCCACTCGCAGAGCGGTCTGTTTGCCGGCCGGCTGGGATTCACCGGTCAGCGCCGATTCGTCGATCTCGAGCCCGGCCGCCAGCCAGAGGCGCCCGTCGGCCGCCACGCGGTCTCCCGCCTCGAGCAACAAGACGTCACCCGGCACCACGTCGTCGGCAGCGATGTCGTGGCTGACACCGTCGCGCCGCACACGAGCCTTGCTGGGCAGCATCGACTTCAGCGCTGCCAAGCTGCGCTCGGCGCGGTACTCCTGGTAGAAGCCGACCAGCGCGTTGATCACCACCACGGCCAGGATCACCAAGGCGTCCTTGGTGCTGCCGACCAGTGCGGCCAAGACCACCGCCCCCAGCAGGATCAGGATCAGGATGCTCTTGAACTGCGCGAGCAGCACCCGCCAGGGTGAGCGGGCCGGTGCTTGTGGCAAGCGGTTGGGGCCTACACGCGACAGGCGTGCGAGTGCCTCCTGGGCGCTGAGCCCGGTTTCAGGGCGGACCTCTAGCAGCGCCGCTACCGCGTCGGCGTCCAGTGTGTGCGGTGCCACCGGCGACTGGGTCGGAGTCATGGTGCCGGACCCGCCGACCGCCGTCGGCCCGCGACGAGTGCTGGCTGTTTCGTCGGTCAAGGCGTGATTGCGACCTTCAGCACGCCGTCGCGCTGATGGCTGAACAACTCGTAGGCCTTCTCGATGTCGTCGAGCTTGAAGCGGTGCGTGACCATAGGGCCAAGGTCGACGCGGCCCGACTGAATCACCGACATCAGGCGGCGCATGCGTTCCTTGCCTCCGGGGCACAAGCTCGTCACGATCTGGTGGTCGCCGAGTCCGGCAGCGAAAGCACCCAGCGGGATCGTGAGGTCGGTCGAGTAGACCCCCAGGCTCGACAAGGTTCCACCCGGCCGCAACACGCGCAAACAGGCTTCGAACGTGGCCTGCGTGCCCAACGCCTCGATGGCGACATCCACCCCGCGCCCCCCCGTGAGCCGCATGATCTCCTCGACCGGGTCGTTACGGCTGCTGTCGATGACGTGGTCGGCGCCCATCCGACGGGCGATTTCAAGCCGGTTGGGCAGGCGGTCCACGCCGATCACCGTCGTCGCGCCGCTCAGTTTGGCGCCGGCGGTGGCGCACAGGCCGATCGGCCCCTGCGCGAACACCGCCACCGTGTCGCCGATGCGGATGTTGGCGCGCTCGGCGCCGCTGAGCCCGGTCGACATGATGTCGGGGCACATCAGCACCTGCTCGTCGCTGAGTTCGTCGGGCACTGCCGCGAGGTTGGCCATGGCATCGGGTACGAGCACGTACTCGGCCTGGCACCCGTCGATGGTGTTGCCGAACTTCCAACCGCCGAGAGGCTTCCATCCGTGGGCGGTGCCGGCCCCGTCCTGCGAACCGAAGCCGCACTGGCAGGCATTGCTCCAGCCACTCGGCGTGATGGCGCCAGCGATGACGCGCTGCCCCTCGCGGTAGCCCTGCACCGCCGATCCCAGCTTGTGAATGACGCCGACCGGCTCGTGGCCGACCGTCAGGCCACGAGCGACCGGGTACTCGCCCTTCAGGATATGGACATCGGTGCCGCAGATCGTGGTCGTGGTCACCTTGATCAGTGCGTCAAGGGGACCGACATCCGGGATTCGCTTGTCCTCAAGCACGATGCGTCCGGGTTCGACGAATACTGCCGCCCTCATCATCGCCATGGCATTGCTCCTGGACGTCATCGAGTGAACAACGAGTCTAGGTCGATTGGCACTGTTCTCCAGTTTCGCAGGGCAACTGCTTGACTTGCATCAACAGCGGCGCCTCGCCGACCCCGGGCGATCCATGCTCCGCGACGCATCGGCAGAGTGCGGCGCTTGGCTTGAATGTTTCCCTGGTCGCTTTCGCTGCTGGTGTTGAAGCCCTGGCGAGCGGGTCCGCTCCGATCGGGAACGATCAGGTGGCGGTGTCCGGCAGAGTCCGTGTCGCTCTCACTCGGCCCCCGAACTCTTGCCTGCGTGTTTGACAACGGTCACGGGCAGCTTCGACGCATGCAGGACGCCCTGTGACACCGATCCCAGCAGCGCACTGCGCACGACACCCAGGCCCCTGGCACCCAGGACGATGACGTCGCAGCCATGGCGCTCGGCCATCTCGATCAACGTCGGGGCAGGCTCACCGGAACCGATCTCGCGCTCGAAGGGAACACCGGCTGCGTCGAACAGCGCCTCGGCGCCTTCCAGTGCACGGGAACCGACGGCCCCGCTGACCCGTTCCAGCACGTCGGCATCCGGCGCGAGAACCAGTTCGTAGAGGTAGGTTGGCTCCTGCACCGTGGCGAGCAGGAAAGTGGCGTCCAGACCCTCTTGCCGCAAGCGCAATGCGTGGCGCACAGCATCCAGCGCCAGTTCTGAGCCGTCTACCGGAACAAGAATCTTCATGGCTCAACTCCAGTGCCGTCTTGACCATTGTGCCGGCGCCAGCGCCGTTGCCGCAGTGCTTCTTCTGCGAGCACATGCGCAGCCTGCTTCGATTGGCCCTCGATGCGGACGAACGGAGGGGGCAAAATGGCGACCAGAACTCGATCGGAGACGGAATGAACATCCTGCTCGCTGCCGATGGCAGCGCATACACCAAGCGCATGCTCGCCTATGTCGCAGCTCACGACGAGTGGCTGGGCACACGTCATCGCTATGTGGTCGTAACGGCGGTCCCTGGCATCCCGCCGCGAGCTGCCGCGGTGTTGGACCGAGACTTGGTCAAGGGCTACTACCGCGACGAGGCAGAGAAGATCTTCAAGCCCATCCGCGCGTTCTTCAAGCAACGCGGTATTGAGGCCGAGTTTGTATCGAAGGTTGGCCCGGCTGCGGATGTCATCGCAAAGCAGGCGAGCAGCGGCTCTTTCGATCTGTTGATGATGGGATCACACGGCCACGGCAGCGTGGTCAACGTCGTCATGGGCTCGGTCGCCACCAAGGTGCTCGCCAGCTGCAAGGTGCCGGTGCTGTTGGTGCGCTGAACTCCGCGACGACGCGGTCTCGAGGCCGATCGATCTTCGACGGGCAGGCCTGCTCGCCGAAGTTGCATGCGTACGGCGACGCCGACGACGACGAGCCGAGTCGATCAAGTGCGCGTGTGGCGGTCGGGTGCTGGAGCTGAGGGTACGACTGCCGACTGAGCTGCCGACTGCCGACTGCCGACTGCGCCCCCACTACAATCCGCCTGTACCCGTCATTGGGGAGTAGCCGCCCTGCCCCCGCAGGGGTCCGCGTCAACACACTTGACCCCTATGGTCATGGCACGGACAGCTTCAAGCCTGGCAAGACCTTTGACTGCACTGCCTCCGGATGGGCCGGGGATGCCGTGCAGTCTTCGTCTTCGCTGGCCCTTGGAGTTCTCGTGGAAGCTTTCCTCGTATCAACCGGCGTGGTCGCCCTCGGCGAAATGGGCGACAAGACCCAGTTGCTGGCCATATTGCTGGCTGCCAAGTTCCGGCGACCCGTCCCCATCATCCTCGGCATCCTGGTGGCCACGCTGGTCAACCATGCGTTCGCCGGTCTGGTCGGTGACTGGGTGGCCAAGGCACTCGGCCCGGACATCCTGCGCTGGGTGATCGGCGCCTCCTTCATTGCGATGGCCGGCTGGATGCTGATACCTGACAGGGTCGACGACGAGGTGGCCGCCGGCAGGCAGCGGTTCGGCGTTTTCGGAACCACGGTCGTGGCATTCTTCCTGGCCGAGATGGGCGACAAGACGCAGATCGCCACCGTGGCGCTGGCGGCGCGGTACGAGGATCTGATCTCGGT
>JAJTGU010000290.1 GCA_021297985.1 Rubrivivax sp.
CAAGACCCGGGATGTGGATGATGTCGCTGATGCCGCCGACGGCGTTCTTCAGCACGTCGTTGGCATGCGCAAACGCCTGCTCCTGCGTCACGTCGTCGCCCATCACGTCGAGCAGCTTCTCGTTGAGCACGACGATCAGGCTGTCGACGTTGGCTTCGAGTTCGGCGACGCCGTCCTCGGCCTGCTTGCTGCGGCGGCGACCCTCGAACTCGAACGGCTTGGTGACGACACCGACGGTCAGGATGCCCATCTCCTTGGCGACGCGCGCGATCACCGGTGCCGCGCCGGTGCCGGTGCCACCGCCCATGCCGGCGGTGATGAACAGCATGTGCGCGCCCGCGATCGCGGCCTTGATGCGCTCGACCGCGTCCTCGGCACTGACCTTGCCCATCTCGGGCTTGGAGCCGGCACCCAGGCCGGTCTTGCCGAGCTGCACCAGCGTTGCCGCGCTGCTGCGGTGCAGGGCCTGGGCGTCGGTGTTCGCGCAGATGAACTCCACGCCCTGCACGCCGCAGCCGATCATGTGCTCGACGGCGTTGCCACCGCCGCCGCCGACCCCGATCACCTTGATCTGGGTGCCTTGGTCGAAGTCTTCGATCATTTCGATGGGCATGGAAGCCTCCTTGTCAGTGGGTTGCAGTTGCCAAAGGTGTCAAGAAAAGAATGTCCCGAGCTTCTGAGGTCGAGCTCTTGGACGTTCCCCCTCTCCCGCACGCGGGAGAGGGTGAAGGCGAATGCGCGCAGTTCGCAGCATCAGAAGTTGCCCAGGAACCAGTCGCGCGCGCGGCCGACCATGGTCTTGACGCCGCCGGCCTGGTGGGCGGCACGGGCACCGCGCAGGCGGGCATTGCGGGCCTCTTCGAGAAGGCCCATCACGGTGGCGCAGCGGGGGCTGGCGACCATGTCGAACAACGGGCCGCTGTAGGTGGGCAGGCCCTTTCGCACGGGCTTCAGGAAGATGTCCTCGCCCAGCTCGACCATGCCCGGCATCACGGCCGAGCCGCCGGTGAGCACGATGCCGCTGGACAGCAGTTCTTCGTAGCCGCTGTCGCGCAGCACCTGGTGCACGAGCGAGAAGATCTCCTCCACGCGCGGCTCGATGACGCCCGACAACGCCTGGCGCGACAGCAGCCGCGGTGCGCGGTCGCCGAGGCCCGGCACCTCCAGCGTCTCCGACGGATCGGCCAGCAACTGCTTGGCCACGCCGTGCTCGACCTTGATCTCCTCGGCGTCCTTGGTCGGCGTGCGCAGTGCCATCGCGATGTCGCTCGTGATCAGGTCGCCGGCGATCGGGATCACCGCGGTGTGGCGCACGCTGCCCTCGGTGTAGATCTGCACGTCGGTGGTCCCGGCGCCGATGTCCACCAGGGCCACGCCAAGCTGTTTTTCGTCCTCGCTCAGCACGCCCAGGCTGCTCGCGCTGGGGTTCAGGATCAGGCCCTGCACTTCCAGGCCGCAGCGTCGCACGCACTTGAGGATGTTCTCGGCCGCGCTCTGCGCGCCGGTGACGATATGCACCTTGACCTCGAGCCGGCTGCCGGACATGCCGATCGGCTCCTTGACCTCGTGGCCGTCGATCACGAACTCCTGCGGCTCGACCAGCAGCAGCCGCTGGTCGTTGGGGATGTTGATCGCCTTGGCGGTCTCGACGACCCGCGCCACGTCGGTCGGCGTGACCTCGCGGTTGTCGCGCACGATCACCATGCCGGTGGAGTTCTGGCCGCGGATGTGGCTGCCGGTGATGCCGGTCCAGACGGCGCCGATCTTGGCCGCCGCCATCTGCTCGGCCTCCTTCAAGGCGGCCTGGATGCTCTGCACCGTGGCGTCGATGTTCACGACCACGCCACGCTTCAAGCCCGAAGTGTTGTGCACGCCCAGTCCGGCGACGCGCAACTCGCCGTCGGGCAGGACTTCGGCCGCGACCACCATCACCTTGTTGGTGCCGATGTCGAGTCCGAAGACCATGTCCTTGTATTCCTTGGCCATGATGCGCTTGGTGAGTCCTAACGTTGTTTATGAGCGGCCGAACCCGACGCTGCGCCGCCGGTGGCGACGCCGGCCAACCGGAGCGCGTAGCCGTTGCCGTGGCGCAGGTCGGCGGATTCGAGTGCAGCGCCGGCAAAGTACTGCGTGCGCGCGGCTTTCAGGGTCTGCGCGAAGTTCCGCGTCCGTGCGATGACCTCGTCGGCGCTGCCGCGGCCGAGTTCGACCGTCGCGCCGCTGTCGAGATCGGCCCGCCACGAGCCGCGTCCGGACAGGTGCAAGGACTGCACGACCATGCCGGCGTCGCCGAAGACCGGCTGCAGGCGACCGAACAGGGCCAGCATCTCGGCGGCGCGTCCTTCGGGGCCGGTGAGCGTGGGCAGCTGCTCGGCGGCCACGTCGCCGAGGTTGGCTTCGAAGACCTCGCCCTGGCGGTTGACCAGGCGTTCGGGCGTGTTGTTGGCGGTGCTGGCCTCGCCGTCCTCGAGCCGTTGCCACAGCGCGACCGGCTCGTGCTCCTCGATGACGACGACCAGGGTGTGCGGCCATACCCGGCGCACCACCGCCCGGCGCACCCACGGCAGCTCCTGGAAGGCACGCTGCGCCGCGCCCAGGTCGGCCGCGAAGAAGTTGCCTGCCACGGCACCCAGCACCTGCGTGCGCACCGCCGCCGGTGTCGTGCGCAGCAAGTCACCCTGCAGCTGCACCTGGCGGATGGCCAGCGCCGGTGCACGCTGCACCGCCCAAGCGGCGGCCGCCAGGAGCAGCCCCAGCAACAGCAGCGCGATCACGGCAGCGCTGAGGTTCATCAGCCGCACGTCCAGCGGCAACACCACCGAGCGCGGCGAGCCGGCGGTGGTGTTGGGGAAGGCGGCCGCTGCGCTCATGCCGAAGGGGCGCGATGGACCTGGGCGTCGCGGTCCAGCGCCGCGGTGGCCAGCAGGCGCAGGCACAGCTGCGGGTAGTCCAGCCCGGCGGCGCGGGCCGACATCGGCACCAGCGAATGAGAGGTCATGCCGGGGCTGGTGTTCATCTCGAGCAGGAAGACCTTGCGGTCGCTGGCGCGCAGCATCAGGTCGGCCCGGCTCCAGCCGCGACAGCCGAGCACGCGGTAGGCCTCGACCGTCAGGCGCTGGACCTCGGCCTCTTCGGCGTCGGACAGGCCGCTCGGGCAGCGGTAGCCGGTGTCGTCGCTGAAGTACTTGTGCTCGTAGTCGTAGTTGCCGTCGGGCGCGTCGATGCGCACCACCGGCAGGGCCTCGGCGCTGTCGCCCGCGCCCAGCACCGGGCAGGTGAGCTCGATGCCCTCGATGAACTCCTCGCACAGCACATCGGCGTCGTAACCGGCGGCCAGCGTCACCGCGCCTTGCATCTCGGAGTAGCCATTGACCTTGCTGATGCCGATGGACGAGCCCTCGCGCGGGGGCTTGACGATCAGCGGCAGGCCCAGCGTATCGGGCACGCCGACGACCTGCTCGCGCTGCTGGCGGTGTGGCGCCAGCCAGACCCAGCGCGGTGTCGGCAGCCCCTCGGCCAGCCAGACGCGCTTGGTCATGACCTTGTCCATCGCGATCGCGCTGGCCATCACGCCCGGGCCGGTGTAGGGGATGCCCAGCCATTCCAGGGCGCCCTGCACGGCGCCGTCTTCACCGCCGCGTCCGTGGAGCGCAATGAAGACCCGCTGCACCGACTCGTCCTTCAGCGCGGCGAGCGGTCGCTCGGCCGGGTCGAAGGCGTGGGCGTCGACCCCCAATGAGCGCAGCGCGGCCAGAACGCCGGTGCCGCTCATCAGCGAGACCTCGCGCTCGGCGCTGCCGCCGCCCATCAACACGGCGACGCGACCCAGCGTCGCGGGGTCGGGGAAGACAAAGGCACTCAGCGGCTTCATGCCGGGGCTCCGGTGTGCAACAGGCGGGCGGTGCGCGCGGCGACGGTGGAGATCGAGCCTGCGCCCATGCTCAGCACCACGTCGCCACCGCGTGCCATCGTGGCGATGGCCTCGGGCAGCTCGGCCACCGTCGGAACGAACAGCGGGTCGACCTTGCCGGCCAGGCGCAGCGCCCGCGCCAGCGCGCGACCGTCGGCGGCGACGATCGGGGCCTCGCCGGCCGGGTAGACCTCGGTCAGCAGCACCGCGTCGAAGCCACCCATCGTGGCGACGAAGTCCTCGAAGCAGTCACGCGTGCGGGTGTAGCGATGGGGCTGGAAGACCAGCACCAGGCGCTGGCCGGGGAAGGCACCGCGTGCCGCCGCAAGCACGGCGGCCATTTCGACCGGGTGGTGGCCGTAGTCGTCGATCAGGGTCACGGGGCCGGAGCCGTCGCGGGCCGGCGGCGCGCCGTGACGCTCGAAGCGGCGGCCGACGCCGGCAAACGCGGCCAGCGCCCGCTGCACGGCGGCGTCGGGCACGTCGAACTCCATCGCCACCGCGATCGCGGCCAGCGCGTTGCGCACGTTGTGCTCGCCGGCCAGGTTCAGCTCCACCGCCAGCGGCGCCAGCTCGACACCGTCGCGCGGGCGCCGCCGCGTGACCTGGAACGCCATGCGTCCACCGGCCAGGGCCCGGACTTCGCTGGCCCGCACGTCGGCACCGGCGTCCATGCCGTAGCTCAGCAGCGGCCGCGACACCATCGGCAGCACGGCGCGCACGCCCGGGTCGTCCAGGCAGACGACGGCGCGGCCGTAGAACGGCAGGCGATGCAGGAACTCGACGAACACGCTGCGCAGCCGCGACAGGTCGTGGCCGTAGGTGTCCATGTGGTCGGCGTCGATGTTGGTGACGACGGCCAGCACCGGCGACAGGTGCAGGAACGACGCATCGCTTTCGTCGGCCTCGACCACGATGGTCTCGCCGGCGCCGAGCCGTGCGTTGCTTCCGGCGCTCTGCAGCAGGCCGCCGATGACGAAGGTCGGATCGAGCCCGCCTTCGGCCAGCACGCTGGCGACCAGCGAGGTCGTGGTCGTCTTGCCGTGGGTGCCGGCAACGGCGATGCCCAGCTTCACGCGCATCAGCTCGGCCAGCAGCACCGCGCGGGCGACGACCGGGATGCGCCGCGCACGCGCGGCCAGCACCTCGGGGTTGTCGCCCTTGACCGCGGTCGACGTGACCAGGGCTTCGGCACCGTCGATGTGCGCCGCGTCGTGGCCGATGTGGACCTTCAGCCCCAGCTCGGCCAGCCGGCGCAGCGTGGCGCTGTCGTGCGCGTCCGAGCCCGACACCGTGTAGCCCAGGTTGTGCAGGATCTCGGCGATGGCGCTCATGCCCGAGCCGCCGATGCCGACGAAGTGGATGTGCTTGAGCGCATGCTTCATGCGGCACGCTCCACCGGGGCCAGGGCCTCGATCTCGTCGGCCACGCGTGCCGCGGCGCCGGGGCGGGCCAGGCTGCGGGCTTTTGTGGCCATCTCGAGCAGCCGCTCGCGGCCCAGGGCCTTGATCCTGTCGGCCAGCCACTGCGCCGTCAGCTCGGTCTGCGGCAGGTGGATGGCAGCCCCGGCCGCGGCCATCCAGGCCGCGTTGTCGCGCTGGTGCGCGGTGGTGCTGGCGATGAAGGGCACCAGGATCGCCGGCACACCGGCGGCGCACAGCTCGCTGACGGTGATGGCACCGGCGCGGCAGACCATCAGGTCGCAGGCCGCCAGCCGCGTCGGCATGTCGTCGATGAAGGGCAGCACCTCGGCGACCACCTGGGCCGCGGCGTAGGCGGTGCGCACGGACTCGAACTGGGCCGGGCCGGTCTGGTGCACGACCTGCGGACGCTGCGACGGTGCAATGGCCGCCAGCGCCAGCGGCAGCGTGTCGTTCAACACCTTCGCGCCCAGGCTGCCACCCACCACCAGCAGCTTCAGCGGCCCGCTGCGGCCCGCCCAGCGCTCGGCGGGTGCGGCCAGGGCCTCGATCTCGGCGCGCACCGGGTTGCCGGTGACGACGGCGTTCTTCTGCGCCGGCAGGGACCCGTCCTGCGCGAGGCCGAAGGCGATGCGGTCGGCCACCGGCAGCAAGGCCTTGTTGCTCAGCAGCAGGCTGGCGTCGGCGTTGACCAGCACCAGCGGCTTGTTCAGCAATGCCGCCATCAGTCCACCCGGAAAGCACACATAGCCGCCCATGCCGAGCACGGCGTCGGCGCCGCGCCGGCGCAGGATGCCCAGGCAGTCCCAGAAGGCCTTGAGCAAGCGCAGACCGCCGGTGGCGGTGTGCAGCAGGCCCTTGCCGCGCAGGCCGCTGAAGCCGATGCGGTCGAGTGCGATGCCGCTCGTCGCCTCGGGCGGCACGAGCTTGTTCTCCAGGCCGGTCTGGGTGCCCAGCCACGACACCCGCCAGCCGCGGCGCTGCATCTCGCGCGCCACCGCCAGCCCCGGGATCACGTGGCCGCCGGTGCCCGCCGCCATCACGACGAGGTGGCGCGTCATGCGCGGCCCCCGCGCATGAGCGCACGGTTCTCGGCATCGACCCGCAGCACCATCGCCAACGCGATCAGGTTCATCAGGATCGCGCTGCCGCCGTAGCTCATCAACGGCAGGGTCAGGCCCTTGGTCGGCAGCACGCCCAGGTTGACGCCCATGTTGATGAAGCCCTGGAAGCCGAACCACACGCCCACGCCCTGGCACATCAGCCCGGCGTAGATGCGGTCCAGCGCGATCGCCTGGCGGCCGATGTTGACGATGCGCCGCACCATCCAGAAGAACAGCAGGATCACCGTGGCGACGCCGACGAGGCCGAGTTCCTCGCCGATCACGGCGAGCAGGAAGTCGGTGTGCGCTTCGGGCAGGTAGTGCAGCTTCTCGACGCTGCCGCCCAGGCCCTGGCCGAACCATTCGCCTCGGCCGAAGGCGATCAGCGAATGCGTGAGCTGGTAGCCCTTGCCCTGCGCGTACAGCGGGTTCCAGGGGTCCAGGTAGGCCAGGATGCGCTCGCGGCGCAGGTCGTCGAAGGCGATGATGACCGAGAAGGTCACGATGACCAGCGCCGCGATCAGGAAGAACATGCGCGCGTTGACACCCCCGAGGAACAGGATCGCCATCGCGATCGTCGCGATGACGATGAAGGCCCCCATGTCGGGCTGGCGCAGCAGCAGCACACCGACAAAGACCACCGCCAGCGCCATCGGTGTCACGGCCTTGAAGAAGTCCTCGCGCGCGTCCATGCGCCGCACCATGTAGTTGGCGGCGTACATCGCGATCGCCAGCTTGGCCAGCTCGCTGGGCTGGAAGTTCATGAAGCCCAGCGGGATCCAGCGGCGCGAGAAGTTCACGACCTTGCCGATGAACGGCACGAGCACGACCACCAGCAGCACCAGCGCGAGGACAAAGATCTTCGGCGCGTGCTTCTCCCAGAACGCGACCGGCACCTGCAACACCAGCAGCGCGGCGACAAAGGCGATGGCCAGTGCCAGCAGGTGGCGTTGCAGGAAGAAGGTCGGCGCGTAGGCGGCGAACTTCCGGTTGTCGGGCAGGGCGATGCTGGCCGAATAGACCATCACCACGCCGATGCAGACCAGCACCAGCGCGACGGCAACGAGCGCCTGGTCAAACGCCATCAGGCGCACCGGCCGCGACGACGGGCCGCCCAGATACGGGTTGTCGCGCACCGGCATCGCCAGGTTCGCGGGGCCGCCGGTGATCTGCGCCCAGGCCTGCGCGCTGGCCGCACGCAGTGCCGCGACGCCGCGCTGCCAGAAGCCGGCGGAGGCGGTGGCGGTCGCACTGCGCGTCAAACCAGCACCTCGCCTTGTTCGGCCGCCACGGCCTGCACCGCCTGCGCAAACACCTGGGCCCGGTGTTCGTAGTTGCGGAACATGTCCAGGCTGGCACAGGCCGGCGACAGCAGCACCGCGTCGCCTTCACGGGCCTGCACAAAGCACCAGGCCACCGCCTCGGCGAGATCGGCGTGGCGCTGGACCGGCACGCCGCGGTCGGCCAGCGCGCTGGCGACAGCGGCCTCGACGAGCCCGGCGTCGCGGCCAAAGGTGGCGACGGCACGTGCATGCTCGGCCAGCGGCACGGCCAGCGGCGAGAAGTCCTGCCCCTTGCCGTCGCCGCCCAGGATGACGGCGATGCGCGCCGGCGCCAGGTCGGCACCCAGGCCCCGCAGTGCCGCCACGGTGGCGCCGACGTTGGTGCCCTTGCTGTCGTCGTAGGCATCGACACCGCCCACGGTGGCCAGCCACTGCACGCGGTGCGGCTCGCCGGCGTACTCACGCAGGCCGTGCAGCATCGGTGCCAGCGGGCAGCCGATCGCCGTGGCCAGTGCCAGCGCAGCCAGCGCGTTGGCCGCGTTGTGGCGGCCGCGCACGCGCAGCGCATCGGCCGGCATCAGGCGCTGCAGGTGAAGAACTTCGGCTTCCGCGTCCGTCCCCTTTCCGGCCTTGCGGCCGCGTGCAGCGGCCAGGGTCTCGTCGGCCGGCAGCGCCCGCACCAGCCAGGCCATGCCGTTTTCGTGGATCAGGCCCCAGTCGCCTGCACGCTGCGGCGCGCCGAGCCCGAAGCGCGACACGGGCCGCGGCGGCAGCACCGTCGGTTGCGCCTCACCGGGCTTGGGTCGCGACTTGACGACCGGTGGTGGCGGCGGTTCCATCGACGCGACGGCTGTGTCGTCGGCGTTCAGCACGATCGTGCCGCGGGCGGCGTCGCCGGCGCCAAAGACGCGCGCCTTGGCCGCAACATAGGCGGCCAGGCTGCCGTGCCAGTCGAGGTGGTCCTCGCTGATGTTCAGCACCACCGCCGCATCGGGCACAAAGCCGACGACACCCGTGCCACCGCCTTCGAGCTGAAAGCTCGACAGCTCCAACACCCAGACCTCGGGCCACTGCTCCTGCGGAAGCGCCAGCGCGCCAGCCAGCGTGTCCAGCAAGGTCGGGCCGATGTTGCCGGCCACCGCGACCCGGCGACCGGTGCGGCCGACCAGAAGACCGGTCATCGCGGTGGTGGTGGTCTTGCCGTTGGTGCCGGTGATGGCGACGGTCCGGGGCGCGTAGTCGCGCGCCGCCTTCAGGTCGGCCAGCGCCCGTGCAAACAGGTCGAGCTCGCCCCAGACCGGCAGGCCACGTGTGCGCGCTTCACGCAGGATGGGCAGGATGCGCTCGTCGTAGGGCGCCAGCCCCGGGCTCTTCAGCACCAGTTGAAGGCCCTCGGCCACGGCAGTGGCGGCGGACTCGTCGCTCCAGGGCGCATGGCTCCGCTCGGCGCCAGCCAACGCGTCGGCCTGCGGAGGCCATTCACGGCTGTCCCAGACCTGCACCCGCGACGCACCGTGCTGCAGGCACCAGCGCGTCATCGCGGCGCCCGAGGCACCGGCGCCGAGCACCAGGATCGAAAGGCCGTTCAGGAGGTCCATGGCAGCGTGTCGATCAACGCAGCTTCAGGCTGGCCAGGCCCACCAGGCACAGCAGCATGGTGATGATCCAGAAGCGCACGACGACCTGGGTTTCGGTCCAGCCCTTCTTCTCGAAGTGGTGGTGCAGCGGCGCCATCAGGAAGATCCGCCGGCCGACGCCGTAGCGCTTCTTGGTGTACTTGAACCACGAGACCTGGGCCATCACCGACAGCGTCTCGGCGACGAAGATGCCGCCCATGATCGCGAGCACGATCTCCTGGCGCGTGATCACGGCGATCGTGCCCAGCGCACCCCCGAGGGCCAGCGCGCCGACGTCGCCCATGAACACCTGCGCCGGGTTGGCGTTGAACCACAGGAAGGCCAGGCCTGCGCCCGCCATCGCGGCGCAGAACACCAGCAGTTCGCCGGCCCCCGGGATGTACGGGAACAGCAGGTAGCGGCTGAAGTTGACGTTGCCGACGACGTAGGCGAACACACCCAGCGCGGAACCCACCATGACCACCGGCATGATCGCCAGGCCGTCCAGCCCGTCGGTGAAGTTGACGGCATTGCTGGCGCCGACGATGGTGAACCAGGTCACGGCGATGAAACCGAAGACACCGAGCGGATAGCTCACGGTCTTGAAGAACGGCACCATCAGGTCGGCCCGCGGCGGCAGGTCGTTCGAGAAGCCGCTCTGCACCCAGCGCAGGAACAACTCCAGCACGCGCAGGTTGCTGGTTTCGGAGACGCTGAACGCCAGGTACAGGGCCGCGACCAGGCCGATCAGGCTTTGCCAGAAGAACTTCTCGCGCGAGCGCATGCCTTCCGGGTCCTTGCGCACGACCTTGCGCCAGTCGTCGACCCAGCCGATGGCGCCGAAGCCGAAGGTCACCAGCATCACGACCCAGGCGAAGCGGGCCGTGAAGTCGAACCACAGCAGGGTGGCCACGCCGATGCCGATCAGCACCAGCACGCCGCCCATGGTGGGCGTGCCGCGCTTGCCCAGGTGGGTCTGGACGCCGTACTCGCGGATCGGCTGGCCGATCTTCATCTCGGTCAGGCGGCGGATGACCCAGGGCCCGAACGCCAGGCCGATCAGCAACGCGGTCATCGCCGCGAGCACGGCGCGGAAGGTCAGGTACTGGAAGACGCGCAGGAAGCCCAGCGTGTCGGGGTACAGGCCATACAGCCACTGGGTGAGGGCAAGCAGCATCGGGATTCAACCCTCGGGCCGGGGAGCCGGCGTCGGCAAGGTGGGTTCAGCCGCCAGCAGCAGCAGGGTTTCGACGGCGCGCTCCATGCGCATGAAGCGCGAGCCCTTGACGAGCACGCTGCGCATGGCGGCGGCCTCGCCGCCATGGACAAACTCGCCCAGCGCCGCGACCAGTTCGGGCACGGTCTCGAAGTGACGGCCGCCTCCGGCGTGCGCCATCGCGCTGCCGGCGGTCCAGACCTGCTCCAGCCCGCGCTCGCGCGCCAGAGCACCGATCTCGGCATGGAAGGCCGGGCCCTGGGCACCGACCTCGCCCATGTCGCCGGCGATCAGCCAGCGCGGTGCCGGCATCGTGGCCAGCAGTTCGATCGCCGCGCGCATCGAGTCCGGGTTGGCGTTGTAGCTGTCGTCGACCAGCGTCGCCGGGGCGCTGCCGGGCGCGCCGCTCAGCTGCACGGCCTGCAAGGCGCTGCGTCCCTGGACGGCCTCGAAGCCCGCCAGGCCCTGGGCGATGGCGGCCAGCGGGGCTCCGGCGGCGAGCGCCGTGGCCGCGGCGGCGAGGGCGTTGTGCACGTTGTGGTCACCCGGCAGCGCGACCCGCGTGTCGAGCGGCCCGCCGGGCGTGTGCAGCTTCAACTGCCAGCACCGGCCCTGCCACTGCGCCTCGCCGCGCACGTCGGCGCCGGCCTCGAGGCCGAAGGTCCACACGGCCCGCGGGCCGGCACGCTCGGTCCACATCGCGGTGTGCGGGCTGCCGTGCGGCAGCACCAGGCGACCCGACGGGGGCAACGCATCGATCACGGCGGCATGTTCCCCGGCCACCGCATCGACCGTGGCCATGAACTCCTGGTGCTCGCGCTGGGCGTTGTTGATCAGCGCCACGCTGGGCTGCACCATCGCCGCCAGCGCCGCGGTTTCGCCGGGGTGGTTCATGCCCAGCTCCAGCACCGCGGCACGGTGCCAGGTCTCGTCGTCCTGGCGCAAGCGCAGCAGCGTCAGCGGCACGCCGATGTGGTTGTTCAGGTTGCCCGAAGTCGCCAGGGCGCCGTCGCCCAGCCAGGCGTGCAGGATGGCGGCGACCATCTGCGTCACCGTCGTCTTGCCGTTGCTGCCGGTGATGGCCACCACCGGCAGGTGGAACCGCGCTCGCCAGCCACGGGCCAGGGCCTGCAAAGCGGCCAGCGAGTCCACCACCTCCACGCCCGCCAGCCCGGCTTCGGCCAGACCGCGCTCGGCGATGGCCGCTTCTGCCCCCGCGGCACGGGCCTGGGCCAGAAAGTCGTGGGCATCGAAGCGTTCGCCACGCAGGGCCACGAAGAGGTCACCGGCGCGCAGGCTGCGCGTGTCGCTGTGCACCCGCTGCAGCTCGACCGCCGGGTCGCCGACGAGCCGGCTGCCGGGCAGCAGCGCATGGACCTGGGCCAGCGTCATCAGGCTCATCGCGAACCCCCACCCGCGCGGCGGGCCAGGGCCCGCTGGGCGTGGTCCAGGTCCAGGAACGGGCGCTTGCGCCCGGCGATGTCCTGGTAGTCCTCGTGCCCCTTGCCGGCGAGCAGCCAGACGTCGCCCGGCCGTGCCTCGGCCAACGCGGTGGCAATGGCCTCGTCGCGCTCGACGATGCTGCGCACATGCGCCCGGCGCTCGACACCGGCGTCGATGCCGGCGTCGATACCGGCTTCGATCTGCGCCAGGATGGCCTGCGGGTCTTCCAGCCGCGGGTTGTCGCTGCTCAGCACCACCCGGTCGGCCAGGCGGCTGGCGATCGCGCCCATGCGCGGGCGTTTGCCGGCGTCGCGGTTGCCGCCGCAGCCGAACAGGCAACCCAGGCGCCCGCCACGGGCGTCGGCCAGCGGGCGCAGCGCCGCCAGCGTCTGCTCCAGTGCGTCGGGGGTGTGGGCGTAGTCGACAAAGACCTCGACGTCCGGCCCCGAGCCCGGTACCCGCTGCAGGCGCCCGGGCACGGCCGCAACCGCCTGCGCCGCACGTGCGGCCTCGGGCAGCGGGTGGCCGAGCGCCCGCAGCGCGGCCAGCACGCCCAGCAGGTTGCTGGCATTGAATCGGCCGACCAGCGTGGTGCGCAGTTCGACGGTCTGGTGACCTTCGCGCACGCTGAAGACCAGGCCGCCATCGGCATAGCCCAGAGGCCCGGCCACCAGGCGCGCCATCGGGTTGGCCAGCGAGAAGCTCCACAGGTCAAGCCGACCCTCGCTCTGAAGCTCATCAGCCAAGGCGGCGCCATGGCCGTCGTCGAGGTTCACCACCGCGGCGCGCAGGCCCGGCCAGGAGAACAGGCTTCGCTTGGCCGCCCAGTAGGCGTCCATGCTGCCGTGGTAGTCCAGATGGTCCTGGGTCAGGTTGCTGAAGATCGCCACGTCCAGCGGCATGCCCGCCATGCGGTGCTCGACCAGGCCGATGCTCGAGGCCTCCATCGCGCAAGCCGCCAGGCCCTGCTGCACGAAGCCGGCAAGCGTGGCCTGCAGACGCAGCGCGTCGGGCGTGGTCAGGCCGGTGCTGTGCAGGTCCGCCAGCCGACCGACCCCGAGCGTGCCCACGACCCCGCAGGGCATGCCCAGGGCATCCAGGGCCTGGGCCAGCCAGCAGGCGGTCGAGGTCTTGCCGTTGGTGCCGGTGACGGCCAGCATCTTCAGCCGCCGCCCCGGGTGGCCCAGATGCGCTGCGGCGATGGGGCCGGCCTGGGCCTTCAGACCGGCCAGCGCGGCCAGCCGGGGCTCGTCGGCCGGCAGGTCCAGTGCCGCCAGCCCGTCGGCCTCGACAATGCAGGCGGCGGCACCTTGGGCCAGCGCGGTCCGGACATGGGCACGGCCGTCGTGCAGCGCGCCGGGCCAGGCGAAGAACGCGTCGCCGGCACGCAGCGCGCGGCTGTCGGCGTGCAGTGCGGCGCCGGGCTTCAGGCGCTGCTGGAGCCAGGCCGCAGCGGCGTCGACGTCGGCCAGCGCGTGCAGCATCGGGGAGGTGGCGGCGCCCATGGTCACAGGCTCTCGGGCACCGCAGTCGCGGGACGCTGCTGGATCTGCGGCTTGAACGCGATGTCCGGCGCCACGCCCATCGTGCGGAGCGTCTCCTGGACGACGCGGCTGAACACCGGCGCGGCGATCTCGCCGCCGTAGATCACGCCCTTGTTCGGCTCGTCGACCATCACCGCCACGACGATGCGCGGCTGGCTCACGGGCGCGATGCCCACGAACCAGCTCCGGTACTTGTTGCTGTAGCCCTTGCCGGCCTGCTTGCGCGCCGTGCCGGACTTGCCACCCACCGAATATCCGATGGTCTGTGCCTTGGGTGCAGTGCCGTGGTCGCCGGCGGCGGCCTGCAGCATCGCACGCAGTTCACGGGCCGTCTCAGGCTTGATCACGGGCTCGCCGCTGGCGGGCTCGGCGCGCTTCTCCAGCGTGACCGGGATCACGTCGCCCTCACGCGCGAACACGGTGTAGGCACGCGCCAGCTGCAGCAGGCTGACCGACAGGCCGTAGCCGTAGCTCATGGTCGCCTTCTCGACCGGGTACCAGGTCTTCCAGGGGCGCAGGCGGCCGGTGGCGGCACCGGGGAAGCCGATCCTCGGCTTGCGGCCGAAGCCGACACGGTCGTACTGGTCCCACATCTCGCGTGCGGGCAGCTCGAACGACATCTTCACCGTGCCGACGTTGCTGCTCTTCTGGATGACCTCGGCCACGCTCAGCACGCCGTAGGCATGCACGTCCTTGATCGGCCAGCCCGAGACGACGATGGTGCCCGGTGCAGTCTGGATCGGCGTCGACGGCTTGAAGCGGCCGGTGTCCAGCGCGAGTGCGGCGGTGAACGGCTTCATCGTGGAGCCGGGCTCGAAGATGTCGGTGATCGCGCGGTTGCGCATCGCCTCGGTCGGTGCGCCGCGGCGCTTGGCCGGGTCGTAGCTCGGGTAGTTGGCCAGCGCCAGGATCTCGCCGGTGCGGGCATCCAGCACCACTGCACTGCCGCTCCTGGCGCCATGCTCCTGCACCGCTTCGCGCAGGCGCTGGTAGGCGAAGAACTGGACCTTGGCGTCGATCGACAGCACGATGTCCTGGCCCGGCGTCGGAGCGGTAGAGCGGTCGCCGATGTGCTCGATGACGCGGCCCATGCGGTCGCGCACCACGGTCTGCTGGCCGGCCTTGGCCTGCAGCCGGGCATCGAAGGCCAGCTCGATGCCCTCCAGGCCCTCGCCGTCGGGCTTGGTGAAGCCGACCACATGGGCCGACGACTCGCCTTCGGGCCAGCGCCGCGCGAACTCGCGCTGGGCATGAACGCCACGGATCTTCTGGGCCTTGACGTAGGCCTCCAGCTCGCGCCAGTGGGCCTCTTCGACATGGCGGCGCAGCAGCACCGTGCCCTTGCCGTCGAGCCGGTCGTCGAGCTCGGCCGGCTTCATCGCCAGCATCTTGGCCATCGCCTTGCGCTGGGCGACGTCGGCAGCGAAGCTGCCCAGTTCGACGTGCACCGACGGCATCGCCACGCTTTGCGCCAGCGGCTGGCCGTTGCGGTCCAGCACCTGGCCGCGACTGGCCGACAAGGCCTCGGTGTGCAGGAATCGCGCCTCGCCCTGGGCCTGGTAGAAGTCGTCGCGTACCGCCTGCACGTAGACCGCCCGCACCAGAAGGCCGGCGAAGGCCAGGCCCAGCAGCCCGACCACAAAACGCGACCGCCACGGCGGCGTGCGTTCGGCCAGCAGCGGGCTGCTCGCGTAGTGCACGCTCTTCACGCCGAGCGAGGCCTGGCGGAGCCCGGCACCGACGTTGCCGCGCGGCTCGAGACCCGGCTGCTGGCGGTGACTGCGGCTCATCGCGACGTCCCCGCGCCGGATGCCGCTGCCGACGCCGGCAAGGCCACCGTGACGATCACCGCCGGCGTCATGCTGACCATGCCCAGCTTGTCGCGTGCGACGCGGTCCACGCGCAGGTGGGTGGCCTGGGCCTGGCGCTCGGCTTCCAGGCGCTTGAGTTCGGCGTCAAGCAGCTTCTGCCTTTCGCTGGCGGTGTGCAGCTTGCTGGTGAGCTGGCGCGTGCGCTGGCTGGTGTGGACCAGCCACAGGCAGCTCGCGAGCAGGAGCACGACGAGGACCAGGTTCACGCGCGACCCCATGCCATCAGTGCACCGCGGTGCGTTCGGCCACGCGCAGTACGGCCGAGCGCGCGCGTGGATTGGCGGCCACCTCAGCGGCCGATGGCTTGATTCGCGCCAGGGCGTTCAGGCGCAGCGGGCGTGGCGGCGCAAACGGCGCCCGACGGTCGACCTCGTCGCGGCTTTCCGCGGCGATGAACTGCTTGACGATGCGGTCTTCCAGCGAATGGAAGCTGATGACGACCAGCCGCCCACCCGGCGCGAGCAGGGCGAGCGCGTCCTTCAGGCCGGCCTGCAGCGCTTCAAGCTCGGCGTTGACGTGAATCCGAAGAGCTTGAAACGTCCGCGTGGCCGGGTCCTGCCCGGGTTCGCGGCTGCGCACGGAGCGAGCCACGAGCGCGGAAAGCTCTGCGGTGGTCGCGACGGGCGATCCCGCTTCGCGGCGAGCGACAAGCGCCTTTGCAATCGAAACAGCAAACCGTTCTTCGCCCAGGTCACGCAACACCTCCACGATCTGCGCCAGCGGCGCGCGGGCCAGGAATTCCGCCGCCGTGAAGCCGCGTGTCGTGTCCATGCGCATGTCCAGCGGCGCGTCGTAGCGGAAGCTGAAGCCGCGCGACGGGTCGTCGATCTGCGGCGAGCTGACGCCGACGTCCAGCAGCACGCCGTCGAGCCGCGTCACGCCCAGCGCCTGCAGGTGCTCGGCCATCCGCGCGAAAGTGCCGTGCACGATGGCGAAGCGGCCGTCGCCGGCCAGCGCCGCCGCCGCCTGCACGGCCTGCGGGTCCTGGTCCAGCGCAATCAGCCGGCCGGCAGGCGCCAGCAGCGCCAGCACGGCACGGCTGTGGCCGCCGCGGCCGAACGTGCCGTCCAGGTAGGTCCCGTCGGGCCGCGTCACCAGCGCCTGCACGGCCTCGGCCAGCAGCACCGGGGTGTGCGTCCACGTTGATTGGGCCAGGCTCACGGTTCACTCGATGACGTAGCTGCGCAGCGGCTCGGGGCGGCCGGCAGCAAAAGTGAGTGCCTCGCGTGCGGCGTAGGCGTCCTTGTCCCAGAGCTCGAAGTTGGCGCCGACGCCCATGAACTTGACATCGCTCTGAAGCGCCGCCCATTCGCGCAGCTCGGGCGGCAGCAGCACGCGCGAGGCGCTGTCGATCTCGAGCTCGGTCGCGCTGCCGATGAAGACGCGCTTCCAGTTCTCCATCTCGGTGCCCTGTCCGCGCAGGAACTGCTCGAAGCGTTCGTAGACCGGCAGCGGGTACAGCGCCAGGCAGCGGTCCGGGTGCTTGCAGACAATCAGCTGCCCGCCACACATCGCGACGAGCTGGTCGCGGTGGCGCGCGGGCACTGTCAGACGCCCCTTGGCATCCAACGTCAGCACCGGACCCCCGCGAAAAACCGCCACCTTGACCACCCGAGTTCATGAATAGACACTTCGCCCCACTTTCTGGCGAATCTCTGCACTTTACCGCTTCGCGTGACAGCGGGTCAATGCCGGCGGGCAAAAAAATCAGTCGAATCAACGACTTGGATAAGAAAGTGAAAGTGGAGACAGGTAAAAGTCCTGCAAAATGAATGACTTGTAGGCGGGTGTGCAAGTTGATTCTCCGTTGCCCCATGAACCGAACCAGGGGACGAGGCTGGGCGGAAGCCGCTCGGTCCGGCACCTGACAATCGCGGCCAATGTACGAAGACCCGCTCTACAAGCTGCGCCACGCGATCCTGGGCGTCGCGGTGGCCTTGCTGCTGTCGGTGCCCGTGGCCGCCCTGCTGGGCGCGTGGCTCGGCGACGCGATGGGTGGCACTTACGGCTGGCGTGCCGGCGTCTACAGCGCGCTGCTGCTGTACGTGGTGGTGGGTGCCGGTGTGCTGTTCGCCAAGGTCGCCCGCCACGAAACCCGACCGCTGTCGACCCAGCGCATTGCGCTCTGGTTTGTCAGCCTGTGGCTGTGGCCGGGCCTGCTGTTGGCGTCCTCCGGCCGCCAGCCGAAAGGCCCGTCGACCTGAAGCCTCAGTTCGACTGCAGGATGCGCCGGCCGTTCGAGGCCTGCACCGGACGCGCGTTCAGCGGGTATATGCGGGCAAACAGGTCGAGTTGCTCGGGCGTTGCCGTCTGCGGCGTGCGCATGACGACCCACTGCACACCCTCGGTGCATGGCGGCGTGGTCAGCGAGCCCATGTAGGTGTAGTAGCGGCGGTCTGCCGGCAGGAGTTCAGCCGGATTGAGCAGCACGCGCGCCGCCACCTCGGTGTGGCGCTCCAGCGGCAGGTTGTTCCAGACCGTCTGCACGATGGGCTGGGCCGGGCCCTTGTCCAGCAGCACGGCCACGACCGCCAATCGGCCTTCGGCGTCCTTGTGCAGCATGTGAACGCTCATCTCGAACTGCCGGCCGTCGATGCGCTCCTCCGACGGCCGACGAAACTGGAACTGAACCAGTTCGTAGCGCCGGCCGCCGACCTCGATCGCGTTGCCGGGCGCGACGTTGACCTGCACCGTATGGCCGTTGTCGATCACCGCAAAGCGGGTGGGCTGGTAGTCGAAGCTCACCGCCTCGAGGTCGACCGAGAGGCCCCCCCGGATGTCGATCGGGCTCTGGCGCGTCCCCGTCGCGCACTGCGCAAACTCGGGTCGCAGGCTGCCCCAACTCTGCGGGCCGGCGGGGCCGGAGTAGCTCCAACCGTGGCCCTCCGTGGCGGCAGTGGCCGGCCGCGATGTCGAATCGCGCCGGGCATTGCGAGGCGCCGCCGCCGCGGAAGGTGATCGTTCC
>JAJTGU010000167.1 GCA_021297985.1 Rubrivivax sp.
GACAACAAGGGCGGGCGCTACATGTCCGACAACTTCTGGATGATGGGCGACACCGGGCCCTGCGGCCCGTGCAGCGAGATCTTCTACGACCACGGCCCCGACGTGGCCGGAGGCCCGCCCGGCAGCCCCGAGCAGGACGGCGATCGCTACATCGAGATCTGGAACAACGTCTTCATGCAGTTCAACCGCACCGAAGACGGTGTGATGCACAAGCTGCCCAAGCCCAGCGTCGACACCGGCATGGGCCTGGAGCGCCTGACCGCCGTGCTGCAGCACGTGCACAGCAACTACGAGATCGACCTGTTCCGGGCCCTGCTGACCGCGGCCAAGCAGTCGGTGGATTCTGCGGCCGGTCCCGGCAACGATTGCGACGCGACGAGCCCCAGCCTGAAGGTCATCGCCGACCACATCCGCGCCTGCACCTTCACGGTGGTCGACGGCGTGATCCCCGGCAACGAAGGCCGCGGCTACGTGCTGCGCCGCATCGCCCGCCGCGCGATCCGCCACGGCTACAAGCTGGGCGCCCGCAAGCCCTTCTTCCACACGCTGGTGGCCCCGCTGGCGGCCGAGATGGGCGAGGCCTATCCCGAACTGCAGCGCGAAGCGCTGCGTGCCACGGAGGTGCTGAAGGTCGAGGAGGAGCGCTTCTTCCAGACCATCGCCAACGGCATGCAGATCCTGGAAGACGCGCTGGCGAAACTGGACACGTCGGGCACCAGGCAGATCGACGGCGACACCGCCTTCAAGCTGCACGACACCTTCGGCTTCCCGCTCGACCTGACGGCCGATGTCTGCCGCGAGCGTGGCGTGACGGTGGACGACGCCGGCTTCCAGACCGCGATGAACCGCCAGCGCGAGAACGCGCGCGCCGCGGCCAAGTTCAAGGTCGCCGCGGGCCTGGCCTACGACGGCGATGCCACGCAGTTCCACGGTTACGAGCACCTGGCTTGCGAACACAGCAAGGTGGTCGCGATCTACGCCGAGGGCACGCCGGTGCTGCGGGCCCGGGCGGGCGATGACGTCGTGATCGTGCTCGACCACACCCCCTTCTATGCCGAGAGCGGCGGCCAGGTGGGCGACACCGGTGAGATGCGCAATGCCCGCAGCCGCGTCGTTGTCGAGGACACCGTCAAGGTCACGGCCAGCGTGCACGGCCATCAGGGGCGGGTCGTCGAAGGCGAGATCGAGCTCGGCGACGTCGTCCATGCGCGCGTCGACGCCGAGCGGCGCGTAAAGACCGTGCGCAACCACAGCGCCACGCACCTGATGCACAAGGCCCTGCGCGAGGTGCTGGGCGCCCACGTCCAGCAGAAGGGCTCGCTCGTCAACGCCGAGCGCACGCGTTTCGACTTCGCGCACAACGCACCGATGACCGATGCCCAGATCGCCGCAGTCGAGCGCCTGGTCAACGCCGAGATCCTGGCCAACGCCGCGACCGAGGCGCGCACCATGAACCTGGACGACGCCCAGAAGTCCGGCGCGATGATGCTGTTTGGCGAGAAGTACGGCGAGACCGTTCGCGTGCTCTCGATCGGCACGAGCCGCGAGCTCTGCGGCGGCACGCACGTGCAGCGCAGCGGCGACATCGGCCTGTTCAAGATCGTGGCCGAAGCCGGTGTCGCGGCCGGCATCCGGCGTGTCGAGGCCGTCACCGGCGACAACGCGCTGGCCTGGGCCCAGGCGCTCGAAGGCACGGTCAACGGCCTGGCCGGGGCGCTGAAGGTCGGCGCGGGTGATGTCGCCTCGCGGGTCGGGCAGCTTCTCGAGCAGCTGCGCACGCTGGACAAGGAAGTGGTCGCCTTGAAGGGCCGGCTCGCGTCGGCCCAGGGCGACGAGCTGCTGGCGCAGGCGGTGGACGTGAAGGGCCTGAAGGTGCTGGCCGCCATGCTGCCCGGCGCCGATGCCAAGAGCCTGCGCGAGACGATGGACAAGCTCAAGGACAAGCTCAAGACCGCGGCCATCGTGCTGGCGGCGGTCGAAGGTGGCAAGGTCCAGCTCGCGGCCGGCGTCACCGCCGACAGCACGGGCCGTGTCAAGGCCGGCGAGCTGGTCAACTTCGTGGCCCAGCAGGTCGGCGGCAAGGGCGGTGGCAAGCCCGACCTGGCCATGGCCGGCGGCAGCGACGCAGCCGCCTTGCCGGCGGCTCTGGCCAGCGTGGCGGGGTGGGTCGGCGAGCGGGTCTGAAGCTCGGCGGGCGGCGCGGCCGAGCCAATGAAAAGGGGGCCTTGCGGTCCCCTTTGCACGTCCAGCCTTCAGCGGCCGGTCAGAACTCGTAGCGCAGCGTCACCTGGATCTGCCACTGGCTCTCCAGGCGATCCTGTTTGGTCGTGAAGTCCTCGACCGTGTTCTGGGTGTTGTAGACGTACTTGCCACCATCCAGGCCGGCGAAATTGACGAAGCTGCGCGCGTTGCCACCGCGGTTGAGCACCCCGCCGACGTTGCCGCCATTGAATCCGACCTCGTCGATACGCCCCCACTTGCGGTTGAGCATGTTGCCGAAGTTCAGGATGTCGAACGCGAGGACCGCCTTGTGGCCCTTGGCGAAGCCGGCAAACTCCTGTGCGAAGCGGATGTCCCAGCTGTTGACCCACGGCGCGCTGTCGGAGTTGCGCGAAAGCACGCGACCGCGATTGGCGGAAAGCTCGGGGCTGGCTTCGATAAAGCTCCAGAAGCGGGCCTCGTTCGCGTCACGTGCCGCCTGTGTTGCACCAAAGAACACGACCTCGCCCGAGCCCGGCCTTGACGGGATGTACATCAGGTCGTTTCCGGCGATGCCGTCGCCGTTGGCGTCGTTGCGGAAGGTCCAGCTGTACGGCTTGCCGCGACGGCCTTCATAGAACAAGCCGATGGTCGTCTTGTAGTTTCCGAAGAGCTGCTGGTTCCAGGTGAACCCGCCGCCGATGCGGTCCTTGACCTCGTATGCCGAGCGAGCGGCAATCTCCTCGTTGGGGTCGAACACCGCGCGGCCATTCCAGTTGGAGATCGCCGTCGACGACGACAAGGGGCTTGCCTCGGTGGCCTTGGTCCGGGTGTAGGCTAGGTTCCAGTTGAACGTACGGGCCACCGATCCGGCCAGGGCCAGCGTCAGCGCGTCGCCTCCGCCCTTCTTGCTGTTTTCGGCGATCAGCACGTCGGCGAACGCCGTATTGCGGCCGGCGCGGCTCAAGCCTCCGCAGTTGGCGACCAGCGCGTCGCCACCGTTCCAGCAGGCGGTGCCTTGCGCGGCTGCGTTCCAGAACAGCGGCCGGCCGTCGGTGCCGCGTGTGGTCGCAGCGCCCAGGTTCAAGTGGCGGTAGTTGATGCCCGACTGCACCTTGGTGTGGATCCACTCGGCGCTGGCGACGATTCCGGCCCAGGGCAGTTCGGCCTCGAAGGCCAGGCTGGTCTTCCACAGGCTGGGCTGCCGAAGCGAAGGAGAGATCAGGTCGACCGCCGCGGCCGGGGTGGTTCCCGGGATTGCAGGTTGCGCGTTGACGTTGGGGGTGAACGCCAGCCCGGGCGGGCAGGCAGCGCCGCTGCCGCCACAGCTCAGCGTCGCGTTCTGGACACCGGTGTTCTGGTAGGGGTTCGTCAGCCAGACGTTGGACGAACTGCCCTCGAACAATCCGATGCCGCCGCGCAACTGCATGCGCCGGCCACCGGCGGGCGTGAGGTTGAGGTTGAAGCCCAGACGCGGCTGGACGACCTGCTTGCCGTCCATCGTCGTGTCGTTGTCGAAACCGAACGCCGCGCGGAAGCCCGGGTTGCGGATCGGCTTGTCGCCGACGATGGTGCGGTCCAGGCGCACCCCGGCCATGAGGTTGAAGTTCTTGCTCACGCGCCAGGTGTCCTGCACGAACAGACCCAGGTTCTGCAGCGTCCAGTTGGCTGCGCCGTCGGCCAGCGAATAGCCGTTGATCGGGAAGCGCAGCGTGTAGGTGCTGGGTGTGCCGGCCGCAAAAAGCGCCACGGGGTCCGCACCGC
>JAJTGU010000031.1 GCA_021297985.1 Rubrivivax sp.
CCTGTCCTGCGGGGTGACACCGGCGACCGCGATCGCACGCGGAAAGCACGCCGGCGCGACCACGTTGTTGACGATGTTGCCGGCCGCGCACACGAGGATCGTCCCGGCCTCGTAGCAGCGGTTGACCGCCTGGCGGAGCGGCTTGGTGGCCATGAACGCCGGCATGCCCAGGCTGACGTTGATGACCGCCGCGCCTTGCGCCAGCAGATGGTCGACGGCCTGCAGGAACTCGTTCTGCGCGTGCGGGATCAGCACGATGTCGGTGATGCGCACCGGCACCAGCGGGAGACGCGGCGCCGCGCCATGGAACGGCCCGCCCGCAGCCCCGGGGGCGTCGCCGCAGACGGCGCTGCCGATGCGGGTCCCGTGCCCGCCAGACAGGCCCTGACCGGTGTCTTGCCCCTTGCCGGGACCGGACAGGTCGCCCAGTTCGGGGGCGGCGGGCGCCGGGAAGAAGGTCTCGCCATTCAACACGTCGATCCAGGGTGTGGGCTCGAAGCCGAAAGCCGGGTGGCGCAGGTAGCCGGTGTCGATCTGCCCGGCCTTGACCGCCCCCCAGGCGATCGCACCCGGCCCCCCGAGCAGCGCCCAGGCCGCCGGCAGGTTGACGGCCTTCAGGTGGGCATCGACCCCGGCGGCGACGCTGGCCCGGGCCACCGCGCGGCTGGCCGGACGGCGCGGCGGCAGATCGATGTCATCGCGCTGCGCGAGCAGGGTCGCCGAGTCCACGTCGCTGATGGCCCGCCAGGACTGCAGGCCCAGCACCTGGAGCATGGCGGCGGTGGGAATCGACGGGTACTGCTCGCACAGCGCCTTCTGCAGCGAGCCGCGCAGCACGGCGCGGTGTTGGCTCACCGGGAACAGGCGCACGTCCATCCACGGCAGGTACTTGGCGATCTGCTTTTCGACGGCGGCGATCTCGCGGCCGTCGGTGACGACGATCCAGTTGTCCATGTCTCAATCCTCTGTGTGGTGTCCAAGGGCGCGATTGAACACCCGACAGGGCATCGCGACATCCGCCACCTTGTTGGCGTTGCGTTACCGCAGGCCCAAGGGTTCCCACGGGAACGCTCGGCTTTGCATTGACCGGTACAAACGAGGCTTGGGGCTTCAGGCTTCGATCAACCCTCGACCCTCAGGACATGCAGACCACGCTCCGGCCCTTGTTCTCCAACGCCGCCGCCGACGCGCCAGCGCTCGGCGCGCCGGGTCGACGGCCGCTGACGCATGGCGAGTTGCGCGCCCTGGCCGACGCAACCCTGTTGGCACTCAACGACCTCGGCGTCGGTCGCAATGATCGACTCGCCATCGTGCTGCCCAACGGTCCGGAAATGGCCGCCTGCTTCGTCTGCGCCGCACAGGGCGTGGCCACGGCACCGCTGAACCCGGCGTACCGGGCCGAGGAGTTCGAGTTCTACCTGTCGGACCTGAACGCCAAGGCCCTGGTGGTCGACGCCGGCAGCGCGTCACCCGCGGTCGCGGTGGCGAAAAAGCTCGGCGTTCCGATCATCGAGTTGCGGGCCGACGCCGAGGGCGGTGCCGGCGCCTTCACCTTGCGGGGCGAGCCGACCACCATCCCGGCGGCGCAGCCCGGCCCGGGACAACCCGGCGACACCAGCATGGTGCTGCACACCTCGGGCACGACCTCGCGGCCGAAGATCGTGCCGCTGTCGCAGGCCAATCTCGCGGCCAGCGCCCAGCACATCGCCAGGACACTGGCCTTCGGGCCTGGCGACCGGGGGCTGAACATCATGCCGCTGTTCCACATCCACGGCCTGATCGCCGGGGTGCTGGCACCTCTTTCCGCGGGCTCGTTCGTGTTCTGCACGCCGGGCTTCAATGCGCTGAAGTTCTTTGCCTGGATGGACGAGGCCGCCCCCAGCTGGTACACCGCGGTGCCGACCATGCACCAGGCCATCGTCGGCCGGGCCAGCAAGAACGCCGAGGTCATCGCCCGCCATCCGCTGCGTTTCGTGCGGTCGTCGAGCAGCTCGATGCCGCCGCAGGTGATCCACGAACTCGAAGCCGTGTTCGGCTGCCCGCTGATCGAGAGCTACGGCATGACCGAGGCCACCCACCAGATGGCCAGCAACCCATTGCCACCCGCGGTGCGCAAGCCCGGCACGGTGGGCGTGGCCGCCGGCCCCGAGGTCGCGATCCTTGGCGAAGACGGCCAGATCCTGCCACCCGGCGCCACCGGCGAGATCGCGATCCGCGGCCCCAACGTGACCGCCGGCTACGAGTCCAACCCCAAGGCCAATGCCGAGGCCTTTGCGAACGGCTGGTTCCGCACGGGCGACCAGGGCACCATGGATCCCGAGGGTTACATCAGCATCACGGGCCGGCTGAAGGAGATCATCAACCGCGGTGGCGAGAAGATCAGCCCGCGCGAGGTCGACGAGATCCTGATGGACCACCCGGCGGTGGCCCAGGTGGTGTGCTTCGGCATGCCACACGCCAAGCTCGGCGAGGAGGTTGCCGCAGCCGTCGTGCTGCGCGAGGGTCAGCAGGCCGACGAACGAACGCTGCAGGCCTTCGTGGCCAGCCGGGTCGCGGACTTCAAGGTGCCCAGGACGATCCTGATCCTCGACGAGATCCCCAAGGGCGCGACCGGCAAGCTGCAGCGCATCGGCCTGGCCGCCAAGCTGGGACTCGGCTAGCGCGTACCTGTTTTTCGCCCGCCGTCGGCGACGACGGCGAACTCTCCAACCCATGTGACTTCCCTCTGAATCTAGGAGACGACATGAGCTGGTTCTTCAAGCGCACCGCCCGGTGCATCGCCCTCCCGTTTGCCATCGCCATGGCGGCCCCGCTGCCCGCCCAGGCCTGGGAGCCCACCAAGGCCGTCGAGTTCATCGTGCCGGCCGGCACCGGCGGCGGCGCCGACCAGATGGCCCGGTTCATCCAGGGCGTGGTCGCCAAGAACAAGCTGATGAACCAGCCCATCGTCGTCGTCAACAAGGGCGGCGGCGCGGGTGCGGAGGCGTTTCTCGACGTCAAGGGCGACAAGGGCAACGCGCACAAGATCGTCATCACGCTGTCCAACCTGTTCACCACTCCGCTGGGCACGGCCGTGCCCTTCAACTGGCGCGACATGACGCCGGTCAGCATGATGGCGCTCGACCAGTTCGTGCTCTGGGTCAACGCCGAGAGCCCGCACCAGACGGCAAAGGCGTTCTTCGATGCGGTCAAGGCCGGACCCGACCGCGGCATCAAGATCGGCGGCACCGGCAGCAAGCAGGAAGACCAGATCATCACCGTGATGCTCGAGAAGGCCGCCGGCAAGAAGATCATCTACATCCCCTACGGCGGTGGCGGCCAGGTGGCGACGCAGCTGGTGGGCAAGCACGTCGACGCCACGGTCAACAACCCGATCGAGGCCGAAAGCCACTGGCGCGCCGGCAAGCTGCGCGCGCTGTGCGTGTTCGACACCCAGCCGCTGCCGTACAAGGACAAGGTCACCGCAACCCAAGGCTGGGCCGACCTGCCGACCTGCCGCAGCGCCGGCATCCCGGTGGAATACACGATGCTGCGTGGCATCTTCATGCCGCCCGGCGTGACCGAGGCGCAGCTGAAGTTCTATGTCGATCTGCTGGCACGCATCCGGGCACTGCCGGAGTGGAAGGACTTCATGACCAAGGGTGCCTTCAACCAGACGACCTTGAGCGGCCAGGCCTACTTCGACTGGCTGGGCCGCACTGAACAGCAGCACCGGGTGCTGATGCGCGAAGCCGGCTTCCTCGCCAACTGAGGGCCGCGCCATGAGCACCCGCTGGGTGGAACTGGCCACGGCCTTGCTGCTGCTGGCCATCGGCGGCCTGGTCGTTGGCGACAGCCTGCGCGTGGGCGCCGGCTGGGCCGACGACGGGCCGCAATCGGGGTACTTCCCGTTCTGGATCGGCGTAGTCCTGTGTGGCGCATCGCTGTGGATCGCGTTGCAGCAGCTGCGCGACTGGGCCCGCACGAACACCGTGTTTGCCGACCGCGGCCAGCTCGCTCTGGTCTGGGCCGTGCTCTGGCCGATGGTCGTGCATGTGGCGTTGATCCGCTTCGTCGGCATCTATGTCGCGTCGGCGCTGCTGATCGGCTGGTTCATGCTGCGCCATGGCACCCATGGCAAGGCCGTGGTTGCGGCCGTGGCGCTGGGCGTTCCGGCGGTGTTCTTCGCGGTCTTCGAACACGGCTTCGTCGTGCCCCTGCCCAAGGGCCCGCTCGAAGCCCTGTTCGGCTACTGAGTCAGGGGCACCGTCATGGACGAGCTGCAAAACCTGATGCAAGGCTTCGGCGTTGCGCTGAGCTGGCAGAACCTGGGCTTCATGCTGATCGGCCTGCTGCTGGGCGTGCTGATCGGCGTGCTGCCGGGCCTGGGCGGCGCCAACGGCGTCGCGATCCTGCTGCCGCTGACCTTCGGCATGAACCCGACCAGCGCGATCATCATGCTGTCGTGCATCTACTGGGGGGCGCTTTTCGGCGGCGCGATCACGTCGATCCTGTTCAACATCCCGGGCGAGCCCTGGAGCGTGGCGACCACGTTCGACGGCTATCCCATGGCCCAGCAGGGCCGGGCCGCGCAGGCGTTGACGGCGGCGTTCACGTCCAGCTTCGTCGGTGCGATCTTCGCCGTCGCCTTGATCACCTTCCTTGCGCCGCTGGTCGCGCAGTTCGCGCTCAGGTTCGGGCCGGCGGAGTTCTTTGCCGTCCAGATGCTGACGTTCTGCAGCTTCATCGGCATGAGCAAGGAGCCCGCGGCCAAGACGCTCGCGGCAATGATGCTCGGCTTCGCGCTCGCCGCGGTGGGGCTGGACTCGGTCAGCGGCACGCTGCGCATGACCTTCGGCTTCACCGAGCTTCTGAAGGGCTTCGACTTCCTGATCGCGGTGATCGGGCTGTTCGGCATCGGCGAGATCCTGCTGACCATGGAAGAGGGCCTGAGCTTCAAGGGCCGCACGGCGCGCATCCGGTTTGCCGTCGTCATCGAGACCTGGCGAGAGCTGTTCCGGCACTGGCGCGTCTTCCTGCGCAGCACCCTGGTCGGCTGCTGGATGGGCATCACGCCCGGCGGCGCGACACCGGCCAGCTTCATGAGCTACGGCATCGCGCGGCGCATGTCCAGGAATCCCGAGGAGTTCGGCCGCGGACGCATCGAGGGCGTGGTCGCCCCCGAGACGGCGGCCCACGCCGCCGGCACCGCGGCGCTGCTGCCGATGCTGACGCTGGGCATTCCGGGCTCGCCGACGGCCGCCGTGCTGCTGGGCGGGCTGCTGATCTGGGGCCTGCAGCCCGGGCCGATGCTGTTCGTCGAGCAGAAGGACTTCGTCTGGGGCCTGATCGCGAGCATGTACGTCGGCAACATCGTCGGCCTGATCGTCGTGCTGACCACGGTGCCGTGGTGGGCGGCGATCCTTCGCGTGCCGTTTTCCATCATGGGGCCGGTCATCATCGTGATCTGCGCGATCGGCGCCTACACCGTCAACTCTTCGTACTTCGACGTGGCAACCATGCTGTTCTTCGGCGTGCTGGGATACCTGTTCAAGAAGCTCCAGTACCCGCTGGCGCCGCTGGTGCTCGCCCTGGTGCTGGGCGACATGGCCGAGGCCAGCTTCCGCCAGGCGCTGCTGGGCAGCCAGGGCAGCCTGGCGGTGTTCTGGAGCAACCCGCTGGTCGGCAGCATCTCGACGCTCGCGCTGGTGCTGCTGGGCTGGCCGCTGGTGGCCGGCTGGTGGGCACGCCGGCGGGGTGCGCCACTGCCCCTGAAGGCCCCCACCCCATGAGCCTGAAACTCGCCATCGTCGGTGCCGGCGCGATCGGGGGCTATCTCGGGGCCCGGCTCGCGCTGGCCGGCCACGCGGTCACGTTCCTGGCCCGCAACCGCAACCTCGAGGCCATCCGCGCCGGTGGCTTCCGACTGCGTCTGGCGGACGGCAGCGAGCAGCACGCGAACACCGCCACCGCGGTCGCCGACGGCGCCGAGGCCGGGCCGCAGGACTACGTCTTCATCACCACCAAGGCGCATCAGGTCGGTGACGTTCTGGCGGGCATGGCCGGCTTCCTGGGGCCGCAGACCAGCGTCGTGACGATGATCAACGGCGTCCCCTGGTGGTACTTCCACGCGCTGCCCGGCGATCATGCGGACCGGCGCCTGGAGTCGGTCGACCCGGGCGGCCGCATCGCGGCGGCGATCGCGCCCGAGCGGGTGATCGGCAGCGTCGTCTACCCGGCCGCCGAACTGGTGGCGCCGGGCGTCGTGCAGTTGGTCGAAGGCAACCGCTTCACGCTCGGCGAGCCCGACGGCACGCGCAGCCCGCGCATCGAGGCCCTGAGCCAGGCCCTGATGGCGGCCGGATTCAAGGCGCCGGTGGCGCGCGACATCCGCAGCGAGATCTGGGTCAAGCTCTGGGGCAACCTGAGCTTCAATCCGATCAGCGCCTTGACGCAATCGACGCTGCAGGACATCTGCCGCTACCCGCCGACGCGCGAACTGGCGGCGACCATGATGCGCGAGGCTCAGGCGGTGGCGGAGGCGCTGGGCGTGCAGTTCAAGATCGGCCTCGAGCAACGCATCGCCGGTGCCGAGGCCGTGGGCGCGCACAAGACCAGCATGCTGCAGGACGTGGAGGCCGGCCGGCCGCTTGAGCTCGACGCCCTGCTCGGCGCGACCATCGAACTCGCAGACGTCGTGGGCCACTCGGTGCCGACGCTGCGTGCCGTTGACGCCCTGGTGCGTGGCCTGCAGCACCGCATGGCCGCTGCCGGCCAGGGCCTGAGGTTCGACCGCGGCTGAAACGACTGAACCGGCCGCAGGCGGCGACGCCGGTCAGGCGGCAGCCGGTTGCTGCGTCGCACGGGCCCAGGCCAGCCGTCCGAGCCGATAGACGTGGCCCGGGTGAGCGGGCGCGCCTTCGACCGCGATGTCACAGGCGTGGTCGCGTTCGAAGCCCATGCGAAGCAGCGTCTTCCAAGCCTTGACGTTGGCCGCCGCGGTGCGTGCCGACAGACCCGGCGTGTCCGAGCCTTCGAAGGCCAGCGAGGTGCCGAGAGCGTGCAGTTCAGCGGCAAGGCCGGCGCCCCAGAAATCGGGGTGCACCCACATGCCCAGCTCGAACCACCCCTCGTCCGCGCGCCAGAGGTCCGCGGCCATCCGGTACAGGCCCACCCACCGCCCGCTGCCCCGATCCACCGCACTCAGAAGGCAGGCCTGCTGGCCTTGCATCTGCGCGAGCATGCGCTGGGCCCGGGCCAGCAGCTCGGCCGGAGCGGTGGGCTGCGGCCAGGTGAGCCAGGCATTGAAGTCCGGGTGCCGTGTCGCCTGCCACAAGGGCGCGGCGTCTTCCAGCGCAAACGGCCGCAGGTGGAGTCGCGGGCTGCCGTGGCGCAGCGCGCGTTCGGCCAGAGGTCCAAATCGCCGGTCGGGGTCGGGAACGGCCACCACGGCGGGAATTGTGGCTGCCAAGCCATCGGCGCCGGACGCCGACAGCCAAGAACCCTCCATGCCGACCTTCGGGTCAGGCCGCCGCGGCCACTGCCATGGCCTGCTCCCAATCGCCCCGCAACAGGCAGTAGGCCAGGGCCGGGATCGGCGGGCCCCCTTCCGAGGGCTCTTCGTACTCGGCCGTGCGCTTGAAGCCCATGTGCTCAAGCGTCTTCCAGCCCTTGGGGTTGGCCACCGCGGTGCGGGCCGCCAGGCCAGGCGCGTCGGACTCTTGAAACGCCAGCGCCGTGCCGGTGGCGTGCAATTCGCCGGCATAGCCGCCGCCCCAGAAGTCCGGGTGCACCCACATGCCCAGCTCGAACCAGCCGTCGCCACCCCAGACCGGGTCGGGCTCGATGCGGTACAGGCCCACCCATCGCTCGCTGGCGATGTCCACGGCACTCAGCAGGCAGACATGGCGCGCCCGAGCCTGCGCGACCATGCGGGAGACCCGCTCGTCGAGCTCGCTGCGCTGCGCCGGCTGTGGCCAGGTCAGGAACGCGTTGAACGCTGGATTGCGCGTGGCCTGCCACAGCGGCTCGGCGTCGTCGACAGCCAGGGGGCGAAGCTTGATCCGGCGGCTGCGATGCCGCGGCGCCCGGTCGACGAGCCGGGCCAGACGCTGAGCGGCCGCTGGCCGAGGCATCAGAACAGCAGACATCGCAGTTCTCCTCCGCCAGTCCGCACTGGCTTCGAGTGGGGATATCGAGATTGTGGCTTAACGAGAAAATCTGCTCACAATCCTTCAATCCCACTTACGGGCAATGGACACACGGCAAATTGTTCAGAGCTTGCTCCTCTAAGATCCACAAGTTGTCCACAGCCCTTCGCGGTCAAGCTCACAGCACCACGCAACATCCAGGCTGGATGTGCGGATGGCGAGCCACCCCATCGACGGCGCCGTTCGGGCTTCAGTTGCGCAGGGCCTGGCGCAACTGCTCGCGGAGCTCGGGCTTGCCGGCGAACGGATCGCTGGGGTTGCGGATCAGCACGATGTCCTCCAGCCGGGTCTGCACCGTGGCCAGCGCCTTGGGGTGGCTGTAGACGTAGAACTGGCGTTGGGCCATGGCGTCGAAGACCTTCGCGGCGACGTCGGCGGCGCTGACCTTGCCGCTGCCGACGGCCTTGTCGCTCATCGCCTGGGCGACCCGCTGGCTGCGGGTGACCTGGGCGGCTTCGGCCTGCATCCCGGGCGGCCGGTTGCGATGGCTCTGCGAAATGCCGGTGGGCACGAAGAACGGACACAGCACATGCGCGTGCACCTGTTCGGTGACCAGACTCAAGTCCTGGTACAGCGTCTCGGACAGCGCGACGACGGCGTGCTTGCTCACGTTGTAGACGCCCATGTTGGGCGCATTCAGCAGCCCGGCCATGCTGGCGGTGTTGACGACATGCCCGCGCCAGGCCGGGTCGGCCTGGGCGGCGGCCAGCATCGCGGGCACGAAGCAGCGCACGCCGTGGGCGACGCCCATGACGTTGACGCCGATCACCCACTCCCAGTCCTTCGCGCTGTGCTCCCAGATCAGCCCGCCGGCGCCCACACCGGCGTTGTTGAAGACGAAGTTCGGCGCGCCGAACCGAGCCAGCGTCGCCGCCGCCATCGCCTCGACCTCGTCGGCCTTGGCGATGTCGAGTCGGCAAGGAAGCACCTCGGCGCCGAGGCCACGGATCTCGGCGGCGGCACGCTCCAGCGCGTCGGCCTGCACGTCGGCCATCACGATCCTCATGCCCAACGACGCCGCAAGGCGCGAGGCTTCGAGTCCGAAGCCTGATGCCGCGCCGGTGATGACGGCAACGCCGCCGGCCA
>JAJTGU010000063.1 GCA_021297985.1 Rubrivivax sp.
AGCTTCATCCAGACCGACGTCGCCATCAACCCCGGAAACTCCGGCGGCCCGTTGCTGAACCTCCGCGGCGAGGTCGTTGGCATCAACTCGCAGATCTACAGCCGCACTGGCGGCTCGGTCGGCATCAGCTTTGCAATCCCGATCGACGATGCGATGCGCGTCGCGGATCAGCTGCGCGCCACCGGCCGCGTCGTGCGCGGTCGCATCGGCGTCGACATCCGCCCGGTGACCAAGGACGTCGCCGAGTCCATCGGTTTGGGCAAGGAACGTGGCGCCTTCGTGCGCAGCGTCGAAAGGGACGGCCCGGCTGACAAGGCTGGCGTCGAGGCCGGCGACATCGTGCTTCGCGTCGATGGCAAGCCGGTGGACAAGCCCAGTGACCTTCAGAAGCTCATCTTCGGCATCAAGCCCGGCAGCCGCGCGTCGCTGCAGGTGTTCCGCAACGGTCAGACCCGCGATCTGGCGGTCACGGTTGGGGAGTTTGAAGCCGATCGACCGGCCCGCCGTGCTGGCGCCGAGCCTCCAGCGAGCGGCGGCGCACCACAGGCCGCCAAGTCCACCGCGATCGGGCTGACGGTGGCCGACCTGACCGAGGCACAACGGCGCGAACTCCGCGTGAAGGGCGGCGTGCGGGTCGAGTCCGCCGATGGCGCCGCTGCGCGTGCCGGACTGCGCGCTGGAGATGTGATCCTCTCGGTCAACAATCAGGAAGTGGCCGATACCAAGGCCTTCATGGCCGCGGCCGAGAAGGCTGACAAGAACAAGCCCGTCAGTGTGCTGGTGCGCCGCGACGACTGGACCAACTTCGTGCTGATCCGACCCAATCGATAAACCTGATCGCCGGCCAGGGTTTTTCCAGATTGTGGAAAGGCGTCGCGAGGCGCCTTTCTTGCTTTGTGGCTGCCGCGCCGCAAGTCGTTCAGACCGGCAAAGTCAGCGTATGCACACTTCAGTTCGACAGCCCGGGCATTGGGTTTGCCGGCACGTAGAATTCACGTCAGTTGCGGGTCCAATCGCGGCTTTGTGACCATGGATTCGGCGACGCCAGTGCTTGCTCACAACACTTTGATCAAGCCCTTGAAGATCTGTAGATAAACTGTGTATAACTTTTGCTTGTCGGAACAGCACAACGACCGGAAAACAAGCATTCATGCGGGTTCCCGGCCGATGCCTTGCGCTACACTGATCTCCCAACAAGCAGTTGCCAAACGTTCTGTTGGAAGGCGCGTCACCCTTTTGGACGCGCCTTTTTTTTAGCCTCGACGCCTCCGCTGAAGCGAGACCGCCGCGCTCCACGCGCGCGCTGCGTCCACTCACCCCACGCGGCCCACCGTTCGCCGGTTTGCAGTGCCTGAAGGCTCGGCAATACGCTGCAATCGAAGCCCGCCGATGAAGCACATTCGCAACTTCTCCATCATTGCCCACATCGACCACGGCAAGAGCACGCTGGCTGATCGTCTGATCCAGCGCTGCGGCGGCCTCTCCGACCGCGAGATGGAAGCACAGGTTCTCGACTCGATGGACATCGAGCGTGAGCGCGGCATCACCATCAAGGCCCAGACCGCAGCCTTGTCCTACACGGCACGCGATGGTCGGGTCTACAACCTGAACCTGATCGACACGCCAGGGCACGTCGACTTCAGCTACGAAGTGAGCCGCTCGCTCTCGGCCTGCGAAGGCGCGCTGCTCGTCGTCGACGCCAGTCAGGGCGTGGAAGCCCAGACGGTGGCCAACTGCTACACCGCGCTCGACCTCGGCGTCGAGGTCGTACCGGTGCTGAACAAGATGGACCTGCCGCAGGCCGACCCCGACAACGCCAAGAGCGAGATCGAGGACGTGATCGGCATCGATGCCGAACATGCCATCCCCTGCAGCGCCAAGACCGGCATGGGCATCGACGAGATCCTCGAGGCCGTGATCGCACGCATGCCGGCGCCACGAGGCAACCCGGCTGGCCCGCCGCGGGCCATGATCGTCGACAGCTGGTTTGACACCTATGTCGGCGTCGTGATGCTGCTGCGCGTCGTCGATGGCCGACTCGCACGCGGCGACCGCATCCGCATGATGGCCACCAACGCCACCTTCGGCATCGAGCAGATGGGCGTCTTCACGCCCAAGAGCGTGCCGCGCGACGTGCTCGAGGCCGGCGAGGTCGGCTTCGCGATCTGCGGCATCAAGGAACTGCAGGCGGCCAAGGTCGGCGACACGGTGACGCTGGAGAAGAAGCTCACGAACAACGCCGGACCGGCCACCGAAGCGCTGCCGGGCTTCAAGGAGATCAAACCGCAGGTGTTTGCCGGCCTGTACCCAACGGAAGCCAGCGAGTACGACCAGCTGCGTGACGCGCTCGAAAAGCTCAAGCTCAACGACAGCTCGCTGCGCTACGAGCCCGAGGTCAGCCAGGCGTTGGGCTTCGGATTCCGCTGCGGCTTCCTGGGCCTGCTGCACATGGAGATCGTGCAGGAGCGGCTGGAGCGGGAATTCGACCAGGACCTCGTGACCACCGCGCCCAGCGTGGTCTACGAAGTCGAGCTGAACGACGGCACCGTGCTGATGGTCGAGAACCCGAGCAAGATGCCGGACCTGGGCCGCATCCGCGAGATCCGGGAGCCCATCGTCACGGTGCACCTGTACATGCCCCAGGACAGCGTGGGCCCGGTGATGACGCTGGCCAACCAGAAGCGCGGCGTGCAGCTCAACATGGCCTACCACGGCAAGCAGGTTCATCTGACCTACGAGTTGCCGCTTGCGGAGATCGTGCTCGACTTCTTCGACAAGCTGAAGTCGGTCTCGCGCGGCTACGCGTCGATGGACTACGAGTTCAAGGAGTACCGGGCCGCCGACGTGGTCAAGGTCGACATCATGATCAACGGTGACCGGGTCGATCCGCTGGCGATGATCGTGCACCGCGTGCAAAGCCAGTTCCGCGGCCGAGCGGTGGTGGCCAAGATGCGCACGCTGATCCCGCGCCAGATGTACGACGTCGCGATCCAGGCCTCCATCGGCGCCAACATCATCGCCCGCGAGGACGTCAAGGCGTTGCGCAAGAACGTGCTGGCAAAATGCTACGGCGGTGACATCACGCGCAAGCGCAAGCTGCTCGAGAAGCAAAAAGCCGGCAAGAAGCGCATGAAGCAGATCGGCACGGTGGAAGTTCCGCAGGAAGCCTTCCTCGCCATCCTCCAGGTCGACGACTGAGTTCCCCCTTCCCCTCCCGCATGTCACCCATGAGCGCACTCACCGCCGTGCTTTACGGCGCCCTCGCTGTCTACCTCGGGGGCTGGTTCTTCGGCCACTGGATCGGCAACTTTTCGCTGCTGCTGTTCGTGCTGACGGTGGTCACCCTGGGCTACTGGCTGGCCGAACGGTATCGCTTCCGCCCCGCTCGGCTCGCTGCGGCGGCGAACCTTGAATCCCAGGACGCGGCGCGCCGGGCCGAACTGAAGAAGATGGGCATCGAGCGCGTCGACGGCGACGTGCAGGAGGCCAAGGCCCGGCTGATGATGCAGCCGTGGTGGCTGGACTGGACGGCCGGGCTGTTCCCGGTGATCCTGGCGGTCTTCGTGCTGCGGTCGTTCCTGTTCGAGCCGTTCAAGATCCCGTCCGGATCGATGGTTCCCACACTGCTGGTCGGCGACCTGATCCTCGTCAACAAGTTCCACTACGGCGTACGCCTGCCGGTGATCCACAAGAAGCTTGTTGCGAACAACGACGTGCAGCGCGGCGACGTGATCGTGTTCCGCTACCCGGTGGATCCGCGGCTGGACTACATCAAGCGCGTGGTCGCGATCCCAGGCGACGAGGTGTCCTTCCTGAACCAGAAGCTCAGCATCAACGGCCAACCGGCGCCACTGGTGGCACAAGGCGAGTTCTTCGACGAAGACAGCCTGCGCCACGCGCCTCGCTTCGCCGAGAAGCTCGGCGCCGTCGAACACGGCATCCTGCTCGAGCCCAATCGCCCGTCGTACTACGGACCAGGGCCGAAGAACTTCCCGCATGCCGAAAACTGCCGCTACTCGCCTGAAGGCGTGGTTTGCAAGGTGCCGGCCGGTCACTACTTCGTGATGGGCGACAACCGGGACAACTCCCAGGATTCCCGTTTCTGGGGCTTCGTACCTGACGAAAACCTGGTCGGCAAGGCGTTTTTCGTCTGGATGAACTTCGGTAACCTCTCGCGAATCGGCGGCTTCCACTGACGCCCGCCGCAAACCGAGGCCAAGACGCCCATGACCCAGCCCGTTTCGAATCGCCGCCTGCGCCGAACCCAGCGTGGCCTCACGATGTTCGGCCTGCTTTTCTGGGCCGTGGTCATCGGCTTTATCGGCTACCTTGCGGTGCGCACCTTCCCGACGGTGACCGAGTACTTCACGATCCAGCGCATCGTCAAGAAGATTGCCGCCGAACAACCGGCCACGGTGGCGGAGGCGCGAGCGGCCTTCGATCGCCAGCGCGAAATCGACTACGGCGTCACCTCGATCTCCGGCAAGGACCTGACCGTGACCAAGGAGAACGACAAGGTCGTGATCAAGTTCGCCTACGAGCGGGAGATCCCCTTGTTCGGTCCGGTGTTCCTGCTGCTGAAGTACGACGGGCAGTCCAACTGACCGGCACTTTGCGAGCCCGAAACCGATGAACGACCTCGGAGCGCTTCAACAGCGCCTGGGCTGGCAGTTCGTCAACGTCGGCCTGCTGCAGCGTGCCCTGACGCACCGCAGCTTCAGTGCCGACCACAACGAGCGGCTCGAGTTCCTCGGCGATGCGGTTCTGACCCTGGCCGCCAGCACCTTGCTGTTCCAGCGCTTGGGGACGAGCGACGAAGGTGATCTCACCCGGGTGCGCGCCCATCTCGTGCGCGAAGAAAACCTCCACCGGCTGGGCTTGGTGCTCGAACTGCACTCCGTACTGCGGCTGTCCGAAGGCGAGGCGCGAGGCGGCGGGGCGGCCCGGGCGTCCATCCTGGCGGATACGGTCGAGGCGCTGATCGGCGCCGTCTACGTCGACGGCGGCTTCGACGCCGCGATGGCCCTGGTGCAGAGGCTGCTGGGTGCCGACATCGATGGCAGTGCACCCGAACGCTTCACCAAGGACGCCAAGACAGCGCTTCAGGAGTGGCTGCAGGCGCGCCGGCTGCCGGTGCCGGGCTACCGGATCGTGGCCGCACGCGGGCCGGCGCATGCCCAGACCTTCGAGGTCGAATGCGAGGTTCCGTCGCTGAGCCTCTCGGCTCGTGGAGAGGGCCAGTCGCGTCGCGCAGCCGAGCAGCAGGCCGCCCAGCGCGTGCTCGACCGCCTGGAGGCCTCGGACAAGCCCGGAGGGCCCTTGCGTGCCTGAGATCCCCGATCTTCCGGCCGTCCCGGCCCGCGAAGACGAAACGCAGCGCTGCGGGCTCGTCGCCATCGTGGGCCGGCCCAACGTCGGCAAGAGCACGTTGATGAATGCGCTCGTCGGGCAGAAGATCAGCATCGTCTCGAACAAGGCTCAGACCACGCGCCACCGCATCGTCGGCGTTCGCACGCGCGGCCCAGCGCAGTTCGTCTTCGTCGACACACCCGGCTTCCAGAAGCGCCACGACCAGGCGCTGAACCGGACGCTGAACCGAACTGTGCTCGGGTCCCTGGCCGACGTCGACGCGGTACTGCTTGTCGTCGAGGCCGGTCGCTTCGGGCTGGACGACGCCAAGGTCCTGGCCCTGCTGCCCGAAGGCAAGCCGGCGATCCTGGTGGCCAACAAGCTCGACAACGTGCGCCGTCGCACCGAACTTCTGCCTTGGCTGCAGGGCATGCAACAGCGCCATGCGTTTGCCGAGTTCGTGCCGATGACGGCGACCAAGGCCGCAGACGTCGAGCGCCTGCTCGGCATCGTCGAGCCCCACCTGCCGGTACAGCCTTGGCTCTATGACGCCGAGATGCTGACCGACCGCAGCGAGCGCTTCCTGGCGGGCGAGATCGTGCGCGAGAAGCTGTTCCGCCTGACCGGCGACGAACTGCCCTATGCCTGCACGGTGGTCATCGACAAGTGGGAAGAAGAAGGCACGCTGCGCCGCATCGCCGCGACCATCGTCGTCGAGCGTGAGGCGCACAAGGGCATGGTCATCGGCGACGGAGGCGAGCGGCTCAAGCGCATCGGCTCCGAGGCGCGCCAGGAGCTTGAACGCCTGCTGGAGGCGCGGGTGTTCCTCGAGCTCTGGGTGAAGGTGCGATCCGGCTGGGCCGACGACGAGGGCCATCTCCGCAGCTATGGCTACGAGTGAGCGCAGCGCGCGGGCCGGACTGCCGGCCTTCGTGCTGCACCGCTGGGACTGGAGCGAGTCGAGCCTGATCGTCGAGCTGTTCGTCCGCCCGCTGGGCCGCATCGCCGTCGCGGCCCGAGGCGCCAAGCGCGGGAACTCCGAGCTGCGTGCGGTGCTGCTGCCGTTCCAGCCCATCGCGATCTCGCTGACGGTGCCCCGGCGGCAGCGCCGGACCGACTCTGCCGAGGCTGAGCCGCGCGAGGCCGAGGTGCAGACGCTGCGTGGCGCCGAATGGCTGGGTGGTGCCCCGCTGCTGCCCCCCGAGGCGCTGTTTTCGGCCTACTACCTCAACGAGTTGCTGCTCAAGACGCTGGCCCGGCAGGATCCGCATCCCACCTTGTTCGACTGCTATGCCCAGGCGGTCGCCGCACTCGCGACAACCGCGCTGGCTGCCAGCGAGCAAGAGGCCGCAGTGCTGCGCGCCTTCGAGCTGCGGCTGCTGCGCGAGACCGGGGTGCTGCCCGACCTGGCGCACCAGACGCTGGACGGTCAGCCGCTGACGGCGCAGCGCCGCTACGCACTGCGCCCCGAAGGCGGCTTGGTGGCCAGTGCCGGCGACGAGGCGTTGCCGGCATCGGTGTGGCAGGCGCTGGAGCGGGCCCTCCGCGACAAAGGCCCGAATGACGATGAATTGCACGCCGCCTGCGCCGCCGCCGGACCCGCGCTGCGTGCCAGCCTGAGACCCACGCTCCAGTACCACCTCGCCAACCCGCGGCTGCGCACGCGCGAGGTCTGGCGCGACGTGCAGCGGCTCGCGGCCCCGGCGCCAGGCCGTGGCTGAGGCGCCCTGCCTTGTTATGCTTGCCGGCCGTCCTTCCGCAGCGCCTGCTGCAACGCTCCGATGAACCCCTTGGTCGCGCCCTTTGCCCAGGAGTCGGCCCGACGCGGCCGGACGGCACTGTCGGTCAACGTGAACAAGGTCGCCGCGCTGCGCAACCTGCGGCCGCTTTCGATCCCGAGCGTTGTCGATGCCGCCCGCTGGGCTCTTGAGGCCGGGGCTCACGGCATCACGGTGCACCCGCGGCCCGACCAGCGCCACATCCGCAGCCAGGACGTCGCCGACATCGCAGCGCTGATGCGAGCCTGGCCGCACGCCGAGTTCAACATCGAGGGCAACCCGCTGCACAACCTGATGCCGCTGCTGCGCGAGTTCCGGCCGCAGCAGGCGACCTTTGTGCCCGACGCCGAAGCGCAGTCGACCAGCGATCACGGTTGGGACCTGGCCAGCGCTGGCGACCGGCTCGTGCCATTGATCGCCGAGTGCCACGCCCTGGGCGTCCGGGTGAGCCTTTTCATGGACGCCGAACCCGCGGCGATGGCGCGTGCACGGGCCATTGGCGCCCAGCGCATCGAGCTGTATACCGAGCCTTATGCGGCGGCCTTCGGCACACCCGGTCAAGCCGAGCAGCTGCGGCGCTTCGCAGCAGCGGCGGCGGCGGCCCATGCGGCCGGTCTCGGGGTGAACGCGGGTCACGACCTGAACCGCGCGAACCTTCCGCCCTTTCTTGAGGCCGTGCACGGAGTGCTCGAGGTCTCGATCGGCCACGCCTTGATCGCCGATGCGATCGAGCTCGGCATGAAGGCGACCGTGTCCGCCTACCTGGCGTGCATCGCCGAGGCCGAAGCCGGTGCAGCGGGCTGAAGCCGCAATGGCCATCCACGGCGTCGGCACCGACCTCTGCGACATCCGCCGCATCGCGCTGACGCTGGCGCGGCGCGGCGAGCGGTTTGCCGAGCGCGTGCTGGGGCCTGACGAGTTGGCGGTCTTTCGCGCCCGCCGTGCCCGTGTCGAGCAACGCGGACTGCGCTACCTGGCCACCCGTTTCTCGGCCAAGGAGTCGTTTTCCAAGGCCATCGGCTTGGGCATCCGCGCGCCGATGGCCTGGCGCGACTGCCAGATCCTCAACCGCGCCAGCGGCCAGCCCCACATCGTGCTGTCCGGCGCCCTGGCCAGCTGGTTCGCGACGCGCGGGCTGCGCGCCCATGTCAGCGTCACCGACGAGGGCGACTACGCCAGTTCGGTGGTGGTCGTCGAGTCCGATGCTTCACCGCCCTCCCCACGAGACACCGCATGACTCTCCACGCCCCCATCGTGCTCGACGTTGCCGGCACTTCGCTCAACGCGGACGATCGCCGCCGCCTGAAGCATCCGTTGACGGGCGGCCTGATCCTCTTCGCCCGCAACTGGGAAAGCCGGCTGCAGCTCACGGCGCTGACCGCCGAGATCAAGAGCATCCGGCCGGACGTGTTGATCTGCGTCGACCATGAAGGCGGACGGGTGCAGCGATTCACCAGCGACGGCTTCACGCTGCTGCCGGCGATGCGCCGGCTGGGCGCCCTGTGGGAGCGTGACGGCCGCGATGGCCCCGGCGGCGGCGCGCTGAAGGCGACCGACACCGCCACGGCAGTCGGCTTCATCCTGGCGAGCGAGTTGCGCGCCTGCGGCGTCGACTTCAGCTTCACGCCGGTGCTTGACCTGGACCATGGCAGCTCGAGCGTGATCGGACATCGCGCTTTCCACCGCGACGCCCGCGTCGCGACGCTGCTGGCCAAGTCGCTGAACCAGGGCCTGCTGATGGCGGGCATGGGCAACTGCGGCAAGCACTTCCCCGGGCATGGCTTCGTGAAGGCCGACAGCCACGTCGCAATCCCGGTGGACAGGCGCTCGCTGAAGGTCATCCTCGCCGACGACGCCCGGCCCTACGAATGGCTCTCGACCAGCCTGACGGCGGTGATGCCGGCGCACGTGGTGTACCCGAAGGTGGACGCTCGGCCGGCGGGGTTCTCGTCGCGCTGGTTGAACGAGATCCTGCGCGAGCGGCTCGGCTTCACGGGTGCGGTGTTCAGCGACGACCTCAGCATGGAGGGCGCGCGCACGGTCGAAGGACGCATGCTCGGCTTCGTCGACGGCGCGCAACTTGCGCTCGGCGCGGGCTGCGACTTGGTCCTGCTGTGCAACCAGAGTGTCGACGGCGGCGCTGCCGTCGACGGCCTGCTCGACGGCCTGGCGGCCGCTCAGGCCCGTGGCGACTGGCAGGCCAGCGAGGCCAGCGAAGCCCGGCGCCTGGCGCTGCTGCCGCAGACCGCGCCGCTGCCCTGGGACGAGTTGATGACGAGTGCGGTCTATCGCCGCGCGCTCGAACGTCTTGAAGCCCTGCCCTGAGCACCCGTGTCCGACGCGATGAGTCCGACCGATCCCGCGCGCAAGGTTCCGGCGCGCCGCCTGCAGATGGCCGACATCGCACGGCTGGCCGGGGTTTCGATGTCCACCGTGTCGCGGGCGCTCAGCGGCAGCCATCTGGTCAACGAAGAGACCCGGACTCGGATCGCCGAACTGGCGCGGTCGCTGAACTACACGATCAACCTCGGCGCCCAGAACCTGCGGCTGCAGAAGAACCAGACCGTCGCGGTGGTCGTGCCCTACGACGCGCAAAGCCGGCAGCACATCTCGGACCCGTTTTTCCTGTCCATCGTCGGCGGCATCGCCGACGCTCTGACCGACCGGGGCTACGACATGCTCTTGTCGCGCGTCGACGCCGAGCGGCTGGACAACGCCGCCCAGCTGTTCCACAGTGGCAAGGCCATCGGCCTGATCGTCATCGGCCAGTGGCGGCACCACGACCAGTTGAACGACATGGCTGCAGCCCGCGTGCCGCTGGTCGTGTGGGGAGGCCTGTTGCCCCAGCAGCTGTACTGCAGCCTGGGTGGCGACAACGTGACCGGGGGCCGCCTGGCCACCGAGCACTTGCTCGCGCTGGGTTGCCGGCGCGTGGTCTTCCTGGGCGATGCCCAACTGCCCGAGGCCGGACTGCGGCGTGAAGGCTACGTGCAAGCGCTGCGCGCCGCCGGGATCGATCCCGACCCGGCGCTCGAGGTGGTCAGCCCGTTTCAGACCATCGCCGCGCGGGCCGCGATGGACCGGCTCTGCGCCAGCGGCGTCGCTTTCGACGGTGTCGTGGCGTGCAGTGACCTGCTGGCCTTGCAAGCCGTGCACGCGGTGCGTGCCGCCGGCCGCGAGGTCCCGGGGCACCCGCAGCCCGGCGGCGGCCGCAGCGGTGTGGCCATCGTCGGCTACGACGACATGCCGGTGGCCAGCTTCACCGAGCCGCCGCTGACCACCGTGCACCAACCGGTTGCGCTTGCGGCGGTGGAACTCGTCGACGCGCTGCTGGCGATGCTCGGCGGAGCGGCGGTTGCGCCGCGAATGCTGCCGGTGCACCTGGTGGTGCGCGGCAGCGCACCCACCGCCGACGCCTAGTCTGCGCATCGATTGCATTCCTTGAGCCGAAATGCCTTGGCTTTCATGGTTTGTACCAGTTTGCAATCGATTGCATAACGACTCCAATGCGGCCGCCGCAGCCCAAAAAGGAGACACCATGCGCCCGACCTCTCGCTTTGCCCCTTCCGTCCGTGACCCGCGGGCCCTTCGTCCATTGGCACTGGCCGCCGCGCTGGCGCTGAGCCCGGCCCTGCTGCTGGCCCAAACAGCTGCGCCCGCGGCCGCACCCGCGGATGGCCTGCAACTCGAACGCATCGTCATCACCGGCAGCACCGTGCTGCGCACGAAGATGAAGCAGAGCGTGTCGGTTTCGACCGTGGATTCCGAGCAGATCTCCAATTCGGTGGCCGCCAGCGCCACCGAACTGCTGCGCGCGGTGCCGGGGCTGCGTGCCGAATCGACCGGCGGCGAAGGCAATGCCAACCTCGGTGTGCGCGGCTTGCCGATGTCCGATGGCGGTGGCCGCTACGTGCAGCTGCAGGAAGATGGGCTCCCGGTCCTGCTGTTCGGCGACATCTCGTTCGCGACCGCCGACCAGTTCATGCGCGCCGACAACAGCGTCGACTCGCTGGACGTGCTTCGCGGCGGCTCGGCCGCGACGCTGTCGACCAATGCGTCAGGCGCGATCGTGAACTTCCTGTCCAAGACCGGCAAGGTCGGCGGCGGCGGTGTCGGCATGTCGGTCGGCCTGGGTCACAAGCAGCAGCGCATCGACTTCGACTACGGCACGGCGCTGGGCAACAAGACCTTCCTGCACGTCGGCGGTTTCCACCGCGTCGGCGAGGGCACGCGCAACACCAATGTCACGGTTGAAAACGGCGGCCAGATCCGGCTGTCGCTGCTCAAGGAATTCGACGCCGGCTACGTCCGCGTGACGTTCAAGAACCTGGCCGATACGACGCCAACCTACCTGCCGGTTCCGGTGCAGCGCAACGGCAACCGGCTCGACCGGTTTGCCAGCGTCGACCCGCGCACGGCGTTTTTCATCAACTCCAGCTTCGCCCAGGACCCGGTCATCGACCGCAACGGCAACCCGGTCTCGACCGACCCGGGCGACGGCCTCTCGGTGCAGGTACGGTCGCTGGGCGTGGAGGCCAACTTCAAGCTCGGCGACGGCTGGAGCCTGGCCAACCGCTTCCGCAAGACCGACATCGGCGGGCGCTTCATCGGCGTCTTCCCGGCCGGCGCAGCGCCCACCGATCCGGCCAATGGCGTCAACCGCTACACCGGCACGGCGCCGGTGTTCTCGGCCCACATCTTCAACACCTCGCTCGACGACATGGGCAACGTGTTCAACGACCTGCGCCTGGGCAAGGAATTCGGTCTTGGCGGTGGCAGCAAGCTGAACGTGACCGCCGGCCTGTTCTCGGCCAACCAGAAGATCGCCCAGACCTGGTACTGGAACCGCTACAACATCGGCCTGGACGGCAGCAACGCACGGCTGTACGACAACGCCGGCAACGTCACCAACCTGCCCGCTGCGCCGGGCACCCAGACCTGGGGCGGATGCTGCGTGCGAACCTTCGACTACGACATCACCGGCTACGCGCCGTACGGTGCCCTGTCGTTCGAATCCGGCCCGCTGACGGTGGACGCCAGCCTGCGCCGGGACGTGCAGCGCGGCACCGGCAGCTTCACCGAAGACCTGAACAACACCGGCGTCTTCGACCGTGCCGGCGCCACCCGGGTCGGCTACAAGACCAGTGGCACTTCGTACTCGCTGGGCGCCAACTTCGAGCTGAACCGAAACCTGGCGTTTTTCGGCCGCGCGAGCAAGGGCGTGTCCTGGAAGTCGCCCGACCGGGTGCTCGGCGCCAACGGCGTCGCGCGCGGCAGCGAGCCCTATCCGGTCAATGAGGTCAAGCAGTTCGAAGGTGGCGTCAAGTACCGGCAGACCGGCCTGTCGGCCTTCGTCACCGCCTTCCTGGCCAAGACCAAGGAGGGTGCAGGCTTCGAGGTCACGACGCAGACCGTGAAGGCCAACGCCTACGACGCCCGCGGCGTCGAGGCCGAAGTCGCCTGGCGGATCGGCGGCCTGAAGCTCGCCGGCGGGGCGACGCTGACCAGCGCCGAGATCACCAGCGGCGACAACCGCGGCAAGACGCCGCGCCGTCAGGCCGACCTGGTCTACCAGGTCTCGCCGAGCTACAGCTGGGGCCCGCTGGAACTCGGCGGCTCGTTGATCGGCACGACCAAGAGCTTTGCCCAGGACGACAACCAGGTGGTGCTGCCGGCCTACTACGTCGTCAACACGTTCGTGAACTTCGAGTTCGCGCCGAACACCACCGTCTCGCTGGGCGTGAACAACCTGTTCGACAAGCTCGGCTACACCGAGGCCGAAGGCCAGGGCAACCTCAGCAACAACGGTGTCTGGGTCGCGCGTTCGATCAACGGCCGCAGCATCCGGGCGACGCTGAAGTACACGTTCTGACCGTGCCACACGGCAGCTGGCCAAGGCCGACATGAGCGACAACGCGCCACGCCCGGTGCTCGTCATCGGCGAGGCCCTGGTCGACGAGTTCCCCGACGGCACCCGCGTGGCCGGCGGGGCGCCGTTCAATCAGGCACGCTGGCTGGCGGCGCTCGGCGTGCCGGTGCGCTTCGTGACGCGCATCGCACAGGACGATGCCGGCGCCGAGTGCGTGATGACGAGCGCGCGCCGCTGTGGCCTGGCTGAGGACGGGATCCAGCGCGACCCCCGCCGGGCCACCGGCCGCGTGGCGGTTCAGCTTGGCGAGGCCGGACCCCGGTACCGCATCGAGGCCGACAGCGCCTGGGACCACATCGACGCCGCCGAGGCGCGTGCGCAGGCGCGGCCGTTCGCACCGGCGGTGGTGATGTTCGGCAGCCTCGCCCTGCGCGCGCCGGCCTCGCGCGAGGCCATCGATGCCGTGCTCGGGGCCTGCTCGGCGCTGCGCTTCCTGGACTTGAACCTGCGCGACACGCCCAGGTTGCAGGCCCTCGCGGCACAGGCACTGGAACGGGCCGACTGGGTGAAGGTGAACGACGAGGAACTGGACCGTCTGCTCGCCTGGTTCGGGCATGACGGCACGCCGCCAGCGGAAGGCCCGGCTCGCCGCGAGGCCCTGACCCGGCTGACCTCGCGCTTTGGCGTGCAGCGCTGGATCGTGACCTGCGGCGAGCGCGGCTGGTACACGCTCGACGGCGAGGGCCGGCGCGACGCCACCGGCGAGGCACCCGCAGTGCCGAAGATCGTCGACACCGTCGGAGCAGGCGACGCCTTCAGCGCCGTCGTCGTCGCCGGCATTGCGGCCCAGTGGCCGCTGGCACGGTCGTTCGACAGCGCCGCCCAACTGGCCGCGGCGGTGTGCGGCGTGCGGGGCGCCGTCCCTGACGATCCAGCCTTCATCGATTTCTGGCGAGACCAGCTGGGCCTGAACCGCGCCTGCCTGCCCGCCCCAACCGGACCCATCGGATGACCAAGCCCCACCTGAGCTTCTGGCATATCCTGAACATGAATGTCGGCTTCTTCGGCATCCAGTTCAGCTTCGGCCTGCAGCAGGCCAACATGAGCCCGATCTACGCCTACCTGGGCGCCGAGGGCAAGGACCTGCCGCTGCTGTGGCTGGCCGGCCCGGTGACGGGCCTCCTGGTGCAGCCCATCGTCGGCGCCTTGAGCGACCGCACCGGCAGCAAGCGCGGCCGGCGCACGCCGTTCTTCCTGATCGGCGCGCTGATCTGCAGTTTCGGCCTCTTGCTGATGCCGTTCTCGCCCGCGCTGTGGTTCGCGGCCGGGCTGCTGTGGATCCTGGATGCGGCCAACAACATGACGATGGAGCCCTACCGCGCCTACGTCAGCGACCGCCTGAACCCGCCGCAGCACGCGGCCGGCTTCCTGACGCAGAGCGCCTTCACGGGGCTGGCGCAGACGCTGGCGTACCTCGCGCCCAGCATCTTCGTGTTCATGGGCATGAACAAGGACGCGGTCAACGCCAACAACATTCCGCACATCACCATCGCGGCCTTCATGGTCGGTGCGCTGCTGTCCTTCACGACCGTGTACTGGAGCGTGAAGACGGTGCCCGAGCTGCCGATGAGCGACGAGGAGCGCGCCGCGCTCAACGCCAAGCCGCGCACGGTGGGCGCCATCCTGGGCGAGATCTGGGACGCCGCCAAGACCATGCCGCCCACGATGCGCCGCCTGTGGTGGATGGCGCTCTTCCAGTGGTACGGAATGATGTGCTACTGGATCTACATCGTGCCCAGCCTGGCGCTCACGGTGTTCGGCACGACGGACGCGCAGACCAGCGGCTTCCGCGACGCCAGCCTGCTCAACGGCCAGATCGGCGGCTTCTACAACTTCGTGGCCTTCATCGCGGCCTTTGCGATGGTGCCGTTCACGCGGCGCTACGGCGCCAAGACCATGCACGCCATCTGCCTGCTGGCCGCGGCCGCCGGCATGTGGGCGCTGCCGGGCATCAGCGCCGAAGACGGCAAGTGGCTGCTCTTCGTGCCGATGCTGGGCGTGGGCCTGGCCTGGGCCAGCATCATGGGCAACCCCTACGTGCTGCTGGCCGGCAGCATCCCGCCCGAGCGCGCCGGCGTCTACATGGGCATCTTCAACATGTTCATCGTCATCCCGATGATCATCCAGATGCTCACGCTGCCGCTCATCTACGAGCCGCTGCTGGGCGGCCGGCCCGACAACGTCATCCGCCTGGCCGGCGTGCTGCTCGCGTGCGCGGCGGTGGCGGTGCTGTTCGTGAAGGTCGCGCCTGCGACCACTGCCCCGGACCCGGAGCGCACGACATGAAGAACCAGGTCCAGCTCATTGCCTACGTCGACCGCTTCGGCGGCGGCGGCCTCGCCGAGTTGCGTGCCCTGCTCGATGGGCCGCTCGTCGGGGTGTTCGGCGGCGTGCACCTGCTGCCGTTCTTCAACCCCATCGATGGGGCCGATGCAGGCTTCGACCCCATCGACCACACCCAGGTCGACCCGCGCCTGGGTGACTGGAACGACCTGCGCGCGTTGGCCCAGGACATCGACGTGATGGCCGACGTCATCGTCAACCACATGTCCAGCGACTCGCCGCAGTTCCGCCATTGGCGCGAGCACGGCGATCGCTCGCCCTACGCAGGTCTGTTCCTGACCCTTTCCAGCGTGTTCCCCAGCGGCGCCACCGAGGCCGAGCTCCTGAAGGTCTATCGCCCGCGACCGGGGCTGCCGTTTTCGGTGGCAACGCTGGCGGGCGGCGAGCGCCGGCTGCTGTGGACGACCTTCACGCCGCAGCAGGTCGACATCGACGTGAACCATCCGCAAGGCGTCGCGTACCTCGACGGCATTCTCGACACCTTCGCCGCCCATTCGATCCGCATGGTGCGGCTGGACGCCGCGGGCTACGCGATCAAGAAGGCCGGTGCGTCGTGTTTCATGATGCCGGAGACCTTCGCCTTCATCGCCGACTTCGCGGCCCGGGCACGGCGACGCGGCATCGAGACGCTGGTCGAGATCCATTCGTACTACCAGCGCCAGATCGACATCGCACGCCAGGTCGATTGGGTCTACGACTTCGCGCTGCCACCGCTCGTGCTGCATGCGCTGTTCGAGGGCACGGCAGAGCCGCTGAAGCGCTGGATCGCGATCCGGCCGAACAACGCGCTGACGGTGCTCGACACGCACGACGGCATCGGCATCATCGACATCGGTGCGGACTCAAGCGACCGGGATGGCCGTCCTGGCCTCGTGCCGCCGGCCGAACTCGACGCCCTGGTCGAACGCATCCACGCCAACAGTGGCGGTGAAAGCCGCAAGGCCACTGGCGCCGCCGCGAGTAACCTGGACCTGTACCAGGTCAACTGCACCTTCCACGATGCCCTGGCGCGCAACGACGCGGCTTACCTGGTGGCACGGGCGATCCAGTTCTTCCTGCCCGGCGTGCCTCAGGTCTACTACGTCGGCCTGCTGGCCGGTGCCAACGACATGGCACTGCTCGGCCGCACGCAGGTCGGCCGCGACATCAACCGCCGCCGCTACGACCGGGCCGAGATCGACCAGGAGTTGCAGCGCCCCGTCGTGAAGGCGCTGCTCCGGCTGATCCGCCTGCGCAACGAGCATCCGGCCTTCGGCGGCCGCTTCAGCGTGCTGACCAGCGCCGCGCACGAGCTGCGGCTGGCCTGGCATGCCGGCGCCGCCGAAGCGCTGCTGCAGGCAGACCTCGCCCAGGGCACGGGCACGATCCGCCATACGCAAGACGGCCAGGCCTGGGACACGATGTCCCTGGCCTGACCGCCGATCGGCGGGCCGACCTCAGCCCGCGTTCTGCTCGAACGGCAGCTTGAGCTGCGACAGGTCCTTGCGCGTCTCGACCAGGATCAGCGGGCCCTCGTCCAGCACCACGGCCGGACGCGGCGCACGCGGCACGTGCACCGGCTTGGGCTCTGCGGCCATCGCGGCCTGGACCGCCGCGACCTTGTCGCCGTCGCTGTTGACCCACTCCAGGCCAACCCCGCTGGCCAGCGCCGACAGGCGCTCCATCGGCAACGTGTAGGGCTCGATGTGGATCGGACGGGCCGACTGCGGGGGCTCCGGGGGCCGGGTGGCCTCGGTCCGAGCGGGAGCGGGAGCGGGAGCGGGAGCCGGAGTCGGAGCCGGAGCGGCAACGGGCAAGGCGTCTGCGACTTCCGCTGCCGCCGCGGCGGCCATTGGCGCGGTCGCGGCCGGCGCGGACACCGCCGTTTCGGCCAGGCCCGGGTCGGTGTCGGCAAAGTCGTTGCCGTTGGAGTCGCCATCGCCCAAGGGCAACTCGCCATTCACGCCAACGGCCGACTCGTCCCGACCTTCGCCACGACCACGGCCACCACGACGGCGACGGCGGCGACCGCCTTCGCGTTCGGCATTGACCGCACCGGCGGCTTCGGTCCGCAAGGCATCGACCGCACCGGGCTGGGTGTCGACAAAGGCGGGCGGCACGCTGCCGTTCGCCACCACGGCCTCTGCGGGCGCTTCAGGGTTGCGCTCGCCGCGGCGAGGACCGCGGCCCTCGCGACCTTCGCGACCCTCACGGGGTTCGCGCGGCTCACGCGGCTCACGGGCCTCGCGGTTCTCGCGCGGCTCGCGGTTTTCACGCGGCGCCGGTGTGGCCTCGCCACCTTCGCGGCGCGGACGGTTTTCGCGGGGTTCACGCGGTTCGCGTGGTTCGCGGGCCTCACGGGGCTCGCGGTTCTCGCGCGCATCGCGGGGTTCGGCACGGCCCTCAGACGGCCGATCAACAGGCCGCTCAGCAGGCCGCTCAGCCGGACGCTCGCCACGATCACCGCGTTCGCCTCCGCGACCCCGGCCGCCGCGGTCGCCGCGGTCGCCGCGGTCGCCGCGGTCACGGCGCTCGCCACGGTCACCGCCGCGTTCGCCCCGTTCGCCCCGATTCCCGCGGCCATCGCGTCCTTCACGGGGCTTGTCGCCGGGCTTGGCCGCCGCTGCGGCACCGGCAACCACGACCGCCGCCGTCGCCACCACCGCAGCCTTGGCCGGCGCGGCAGCCGGTGCCGCCGCGGGGGCGCTGCCGAACAAGCTCTTGACCCAGCCGAAGAAACCACCGCCAGCGGG
>JAJTGU010000241.1 GCA_021297985.1 Rubrivivax sp.
ATGGCGACGACCGCGGCCGCCTCGGACTCGCTGGCGATCGGCTCCAAGCGCTTCACCGAAAGCTACGTGCTGGGTGAGATCGTGCGCCTGACCCTGGCCGAGGCCGGATTGACGGCCGAGCACCGGCAGGGCCTGGGCAACACCGGCATCCTGGAGCAGGCGCTGGCCAGCGGCAAGGTCGATCTCTATCCCGAATACACCGGCACCATCGTGCGCGAGATCCTGCGCCGCGAGGGCAACCCCAGTCTGGACGAACTGAACCTCTGGCTGGCCCCTCGGGGCCTGAAGGTCGCCGTGCCGCTGGGCTTCAACAACACCTACGCCCTGGCGATACGCGAGGCCGACGCCGAGCGGCTTGGGCTCAAGACGATCTCCGACCTCGCGCGGCTGCCGGCCGGGGCGCTGAAGCTCGGGCTGTCGCACGAGTTCCAGGTCCGCAACGACGGTTGGCCGGCACTGCGCCAGGCCTATGGCATGGCCCTCGCGCCTGGCGCCGGGCTCGACCACGGCCTGGCCTATGAAGCGCTGAAGGCGGGCCAGGTCGATGTCATCGATGTCTACTCGACCGATGCGAAGCTTGGACGCTACGGGCTGCGTGTCCTGGTGGACGACCGCGGCTTCTTTCCACGTTACGACGCGGTGCTGTTGATGCGCGCCACGGTGGACGAACGTCCGTTGATGAAGCTGGCCGGGCGCATCGACGAAGCGACCATGGTCGCGCTGAACGCCAGGGTCGAGCTTGACGGCGCCAGCTTCACACAGGCCGCGCAGGGCTTCGTGACCGGCAGCGGCGCCGCAGCACGACCGGCCCCGGGCTTCTGGCAACGCCTGTTGGCGCCGGATCTGCCGCGCCTCGCGATGCAGCACCTGGCCCTGGTGTTCGGGTCTCTCGCGTTGGCGGTGGTGGTGGGTGTGCCGCTCGGCATCTGGGCCTGGGCTCGGCCGCGCGTGGCCACGGCGCTGCTGGCCGTCGTCGGCGTGGTCCAGACCATTCCGGCCCTGGCACTGCTGGCGATGTTGATCGCGTTGCTGGGCGCCATCGGCTTCTGGCCGGCCTTGCTGGCCTTGTTCGTGTACGCCCTGCTGCCCATCGTCCGCAACACCCTGACCGGCCTGCAAGGCGTGCCGGCCGGCCTGAAGCTGGCTGGGCGGGCGCTGGGATTGGGGCCCGCGCCACTGCTGTGGCATGTGCTGCTGCCCCTGGCGAGACCGGTGCTGCTGGCGGGCATCAAGACCGCCGCGGTCGTCAACGTCGGCACCGCCACGGTCGCCGCGTTTGTCGGTGCCGGGGGGCTGGGCGAGCGCATCGTCGCCGGGCTCGCCGTCAGCGACCCGGCCCTGATGATGGCCGGCGCCTTGCCCGCCGCCACGCTGGCCTTGATCGTGCAATGGCTGTTCGACCGGCTGGAACGACGCTGGACACCCGGCCCACGCTCGCCTTGAGCGCGGGCCGGCTGTCGCGCCTACTTCTTGCAGAAGCCGATGCGGTCATGGACCGGATCGGGCACGGTGTCGCCGTTGGTCAGCAGGATCTGCGCCGACAGGTCGATGATGTAGGCGCAGTCCGCCAGGCCGGCCACGGTCCAGCCACCGACCGGGGTGGCCGCGCCAACGGCCTCGGTCGCACCGGTGGCCGGTGGTGCGAATCCGTAGGGCCCGCCGGGGCCCTGCATCGACACCCCGACCGCGCCAAGGTTCGGATGGGCGCAAGTGACGACCACGTCCAGCCCCGCCTGCACCCCGGCGCACCCGTTGCTTCGCAGCTGCAGGACATCCACCGACACCACGGCCCACTGCCCCGACACTCGGCTGGGTGCCCACGATCCGCCCTTGGCGACGTTGGCATAGCGCGTGTTTTCGACCGCGATGTGGGCGCACAGGCCGCCATCGGTTTCGCTGGCCGGCACGCCCACCTGACGCACCCGCAGGCGCAGGCCCAGGTGCCGGTTGGCGGCAAACACCGGCCCGGCGCTGGCGCCAGCGATGGTCGCAAGCACGTCGATGCCCGGTGAACCCAGCAGCGCCGAGCTGACGACGTTGGCCATGTTGCCGTTGGCGACGAAAAACCCGTCCGGTCCGAACACGTTGCCGCCCTGCGGCACCCGGATCCAGCCGTCGACGATGGCCGCGTTGTTGGGCCCAGCCGCAGGGTTGGCCGGGTCGGCGACGATCCAACTCGTCTTGACCGGGTTCGGGTCACCCGGGAAGGCCGGCGCAAACCGTTCGGTGCGGCCGATCCAGGTCGCGGCGAACTGGGTGGTCTGCACCGGCTGCCAGGGTCCGCTGGGGCTGCCCACGGTGTCGGTCGCCCGCCACTCGAAGCGGTACTCCAGCGGCTGGCCGGACAGCGTCTTGGGCAGCACGCCGTTGCAGCGCACCGTGCCGGTGAAGGCCCGCTGGTCGGCCAGCGTCTTGCCGTTGCCGCCGATGCTGCTGGCCACGTCCGTCGCAAAGGCCAGGCCTCCCAATGCGTCGAAGGCCGCAAGCGGCTCGTTGCTGGCCGGCGGAGCCTCCTTGACGCACAAGTCGACACAGAAGCACGGCCCGGCGTTTTCGCGGTCGGAGGCCCGTCCGCGTGACGGCGGCTCGGCGAGCAGCGGCGCGCCGCCCAGAGTCTCGACCTTGAAGTACAGGTCCGGTCCGCCGGCCCATTCGAGGTTGATCGACGGCGAGAAGATCGTCTGCTGGAAATCCGCCGCCAGGTAGTCGATGCGGAAGTGGCCGGTGGCGTCGCTGATGGCCTCGCCGAGCGCGTCGTCCTGCAACCAGTCCACATCGAACGCCTTCACCCGCACGCCGCCCAGCGGCTGCTGGCTGTCGCAGACGCTGACCTGACCGCAGATCGTCCAGGCGCCGAAGCGGCCCCGCACGCCGCACCAGGCGCGGAACGGGATGGTGTAGCTCCAGGCGGCGGTCGCCTGGCCTTGCACGTCGCGCCAGGCCGGCTGGTGAACGGTGATCGTGAAGCGAAGCGGCCTGGGCGGCTTCGGGCCGGGCTTGAGACGCGGCACGGTCGGGCACCAGAGGTCGATCTCGAACGGCTCGCCGGCGTAGGTCTTGTCGTCGATCACGATCGCAAAGCCGCCGTCGTCGCCGATCGTCGCGCGGCCGAGCAGGCGCCCCGCCTTGGCGGCGGCACTGTCGTCGTCGACCGGGCCGAAGGTGTCCTTGGCCGCGGCGACCGCGAGGGCCGTGGTCCGCGGGTCGATGCGGGCAACGCGATACAGCTCAAGCGTCAGGCCTGCGAGCGGCTCGACGCAGTTTCGGCACAGCGCTCCGTGCAGCGTGCCTTTGAAGGTATAGGTCATGGGGACTCCGAGGGTGGGACCGCTGCGCAGCCGCCGCCCGGGTCGGACCGGCGGTGCAGCGCGGCGCATGGTCCGCAGCGCGCGTGCGCGCGGCATCCCCCATCGGAAGCAACCCCCCGCAAGCAAAAGCGGCCGGGTGTGACCGGCCGTTTCCTGCTGCCTCGCAGCGGGCCTTGCGGCCGCTGGCGGGCTTGGGGGGTGGAGCCCCCTTACTTGAAGAGATCCTTGACGCGGTCGGTCCAGCTCTTGGCGTTGGGCGAGTGGCGGTCGCCCGCCTTCTTGAACGACTCGTCGAGTTCCTTCAGCAGTTTGCGCTGGTGCTCGGTGATCTTGACCGGGGTCTCCACGGCGACGTGGCAATACAGGTCGCCGGGGTAGCTCGAACGCAAGCCCTTCAGTCCCTTGCCGCGCAGGCGGAAGGTCTTGCCATGCTGGGTGCCTTCTGGCAACTCGATCTCGGCGGACTTGTTGCCCAGCGTCGGCACCTCGATGGCACCCCCCAGAGTCGCCGTGACCAGGCCCACCGGCACCGTGCAGTGCAGGTCGTCGCCGTCGCGCTCGAAGATCTCGTGCGCCTTGACGCGGATCTCGATGTACAGGTCGCCGGCCGGGCCGCCATTGGTGCCCGGCTCGCCGTTGCCGGCCGAGCGGATGCGCATGCCCTCGTTGATGCCGGCGGGGATCTTGACCTCGAGCGTCTTCTGCTTCTTCAGCTTGCCGGCGCCGTTGCAGGTGGTGCAGGGCTCGGGAATGATCTTGCCCGTGCCATGGCAGTGCGGGCAGGTCTGCTGGATGCTGAAGAAGCCCTGACGCAGGTGCACCGTCCCGCTGCCGTTGCAGGTCGGGCAGGTCTTCGGGCTGGTGCCGGGCTTGGCGCCACTGCCGTGGCAGGTGTCGCAGGTCTCCCAGGTCGGCACGCGCAGTTGCGTCTCCTTGCCGAAGGCCGCCTCTTCGAGCGTGATCTCCATCGCATACGACAGGTCGTTGCCGCGGTAGACCTGCTGGCCACCGGCCCGCTGGCGGCCCTGGCCGCCGAAGATGTCGCCGAAGATGTCGCCGAAGGCCTCGGCGAAACCGCCGAAGCCCTCCTGGCCCGGGCCCCCCCGGCCCGCCATGTTCGGGTCGACGCCGGCATGACCGTACTGGTCATAGGCGGCCCGTTTCAGGGCGTCGGACAGCATCTCGTAGGCCTCTTTGGCCTCCTTGAACTTGTCCTCGGACTTCTTCGCATCCTCACCCTGATTGCGGTCCGGGTGATGCTTCATGGCCAGCTTGCGGTAGGCCTTCTTGATGTCGTCGTCGCTGGCGTTCTTGGGAACGCCCAGGACGTCGTAGTAGTCGCGCTTGGTGGCCATGAGCAGGGCTTACTTCCGGTCCTTCACTTCGGTGAAGTCGGCATCGACGACGTTGTCGTCGGCCGGCTTGGCGCGTGCACCGGCCGACGATGCACCCGCCGCCGGGCCGGCCGCCGGACCTGCCGAATCGGCTGCTCCCGGGCCTGCGGCGCCTGCAGCCCCGGCCGCGGCCGCCTGCTCGGCGTAGACCTTCTCGCCCAGCTTCTGGCTGGCCGTCATCAGCGCTTCGGTCTTGGCCTCGATGGCCGCCTTGTCTTCACCCTTGATCGCGTCTTCGACGTCCTTGATCGCGGCTTCGATCTTCTCCTTCTCGCCGGCCTCGAGCTTGTCACCGTGTTCGGTCAGGCTCTTGCGCGTGCTGTGCGCCATCGCATCGGCCTGGTTGCGCGCCTGGACGAGCTCGAGCTTCTTCTTGTCGTCAGCAGCGTTGGCCTCGGCGTCCTTGACCATCTTCTCGATCTCGGCTTCCGACAGGCCCGAGTTGGCCTTGATGGTGATCTTGTTCTCCTTGCCCGTGCCCTTGTCCTTGGCGCTGACGTGCAGGATGCCGTTGGCGTCGATGTCGAAGGCGACCTCGATCTGCGGCAGCCCACGGGGCGCCGGCGGGATGCCCTCGAGGTTGAACTCGCCCAGGCTCTTGTTGCCGGTGGCCATCTCGCGCTCGCCCTGGTAGACCTTGATGGTCACGGCCGGCTGGTTGTCGTCGGCGGTCGAGAAGGTCTGCGCGAACTTGGTCGGGATCGTGGTGTTCTTCTTGATCATCTTGGTCATCACGCCGCCCAGCGTCTCGATGCCCAGCGACAGCGGCGTCACGTCCAGCAGCAGCACGTCCTTGCGGTCGCCGCTGAGCACCTGGCCCTGGATCGCGGCGCCGACGGCCACGGCCTCGTCGGGGTTGACGTCCTTGCGCGGCTCCTTGCCGAAGAACTCCTTGACCTTGTCCTGCACCTTGGGCATGCGGGTCATGCCGCCGACGAGGATGACGTCGTCGATCTCGCCGACCTTGACCCCGGCGTCCTTGATCGCGATCCGGCAGGGCTCGATCGTGCGGTCGATCAGTTCCTCGACCAGGGCCTCGAGCTTGGCGCGCGTGAGCTTGATGTTCAGGTGACGCGGGCCCGTGGCATCGGCGGTGATGTAGGGCAGGTTGAGGTCGGTCTGGGTCGAGTTGCTGAGCTCGATCTTGGCCTTCTCGGCGGCCTCCTTCAGCCGCTGCAGCGCCAGCACGTCCTTGGTCAGGTCGACACCTTGCTCCTTGCGGAACTCGCTCACGATGTGGTCGATGATCCGCTGGTCGAAGTCCTCGCCGCCGAGGAAGGTGTCGCCATTGGTGGACAACACTTCGAACTGCTTCTCGCCGTCGACGTCGGCGATCTCGATGATGCTGATGTCGAAGGTGCCGCCGCCCAGGTCGTAGACGGCGATCTTGCGGTCGCCCTTGCCGTGCTTGTCCAGGCCGAAGGCCAACGCCGCCGCGGTGGGCTCGTTGATGATCCTCTTGACGTCCAGGCCGGCAATGCGGCCGGCG
>JAJTGU010000239.1 GCA_021297985.1 Rubrivivax sp.
ACACCACTTCGTCGTAGCCGGTGCGATTGGCCGCGCGTACCGCGTCTTCCACCTGGTAGGCGGTGACGTTGCCCACCTCGGGGCCCACCGACACTGCCACGCGCCGGTCGCCGTCGTCGAGCCACTCGCCCTCAGCGTGCAATAGGGCGGCGCTGGCCATGGGTTCCAGCCGGGCAAAGCGCTTGTTGACGTTTCCAGCAAAGTCCACGCCCGAGGCCTTGAGCAGCCGCATGATCTTGTCGAGGTGCGCTTCGGCGTTGGCCACGCCCAGAGCGCCGGCCGGTGAGGCTTCGCCCTCGAAGGCTTCCAGTTCATCCGGCCCGCCGCCGATGGGCGAGTCGTCGTCGAGACCCTGCTCGTGGGCAATCACGCCTTCCATCGTGAAGGGCCCGGCCACACGCACCACGCCGGGCGCGGGCAGCGGCTGATCGACCAGTTCTTCCACCTCGGCATTGGCGGCGATGCAGGCGTTGACCTCGTCCATCTTGGCGCGCCAGGCGGCGCGGTAAGCGGTCAGCGCGTCCGCCAGCGGCTTGGGCCAGTCGGCGTCGGTGTCGAAGGGCACTTGCCAGGGCTGCCATTCGCCGACGGGAATGGCGGCGCGGTAGGCCGCCACCTGCTTGGCGGTCAGCGCCTTCAAGGGCTTGGCGGCCTTGGCCTCGCGCAAGTGCGCCGGGTGCGTGCCGGGCAGCAACCAGCGGCGAATGTCGGCCTCGCTCACTGCGCTAGCGCCTTCCTCACGGTGCTTGCGCACCAGCTTGGCCGACAGCTTGTCCTTGAGCTCCGGCGTGGCCTTCGTCAGCGCCTGGTTCAGCGCCGCCAGCTTCTCGGCCAGCACGGGCTCGTGGCGGGCAAAGATGGGGTCCAGCGAGGTGTTGCGCGCGATGCTCTTGAGCGTGATGTGCGGCACGGTCTTGCAGTGGAAAGTCTTGGGCTCAGGCCCGCCGTTGCGCAGCCAGGCGCCTCGCGGGTTGCGCTGCACGTCTTCTGCCGAAAGCGGGCGCAGCTTGAAGTGCTCGAAGCTGGCCGTCATCAGCCGGTGCTTGGCCAACGCGAGTGCGACGCGGCTGGAGTCGACAGTGATCCAGCGCCGGCCCCACTTCTCTGCAACGAAGGCCGTGGTGCCGCTGCCGCAGGTGGGGTCGAGCACGAGGTCGCCGGGGTCGGTGGTCATCAGTAGACAGCGCTCGATGATTTTGCTACTCGTCTGGACTGTGTAAATCTTCGGATCGGCGCGACTGGTGATCCCGCCGCCTGTGTCGGGCCAGAAGTTCGATAGCCGGAGGGCTGGAGAGTCGATGAAGTACTTTTTGTAGCTGATCGTCTCGCCAGTCGACAGAACGCGCTCAGCGGCAACCACCCGCTTCATTCCCTCTTGATTTGTGCGCCACCCGCCGACATTGGGGCTGTGGCCGTTTCCCTCGAAGTCGAAGGCGAAGAGCGTGGTGGCAGAGGCCGAACGCGAAGTGAGCCCCTGGTCACGGTACGGCCGCCACTCGACGCCTAAGTCCTCGGGAGCATCCCGTTCGATCTCTGTCATCAGGCGTCGTTCACCTGTCAGGCGAGATTCGACCTGGGTATAACGAGTCGCGCCTTCGCCGCCTACGTCGAGCGGTAACAACAACTGCCTGTATCGGACCCTCTCCCGATTGCGGCTGAACCACACGAGGTTGTCTCGAACATCGTCGAGTAGCTCACCCGCCATGCCCACAGCCGTCTTGTACGTGATTGTGGAGACGTAGTTCTCACGACCGAATATCTCCTCCATCAGGCACCGCACCCGATGCAGGTTCTCATCCGAGATCTGCACAAACACGCTGCCGCTCTCGGTCAACAACTCGCGCGCCATAATCAACCGGTCGCGCAGGTAGGCCAGGTACGAGTGGACGCCCAGCGTCCAGGTGTCGCGATAGGCCTTCACCATCTCGGGCTCGCGCGTCAGGTCCTGCTCGCGGTCCTTCACATCGCGCTGGCCCAGTTGCGGCTGGAAATTGCTCTTGAAGCTGATGCCGTAGGGCGGGTCGATGTAGATCATCTGCACCTTGGCCGCCAGGTCTTCGCGTCGCGCCAGACTGGCCATCACCGCCAGGCTGTCGCCCAGGATCATGCGGTTGGACCAATCGACATCGTGCTTGTAGAACTGCACCGCCTCGGCATAGCTTTGCTGCGGGTCGGCGAACAGGTCGCGGTTGACGTCTTCGCGCGCCAGCACACGCAGCATGGCCTGGGTGGACACACGTTCGTGGATGTGCAGCGCCGGGGGTTCCACCTCGAACCACGGCCGCTCGCGCTTGCCGGCCCATTCCAGCCACGGCTCGTGGCGCCGCAGCGCGGCGGCCAGCACGGCGGCCTCGTCGGCAGAAAGCGCCCGCTCGCGTGCCGTGGCCAGCAGTTGCGGCAGGCGGTCGGCGGCGGCCGGGTCGTCGGCAAAACGCAGCACCGGCGGCAGGTGCGGGTTGTATTCAAAGCGCACCGTGGGCGCTTCTTCCACCCGACCCTGCGCTTCCAGCCCGGCCGGCGGGATGTTCTTGCGCTTGGCGCGGTGGGTGATGGTCTTGACGCCTTCAGCCGCACTCACCGCCTCGGGAGTCGGGCCCGCTGCGCTGCTCTTCCGCGTCGCCATCCTGTCGCTCCCCGTGTGGCTGCCAAATCTGCTTGTGAAACATAGTCTATTCGGCACGAATGGCCGGACACAGCGATGGCTCAGGCTGCCCGTGAGCACGGATGAAGACTCGACTTGGCGCGGGTGTGGAGTGCTAAAGGGTGCCGGACATCCACAACGTCGGCCTGATGGAAGACCGGGCAACGCTGCGCATCAGCAGCCAGCACATCGCCAACTGGCTGCACCACCGCGTCGTGACCGAGGCGGAGGTCCGCGCCAGCTTCGAGCGCATGGCTGCAGT
>JAJTGU010000149.1 GCA_021297985.1 Rubrivivax sp.
CGCCATCAGTTCATCGACCTTGGCGACGATGCGGTGCTGTTCGGCGAGCGGCGGCAGAGGGAATGGCGAGTTCGCGAAGTACTCGGCCGGAACCCGCTTCTGCCCTGCTGTGCCGGTCATCCTCGGGATACCCGTCTCAATGAAGTACGGTGACTTCAGAACGAGAACGATGAAGTCAGGTGAGACAAGCACCGGGCGCGCGATGTGAAGCTCCGTGGTGCCACTGCCGATGCCGTTGCTGAGCCCGCGAAAGACAGTCGACTTTCCGTTCTCAAAGCAGGGCGTGATCTTCGCGAGCCCAACGTCTTCATTGGCAAAGTGCGTGTAGCCCTTCTTGATCTCGCCCCATGGCCTGATCTCGTGACCATGCTTCGTACCGTAGTCGGCCGCGACAAGGGCCATCGGTACAAAGGAGGCCATCGTTTCGTCAGGTGCGTCGTTCCGAGGGCTGATCAAACCGATCTCGGCGAGCTGTGTCCAGCACCAGTTGTCCGGGAGCTCGAAAGGCACATCCTGCAATGGAGGTACAGGCTTCGGTGGTCGGATGAGGCCTGCCGCGCTGAGTCGCGCCTTCTCTGAAGAGATACGTCGCCGAAGTTCCGACGCCGGCTCGTCGGCCGGAGACTGGTCAACGAGCTTGCCGCGCACGGCAAGTTCCAGCACGAATCGGCGCAACCGCGTGACTGCATCCGACGCATCGGCAACCCGCTCGTAGTGCCGCAACAGTTCGTCGGCGTTCATCGCACCAGCGCCTCCGCCAGGATCGCCTTCAGCTGCTCCCGCAACCGCGCCGTCTCTGCCTCGGCTGCGTTCAAAGCCGCCAGCAAATGCTCCGGGTCGCCATGGTCGGCTTCCACCGCATGCGGGTTCTTGATGTCGAGGTTGTAGCCCCGCGCCTTCACCTCGTTAGCCGCAACACGCCAGCCTTGTGGCGTCTCCACCCGGCCCTCTCGTGCCGCGCCGCCCCACCAGTCCACGCAGCCTTGCAGGTGCTCCACGCGGATCGGCTTGGTCATCGAATAGGCCTTCTGGCCCTCGGGCACGCGGTGCTCGTAGAACCAGATGTCCTGCGTGGGCGTGCCCTTCTCGAAGAACAGCAGGTTGGTGCCGATGCTGGCATAGGGCCGGAACACGCTGTTGGGCAGCCTCACGATGGTGTGCAGGTTGCACTCGGCCAGCAGGTGCTCCTTCAGGCGCGTCTTCACGCCTTCGCCGAACAGGCTGCCATCGGGCAGCACGATGGCGGCGCGGCCGCCGGGCTTCAGCAGCCGGATGAACAGCGCCAGGAACAGGTCGGCCGTCTCCTTGGTGCGGAAGTGGGCCGGAAAGTTGGACTCGATGCCGTCTTCCTCGCGCCCGCCGAAGGGCGGGTTGGTGAGGATGATGTCCACCCGGTCGGCCTGGCCGTGGCTGATGTACGGGCGGGCCAGCGTGTTGTCGTGCCGCACGAAGCCGGGGTCCTCGATGCCGTGCAGCAGCATGTTGGTGACGCACAGCATGTGCGGCAGCGGCTTCTTCTCCACCGCGCGCAGGCCGCGCTGCAGCGCCAACTCGTCCTCGGGCTTCTTCACGTAGCGGTCGCGCATGTGGCGGATGGCGCAGGTGAGGAAGCCACCCGTGCCGCAGCTGGGGTCGAACAGCACTTCGCCGGGCTTGGGGTCGATGCGGTCGACCATGAAGGCCGTCAGCGCCCGCGGGGTGTAGTACTCGCCCGCGTTGCCGGCGTTCTGCAGGTCGTTGAGCAGCTGCTCGTAGATCTCGCCGAAGTGGCGGCGGTCGGCCAGGTCGTTGAAGTCGACGCCGTTGATCTTGTTGAGCACCTGCCGCATCAGCTGGCCGCTCTTCATGTAGTTGTAGGCGTCCTCGAACACGCCCTTCACCACGCGGGCCCGCGGCGCAGAAGCGCCAGTGGTGGACAGCGCCTTCAGCGCGGGGAAGAGCGTGCCGTTGACGAAGTCCATCAACGCGTCGCCGGTGATGCCCTCGGGGTCAGCGGCCCAGGCGCGCCACTGCAACGGCGCCGGGATGGGCGAGCGATAGCGGTCCTGCATCACCTCCAGCTGCTGGTCCTGGTCGTCGATGATCTTCAGAAAGAACATCCAGCAAAGCTGCGAGAGGCGCTGGGCGTCGCCGTCGACGCCCACGTCCTGCCGCATGATGTCTTGGATGGATTTGACGGTGGTTCTGGCTGACATGCCGTTGGGGCCCGCTTGGGGTTCGTTGGCCGCCGGGGTGACCGGCGCCGTGGACAAGGAGTGCCGCGTTCAGCGGCGCAGTGTGGCGAAGGGGTCGAGCACGGGCACGCCCAGGGCCTTGAAGTCGGCGACGTTGCGCGTCACCACGGTCAGCCGGTGTACTTGTGCTGTCGCAGCGATCATGGCGTCTTCGTACAGGGTGTCCGACCGCCGATGCATCAGCTGCGCCCAAGCGCGGAACGCGGCAGCGTCCATCGGCAGTACCTGCATCGCTTCGGCCAGCCGGTCGAGCCAGGCTTCGATCTCGGCGGCCTTGGCTGCGTCCTGCTCGCGCGTGAGCTCGATGCCGGCCTGGATCTCGCCCAGCGTCACAGCCGAGAGGTGCAATGCGCTCTCGTCAGCGGCCTTCAGCCAGGCCAGCACACCGCCGTGCGGCCGCGGCTTGCGCAGTTCGGAGACGACGTTGGTGTCCAGCAGGAACATGGCGTGGCCCGGTGCTAGCGCGCGGCCGTCACCTTGCGCCGCTGGGCGCGCCCGCGCCCGGGCACCAGCGTGTCACTGCGCGCACCGTCGGCCAACAGCAAGGCCTTCAGCGACGGACGGGCCGCGGCTGTCAGGCGCCGCCATTCGTCCACCGGGACAAGCACGGCAGCCTCCGAACCGCGCCGCGTCACCAACTGCGGGCCGCTGGCCAGACAGGCGTCCAGAAACTCGCTGAATCGGGCCTTGGCATCCTGAACCGGCCATGACTGCATGTGGCGCTCCTTCTGACCAGATGGCTGACCAGTTTAGTCGAGGCGGGCGGCTTGGCACCGATCACGCCGACTCCTGGTACAGCGCCGCCTGCAGTTCGTGAACGGCGTGTTCGAAGCCGGCGCGGGTGCCGAACTGCTTGATCAGCTGGAAAGGCGTGCCCATCGCGTTGAAAGGCGGGATCTCCAGCATCTTGACGTTGTCCAGCCCGCCGACGATGCCTTCGTCCTGGTACTTGGCGAGCAGCGCTTCCAGCACGGCGCGGGCCTGCGGGCCGTACTTGGTGAACACGTCGCGCTTCTTGACGTTGTTGGCGCGCTCGCGCCGCGTCAGCGCGGGCTGGTCGAAGGCGATGTGGCAGATCAGGTCGAAGGGGTCGAGGTCCTTGCCCACCTCCTCCAGCAGGGGCTCAAGCAGCAGGCCCTCGGAGGCCAGTTCAGCGATGACAGCCTCCTTGCGGTCGGCCGCCTTCCAGCGCTTGAGGAACTGATCCAGGCTGGCGTATTGAGCGCGGATGGCCTTGCGGGAGAAGTCACGCAGCGACTCGGTCACGAGCTTGCCGGCGTCGTCCAGGTACTCGACGCGCTCGGTCAGCACTGTGACCGGGTTGCCGTGGATGTAAAACTTGGGCGGAGGTGGCGGAGGTGGCGGCGGGGGCGGCGGCGGCACGCCGGGCAGGCCCGGCGGGGGCGGGTCGACCAGGATCTCTTCTTCCCAGGCGTCGTCATCGTCGCCGGGTTCGGGCGGCTCAGGCGTGGGGGGCGGCTCGGGTGGCTCGGGCGGGTCGTTCTCGCCGGGCTCGTAGATCTGCACCGGGTCGCCATCGAACTCCTTGTCTGCGAAGTGCGCCGACGCCCCGCGGAAGTCGACCAGGGTGAAGTAGTACTTCTGCGTGTCTTCGTGGACCCGAGTGCCGCGGCCGACGATCTGCTTGAACTCGGTCATGGAACCGACCGAGCGGTCGAGCACGATCAGGCGGCAGGTCTGCGCGTCGACGCCGGTGGACAGCAGCCGAGACGTGGTGACGATGACGGGGTACGGCGACTCGGGGTCGATGAAGTTGTCGAGCTGCTCCTTGCCGGGGCCGTCGTCGCCGGTGATGCGCATGACGTAGCGCTCGTTTTTCAGCACCAGGTCCTGGTTCTCGACGATCAGTGCCTGGCGCAGCCGGGCCGCGTGCTCGGTGTCGACGCAGAACACGATGGTCTTCTGCATGCGGTTGCCGCTTTGCTTGAGGTAATCGGTGATCCACTTGGCGACCCGCTGGGTGCGCGTGTCGATCACCAGCGTGCGGTCGAAGTCCTTGACATTGAAGATGCGGTCGTCGATCAGGACGCCGAACTGGTCGGCCTCTGCCACATGCGGGCGCCAGCCATGCACGTCGACGTCAAGATGCACGCGGATCACCTTGTACGGCGCCAGGAAGCCGTCGCTGATGCCCTGCCGCAACGAGTAAGTGAAGACCGGCGGACCGAAGTAGTGGATGTTGGAGACGTACTCGGTCTCCTTCGGCGTCGCGGTCAGGCCGATCTGGGTGGCGGTGCGGAAGTGGTCGAGGATTTCGCGCCAGGCCGCGTCTTCGGCCGCGCTGCCGCGGTGGCACTCGTCGATGATGATGAGGTCGAAGAAGTCGGGCGACAGTTCGCGGAACAGCTTCTGCCGGTCGTCGGGGCCGGTCAGCGCCTGGTACAGGCCCAGGTAGATCTCGAAGGCGGTGTCGATGCGGCGGTTCTTGTCCACCGCGATGGTCAGCTCGGTCTTGCTGCCGTCGTCGCGCTCGATGGTCTTGGCCTGGGTGCTGAGCTTGGCCATCTTCGCGCCAAAGGGGCGGAAGTCGTTGACCATGGTCTGGTCGACCAGGATGTTGCGGTCGGCCAGGAACAGCACGCGCTTTTGCCGGCCGGCGTGCCAGTTCGACTTCCACAGCCGCCAGATGATCTGGAATGCGGTGTAGGTCTTGCCAGTGCCGGTGGCCATGACCAGCAGCACGCGGTCCTGGCCCTTGGCAATCGCCTCGACGGCGGCGTTGATGGCGTTGCGCTGGTAGTAGCGCGGCTCCTTGCCGCTGCCGTCGTCGTAGTAGGGCTCGAGGACGATCTTCTCTTCGGCCGGCGTCAGGCCCTTCCACTCGCGGTATCTGGCCCACAGCAGGTCGGGGCTGGGGAACTGCTCCAGCGGCAGGTCGGCCTCGCCCTTGACGATCAGGCCGGTCCGGTCGTGGAAGACGAAGCCCTTGCCGTTGCTGGCGAATACAAACGGCACCTGCAACGAGGTGGCGTAGTCCAGCGCCTGCTGCATGCCATGGCCGGCGGCGAACTTGGTCTTCTTCGCCTCGATCAAGGCGATCGGGATGTGTTGCCAGTAGAGGACGAAGTCGGCCTTCTTGGCCTTGCCGCGGCTGACCAGCCTTCCGCGCACGATGATGCGGCCCTTGGTGAAGGAAACCTGACGTCGTATCTGCGTGGCTTCATCCCACCCGGCCTTGACGATGGCCGGGGTAATGAACTTGACGCTGACGTCGTCTTCGCTGAGGTCTTCTTCCACAGGGCGCCTCCGGTGGCCGGGAGTATCGCGCCACCTCAGGGCCCGTCCATCGGTGTCGGCCAGGTGCGCAGACCCGACCCGCCAGCCGACAACCGCCCTCAGCTCACCACACTCTGCTGCGCCAGCCCCGCATCCACCAGCACGTGCTGGCCGGTCATGCCGTCGGAATCGTCGGCGGCGAGGAACAGCGTGGCGCGGGCGACATGGCCGGGGTCCAGGCGGATCTTCAGGCACTGCTGGTCCAGGAAGGCCTGGTCGGCGGCCGGGTCGCGGTGCAAGGTGTTCTGGCGATCGGTGACGATGGCGCCGGGCACCAGGGCGTTGACGCGGATGTTGCGCGCGCCGAGTTCGCGCGCCAGCGTGCGCGTCAGGCCCAGGATGCCGGCCTTGGCGGTGGTGTAGCCGACCAGGTTGGGTCGGCCGCGCATCCAGCTGACGCTGCCCATGTTGACGACACTGCCGCCACCGGCCGCGGCCATGCCGGGGGCGACGGCCTGGATGGCGAAGAAGTAGTGCTTGAGGTTGAGCGCCAGGCGCTCGTCCCAGAACTCGGGTGTCACGTCCTCCATCGCGTGGCGGTCGTCGCGGCCAGCGTTGTTGACGAGCACGCGCACCGTGCCGACTTCGGCCGCGACCTGGGCCAGCAGCGCCTGGTAGGCGGCCACGTCGCGCACATCGCAGGCGCCGTACCAGGGCACGGGGTGGCCGGCGGCGCGCACTTCGGCGATCAGCGCATCGCCGCCGCCGGCCTTGGTGCCGCAGAAGGCCACCTTGGCGCCCTGCGCGGCGAAGGCCCGCACGAGCTCGGCACCGATGCCCGAACTGCCGCCGGACACGAAGACCACGCGGTCGCGCAGCGAGGGGTAGACGGCGAAGGTCATGTCGAAACGGATGCCACGTTGTTCAGACGTTGGGCGCGATGACTTCGGACATCGCGACGACGCGCTTCTCGTCGATGCTCCGGTGCGCCGCAAGCCCCACCGCGACCGCGCGAAGGCCCTCGGCGAGGCCGATCTCGGCCGGGGTCCCGTTGGCAATGGCGGCGGCAAAGCGCTGGTGCTCGATGTAGCTGGCGCCGAAGTGGTGTCCGGCGTACTTGATGCCGGTGTCCCACACCCGGCGCACGCTGACGCCGCGGCCGGTGCCCGAGGGCTGGCCCCAGGCGGCGCGACGGCCCCAGTCCTCACGACGGGCATGGCGCAGCGTCAGGCTGGGCAGCAGGCTCTCGAGCTTGCCGGCGTCGCCGACGACGACGATCTGCTCGTTGTCGGTGGTGTTCTCGGCAAACATGCACAGGTCCAGCATCGCGCGCGCACCGCTGGGGTACTCGAGCACGCAGAAGGCGCTGTCCAGGATGTCCGGCGTGCGGGGGCCGTCGGGGCCGGCATACGACTCGTCGAGGTGGTTCACGCGCTGGCCGCCGCTGGCGTAGACCGACACCGGCTTCTCGCGCAGGATCAGCTCCATCAGGTTGAAGTAGTGGCAGCACTTCTCGACCAGGGTGCCACCGGTGTTGGCGCTGAAGCGGTTCCAGTCGCCGACCTTGGGATAGAACGGCTCGCGGTGCTCGCGGATCGACACCTGGTGCAAGGCGCCGACCGCGCCCTCGTGTGCCAGCCGGACCAGCTCGGCCACGGGGGGCATGTAGCGGTACTCCTGCGCCACCCACACGAGCTTGCGCCGGGCCTGGGCACGCTCGATCAGGTCCAGCCCGTCATCGATGCGCGTGACCAGGGGCTTCTCGGTCAGGATGTGCACGTCGGCCGCGATCGCGTCGCGCAGGATCGCGGCATGCGTGAAGTTCGGCGTCGCGATGACGACCGCATCCACCAAGCCGCTTGCCAGCAGCTCGCGGTGGTCGGCAAACACCTGGGGCTGCGGGCTGCGGCACAGCGCCAGTGCGGCGTCCCGGCTGCCGGCGTCGGGATCCGACAGCGCCGTGACCGCAACCCCCGGTCCCATGGCGAACAGGTTCTCGATGTGCTCGCGGCCCATGCTGCCGCAGCCGACGATGCCGTATCGAAGCGTCATGACTCCACCTTCATGTTCTCAGCCCTTCAGTCCGCCCTGCGTCAGGCCGCCGACCACACGCTCCTGGAACACCGCGATCAGCACCGCCACGGGCACGATGGCGACGATCAAGGCCGCCGAGATGATCGGCCAGGGGAACGCAAACTCGCCCTGGTACAGCGTGATGCCCACCGGCACCGTGCGCATGCCGGCCCCGGCATTGAGCGACAGCGCGAGCAGGAATTCGTCCCACGCGTTGACAAAGGCCAGGATCCCCGCCGTGAACACCCCTGGCGCCGCCAGCGGCACCACCACGCGCCACAGCGCGCCGATGCGGGTGCAGCCGTCGATCATCGCGGCGTTCTCCAGGTCCTTGGGGATGCTCTGGAAGAAGCCCACCAGCACCAGCGTGCAGACCGGCAGGTTCAGCACCGTGTACGGCAGGATCAGCGCGGTGTAGGTGTTCAGCAGGCCGAGCGTGCGCATGGTCTCGAAGATCGGCACCAGCAGCGTGACCAGCGGGAACATGGAACTCGCGACGATGCAGGTCAGCACCAGCTGCCGATGTTTGAGGTTCAGCCGCGCGATGGCATACGCCGCGAGTGCCGACACCAGCAGCGACAGCACCGTGGCACCGATCGCGACGATGGCACTGTTGCCCAGGTACTTGAGCAGCGGCTGGTCGTCGAAGGCCCGCACGTAGTTGGCCAGCGTCGGGTTGACCGGCCACCAGGTGATGGGCTTGCTGACCAGCTCGGCCTCGGTCTTCAGCGAGGTCAGCAGGATCCACAGCGCCGGGAAGAAGCCGTTGACGACGACGATGGCCGCGGCGCAGAAGATCCAGATGCGGTGCTGGCGCGGGACGTGCAGCGCGCCGCTTATGCCGCTCAGGCCGCTCAGGCCGCTCATGCGGTCCTCCCGATGTGGCGCAGGTAGAACGCCGTCACGATGAGGCTGAGCACGAACATGCACACCGCCAGCGTGCTGCCGTAGCCGACGTCGAGGTAGTCGATCGTCGTCTTGTGGATCAGCATCGCGAGCGTCTCGGTGGCGTTGCCCGGGCCGCCACGGGTCATGGTGTACGGGATGTCGAAGGTCTGCAGCGCCGTGATGGTGCGGAAGATCAGCGCCACGATGATGCTGGGCATCAGCATCGGGATCGTGATCTGCCAGAACTGCTGCCACTTGCTGGCACCGTCGACCTCGGCGGCCTCGTACAGCGACTTCGGGATCATCTGCAGGCCCGCCAGCAGGATCAGCGCCATGAAGCTGCTGGTCTTCCAGATGATGGTCAGGCAGATCGCCGCAAAGGCCCAGGCTGGCGACAGCAGCCACATGCGCGGCTCGTCGGCGCCCAGCCGGCGCATCACGTCGTTGACGACGCCGTACTCGGTGTGGAAGAACCACGCGAAGATCAGGCCCGCGAAGGACAGCGGCAGCGCCCAGGGCAGCAGCAGCGCCAGCCGCACCGGCCACTGTCGCTTGAACGGCAGGTTGGCCAGCATCGCCAGGCCCAGGCCGGCGACCAGCGCGCCGGGCACCGTGATCAGCGCGATCAGCACCGTGTTCTTCGTCGCATTCCAGAAGTCGCGGTCCTGCAGCACCAGCACGTAGTTCTCGAAGCCGATGAAACGCGCCGTGCCACCGCCCGACAGCCGAAGGTCGAAGAAGCTGTTGAAGATGAGCTTGCCGATGGGGTAGACGACGATCAGCGCCAGCAGCAGGAAGGCCGGCGCGAGCAGCAGCACGCCGAGCGTCTTTTCGCTCGGGTCGCGCAGGCGGTCGGCCAGGGTGCTCAAGGGACGCGCTGAGTGGCTTCTACGGCTTCTACGGCTTCAGCGCCTTCAGCGCATCACGCGGCGCAGCCGGCTCTCGATGTCGGCCACGCCGTCCTCGGGGCTCCGGGTGCGCGCCAGCACCGCGCTGGTGCTGGTGCGGATGGCGTCGCTGACCTGGCCGTAGTCGCGGTGCTGCGGCCGGCTGCGGCCGGCGATCACGACGCGCGACGCGTCGGCAAACCAGGGCACGTTGCGGGTCACGTCGGCGTCCGTGTAGTTTTCGAGGTAGGTCGGCAGCATCGCACCTTCGATCGCGAGGAACTTGCTCGCGTCGCGCGTTGTCAGGTGGCGCACCAGCTTGGCGGCCTCGGCCTTGTGGCGGCTGAAGGCGCTGAGCGCCCACTGCCAGCCGCCGATGCAGGTGGCGCTGCGGCCACCGGCCATCGCCGGAAGCGGCATCACGCCGACACGGCCCTTGACCTGCGAGTCGGCGTCGTCCTTGAAGCGGTCCCAGGCCCAGGACCAGTTGATCGCGAACACCACCTGCCCGGCCTTGAACTCGTTGACGGTGTCGGGCGTCTTGACCTCGGCGACGTTGCGCTTGATGACGCCGGCATCGACCATGCTCAGCCACTGCTTCAGCCCCGCCGCCGCGGCCGGGCGGTCCATCGTCAGACGGCCGTTGGCGTCGGCCAGGTCCTTGCCCTGGCTCCAGTACGGCAGCAGGAAGGTGCAGACCGCGCCCTCGATCGGCGCGCCCTGGATCGACAGGCCCTGCAGGTTGGGGTTGCCCTCGGCCTGCTGCACCTTGCGCGCGGCCGCAGTGAGCTCGTCCCAGGTCCTGGGCTCGGCGATCTTGTGCTTGTCCAGAAGATCGCGGCGATAAAACATGAACATCGCGTCGGCAAAGGCCGGCATCGCCGCAATCTGGCCGTTGACGATGTTGGACTGCGCGTAGACCGGCAGGTAGGGCTTCATCGCGGCGGCCGAGTCGCCGAACCAGGCGTTCAGCGGCTCCAGCCAGCCGGCGCTGAAGTACTGCGCCGGGTTGACGATGTCGATCAGGTAGAGATCGATCGCCGGGTCCTTGGCATTGAGGACCGTGCTCAGGTACTGGCGCTGCAGCTCGCTGGTCGCGCCGCCGGTCTCGATCTCGATCGTGACGTGCGGGTTGGCCTTGCTGTACTGGTCGAACAGCCGCCGCATCAGGTCCGGCCGCTGGTTGCTGCCGCCGGCAAAGACGCGCAGCTTCACCGGGGCGCTTGCCGCCGCGCCGGTCGGCTGGGCCTGGACCGGCAGGCCTGCGGTCAGGGTGACGCCGGCCGCAGCCAGCAGCAGTGAAAAATGTCTTCTCAACGTCATGACCATGTCCTTGATCTTCAGGGCCGCAGGGCCTGGCCGCTCTGGGCGTCAAACAGGTGCAGATGCTCGGGCTGCACGTGAACCGTCAAGCGCGTGCCCGGTGCGTCGCGGAACGACGCCGGGCAACGCGCCACCATCTCGACCGAGCCGATCTTCAGCGTCGCCAGCGTCTCGGCGCCCAGCGGCTCGAGCAGCGAGACCTCGGCCGGCAACGCGATGGCGTCGGCCGCCGTCGGCGCCAGCGCCAGGTTCTCGGGCCGCACCCCCAGCGTCAGTCCCGATGCCGCAGCGGCCCGCTCCGCCAGTGCCGGCGGCAACGGCACGTGGACCCCGGCCCCCAGGTCTGCGTGGCCCGCGTGCAGCGTGCAGGGCACCAGGTTCATGGCCGGTGCGCCGGTGAACCCGGCCACGAACAGCGCCGCCGGCCGGTTGTAGACCGCCTCCGGCGTGTCGTACTGCATCTTGTGGCCGGCCGACAGCACGGCAATGCGGTCGGCCAGCGTCATCGCCTCGACCTGGTCGTGGGTCACGTAGACGATGGTGGCACCCAGGCGCTGGTGCAGGCGCTTGATCTCGCTGCGCATCTCGTTGCGCAGCTGGGCATCGAGGTTCGACAGCGGCTCGTCGAACAGGAACACCTGCGGCTGGCGCACGATCGCGCGGCCGATCGCCACCCGCTGGCGCTGCCCGCCCGAAAGCGCCGCCG
>JAJTGU010000228.1 GCA_021297985.1 Rubrivivax sp.
GTGAACAACTCCTCCTGGCGAAGCGTGAACCTGTGCCCCTGGGCTGCCATGCGCGCATGGTGCTCGCGCGTGCTCGCGTTCGAGCGAGTGATCGACTCGTCGATGTCCTTCCACAGGCGCGCCAGTGCATCTGGCGGCACGCGGCAGTTGGCGGCCGACCAGTCGATGCTCGGCAGCACCACTTCATAGGTTTCATCTTCCTGCTCGGCCGCTTGCTGGCCGACAGCCCACTCGGCGATCAGCGCCTGAACCGACGGCGCCTTGTCCGCCAGGGCGGTTTCGCGAGCGAAGGTCACATCGGCGCCGTCGCTCCGCTCCGAGCCAAGCTGGTGCAGCAGCCGAAGCGCATGCAGTCGCTGCTCGGGCTTGCCATGCGCGGCCAGGTCGCGCAGCGGGGCCGACGCCAAGGCGCCGCATCGGCGCAGTGCGCCCTCCGCCGGGATGCGCACCTGCTTGCTGCCGGCAACAGCCAGTTCACAAAGCTGCGGCGCGAACTGCTCAAGCAGGGGAGCGGTGGCTCGCGCCAGCATGGCCAGCACATGGACGCGCTGCCCCACGGCCGCGGCCAGCAGCAGCGGCCTCACGGCCTCGAGATGGCGCTCCAGCGCCTGCGGATAGTCCGGCAGATCGGTCAGCATCAGCAGCCGCTGTCCGGCGCCATAGCCGGAATCAACTGGCGTGGCAAAGCAGGCGACAAGCAGCGCCGAGGGATCAAGACCATCCGCCTGCAGCATCGCCTCGATCTGCCCGCAGGTGAGCCCATGGGCCTTGGGGCGTTCGCTGGACCATCCCGTGACACTGGTCTCGGCGCTCGCCATCAGCAGCACCTCGGGCCAGTGGATGCCGCGCGGCAACTGCATCCGACACGACGATGCCTGGCCCTTCACGCTGGCCTCCAGCAGCCGAGCCCAGCGCAGGGCTATGGGCGGAGGAAGGGCGCCGAAGTGTTCGAAGACATCGGGCAGCTCGCGGCTGCCGCTGCCGTAGTGGTAGCCGGTGAGCCGGAAGCGCTCGCCGACCTCAGGCCGCTGCCCCACCTCGTTCAGCACGGCCATCGGCTCACCCTGAAGCACGAAGCCGAGGATGTCGCGCGCCAGTCCCTTGCGGCCCTTGCCGCCATCGACCTGGTCCAGCGGCTCGAGCAGTTTCTCCAGTCTTTGAGCCCAGGCCGCCGGTACGTCCGGCGGCAGCTCGAATGCGCTGTCGCCGAGCAGCTTGGCCATCCATTTCAGCATCGCGTTCCTCCCCAGCATCGGCGAGCTTGACTTGTGGCACCAGACTATATCGGTGCCGTCCAGCGGCCTTTACACGCTGTCATCCGGCTGGCGCGCGGCCCTGCACACGGCAGCTTGGACAGCAAGCGCGTACCGCGTGTTGGCATCGAACCGCCACCAGAGTGCTTGACGGGGCGAGTTACTCTCGATATGGACATTAACGAATGAGTTAATCCTCGGATGCCGATGACAAGGGCAGTTCGTCATGTACCGGCTCGATCGCGACAAGCGGGTCAACAACCTCACGGGTTTCGCCTTCGAACTCTGCCCGGTGGGCCGTCCGCGCAAGCGCGAGTCGGGGCAGATCGCCAGGAAGCGCAAACCGGCCTGACCACCATGCAAGAACTGCCTGCGAGCGTGCAGCATCACCGCATCCGCTCCGACCGAATCGACAATGTGGTGCGCGGCGGCGTCCGTTTCGCGCCGCTCAAGCCGCTGTGCTTCAACGGTATGGCCTTTGCGGCACTGGTCGGTGGCCTGTACACGTTCACTTGGGCGGCGGTCGTCGTTTTCCCGGTGTCGACCAGCACCGTTCCTTTGCCAGGGCACTCCCTGGGCAGCCACCGCAAGCCAATCCACGACAGGCGCCTCAATCCCGAGCAGGTTGGCACCTCGTCGATCAAATCGCCGACGCGCCGTGCCCGTCCATTGCGAGTCGTACAACAATTGAGAGAAGCAATCATTTAGGGGATCCCAATACTCGCTCCCAGTATTGACATGGTGGGGGTCGTTGGTTCGAGTCCAATCGCGCCTACCAAATTCGGTAGGAAACAAAGCACCTCGCGGAGACGCCAGGTGCTTTTTTCTTGGGTCAGCGCTTGCCTCGTCGGGTCGACGGGGCCGGGCCGGTCGAGCCGCGGACGATCAGGGACACCTCGACTTCGGTGTTGCGCGGCGACTCGCCGCCGCGCAGCAGCGCCAGGGCGTGATCGGCGGCGCACTGCCACATGCGTTCGGCGGGCACGTGGACCGTGGTCAGCCCCGGCCGCAGGTGGGAGGCGAGTTCGAGGTCGTCGAAGCCGACGATCGACAGGTCCCGCGGGATGTCCAGCCCCAGGCTCTGGGCCTCGAGCAGGGCGCCGAAGGCCAGCACATCGTTGCCGCAGACCACTGCGGTCGGTGGCGACGGCGCTTCCATCAGCTGGCGCAGGCCTTCACGCGCGGGCGCCAGTCCGTAGCGGCGCTCGACCAGCCGCGCCGCGGGCAGGCCCAGGCCGGCTGCGGCCAGGGCATCCCGCACGCCGCGAACGCGTGCGGCCGCACGGTCGTTGTCGTGTGTCAGGCCGGCCAGCATCGCGATGCGGCGGTGCCCCAGGTCGAGCAGGTAGCGCACCACCTGGGCCATCGCAGCCTGGTTGTCGAATCCCACGCAGGCCAGTCCTGGTGGCGGTGGCCAGCTCATCACGTGCACCACCGGGACCCGGCGGGTGTGGAGGCGATCCAGCAGACCTGGCCGCTGGCCGACGCCGCACAGCAGCAGCGCATCGGCGCCGCGCGCCAGCAGGTTCATCGCCTGGCTCTCCTCGGCAGCCGGGCTGTAGTCGCTGGTGGCGATCAGCAACTGGTGCCGGGCCTCCGCCAGGCGCCGTTGCAGCGCATCGATGGCCTTGGCAAAGATGGCGTTGTCCACCGTCGGGAAGATCGCGCCGATGGTGCCGCTGCGCCGCGACTTGAGCGTGCGTGCGCCGGCATGGGTGATGTAGCCCAGCTGGGCGATGGCCGCTTCGACCTGCGCGCGCAGCGTGCTGCGCACGCTGTCGGGCTGGTTGACGACTCGCGACACGGTCGCCGTGGAGACCCCGGCCTGGCGCGCCACGTCGCCGATGGTCGGGAGGGCGGGCGATGCCGGGCTGCTGTGTCGACCGCGGGTCATGGTGGCTGCCAATGTACCCGTTTGCATTGCGAAGGCTCGATCTTGAGGGGCAACACGAATAGGGAAACTCCGGGGTGAATCCGCATGCCGAGCGCTTGACGGCATCCGAGCCCCGGTGAAAACTGAACGCGCTTCTGAAAACGTTTACAGGCTTCTCCAGCGATCACCCATGAGTGCCGCACAGGTGACCCCGACCGCTCCGGGGGCTCCCCCGGGAGCCTCGGCGTCACTGTCGGCCTGGGCCCGCCGCCTGGCTGCGGTGGTGGTGACCTTGCTGGTTGTGATCGGGGCCTGGCACCTGCTCACGGCGGTCACCGGCATCGTGTCGCCTGCGCGGTTCGCCACGCCGGCCGAAGTCGGCCTGGCCCTGCGCCAGATCGCGATCGACGGCTATGGCAATGCCCGCCTGCACGAGCATGTCCTGCGCAGCGTGCTGCTGGTGACGATGGGCTTCACGGTCGCTGCGTCGGTCGGTGTCGTGCTGGGGCTGGCAATGGGCGCCAGCCGCTCGGTGGAGGCCTTCGTCAACCCGATCTTCCTGGTCCTGCGGCCGATCCCGCCGCTGGCCTGGATCCCACTGGCCATCGTGTGGCTCGGTCTCGGCGACGCGGCCAAGATGATGGTGATCTTCGTGTCGGCCTTCGTGCCGTCGGTGATCAACAGCTACACCGGCGTGCGCCAGATCGACAAACCGATCTTCGAGGCCGCCGCGATGCTGGACGTCACGGGCTGGCGCTACTGGCGCGAGGTGCTGGTCCCCGGCGCGCTGCCGAGCATCTTCACCGGCCTGCGGCTGTCGCTCCAGGCCTCGTGGACGACGCTGGTGGCGGCCGAACTGGTCGGTGCGGTCGCGGGCCTGGGTTCGATCCTGAACCAGGCCTCGCAGGACATCTACCCGGCCATGATCCTGGTCGGCATGATCAGCGTGGCCCTGTGCGGCTGGGGCATGACGCAGATGCTGGGCTGGATCGAGCAGAGGGTCATGCCCTGGAGGCTGCGTTCATGATCGCCGCGCCACTGCCTGCGGCCCGCTTCTGGCGCCTGAGCATCGCCGGTGCGGTGAGCTTCCTGGCGGTGTGGAGCATCGCTGCACTGTCGGGCATCACCTCGCGCGAGTTCCTGCCCGCGCCGTGGGACGTCGTCGACCGCTTCGGCCAGTTGCTGGTTCAACCCTTTGCGGGCTTTGTCCTGCACGAGCACCTGCTGTCGAGCCTGAAGCGGTTTGCGATGGGCTTTTGCCTGGCGGTCGCGATCGGCATCCCGCTGGGCCTGCTGATGGCGTGGTTCAGGTGGGTGGATCGCATCGTCTCGCCCGCGTTCGAAGCGGTGCGTTTCGTGGCGCCGATCGCCTGGGTGCCGTTTGCCGCGCTGTGGTTCGGCACCGGCATCGGCGGGCCGGTGCTGATCATCTTCATGGGCGCCTTTCCGCCTGTGCTCATCAACACCTACCGCGGCGCCCAGCAGGTCGACCGAAAGTACATCGAAGCGGCGCAGATGCTCGGCGCGAGTGCGTTCAGGTCGATGACCCAGGTGCTGCTGCCGGCCGCTGTGCCTTCCATCGTGGCGGGCTTGCGCATCTCGGCCGGACTGGGCTGGCAGTCGCTGGTGGGCGCGGAGTTGATCGTCGCGTCCAGCGGCGTCGGCTACCTGATGGTCAAGGGCCAGGCGGCCGTGTCCACCGCCACCGTGATGTCGGGCATGTTGGCGATCGGTCTTGTCGGCCTGCTGATCGACGTGCTGTTGCGCCGCGCCCAGATGGCCATCGAGCGCCGGCGCGGCATCTGAAAGGTCTGAAGGATCTCCATGGCGAATATCCAGTTCCAGGGCGTCCAGCGGGTCTTCAAGCAAAACCGCAAGGAGTTCGTTGCGCTCAAGGACATCGACCTCGTGGTCCAGGACCGTGAGTTCGTCGTCATCGTCGGGCCTTCGGGCTGCGGCAAGACCACCTGCATGCGCATGGCAGCCGGCCTGGAGCACCCGACCGGGGGTCATGTCCGGGTGGACAACGAGATCGTGACCCGACCCGGCCCGGACCGCGCCGTGGTGTTCCAGGCCTTTGCGCTGTTCCCCTGGAAGACGGTCTGGGACAACATCGAGTTCGGACTCAAGTCCATCGGCGTCGAGGCCGTCGAACGCAAGCGCCGCATCGAGCAGTACATCGCGCTGATGGGCCTGGGTGGCTACGAGCAGGCCTACCCGCACCAGTTGTCGGGCGGCATGCAGCAGCGCGTCGCGATCGCACGGGCCTATGTGCTCGACCCCAAGGTGCTGCTGATGGACGAGCCCTTCGGCGCGCTGGATGCCCAGACCCGCGTGGTGATGCAGGAGGAACTGGTTCGCCTGGCGCGCAAGAACCCGCGCACGGTGCTCTTCATCACCCACGCCGTCGAGGAGGCGGTCTACCTGGCCGACCGCATCGTGGTGATGTCGCGCCGGCCCGGCACGATCCGCGAAATCATCGACGTCAAGTCGGTCCGCGAGCGCGAAGGCTGGGACGAGCACAAGCGCATCGAGGACGTGATGGACCTGCCGAGCTTCGTGCATCTGCGCACCCACGTCTGGAAGCTGTTGCGCGAGCAGCAGGGCGACGACGCCCATTGAGACCCCGAGCCCCCACCCACCCCCCCGACCCCAAAAGTAGATGGAGACCGAGATGAAGAACTGCCTTCGTGCCAGCGTGCTGGCCGCCATGACGATCTGCGGCGCCCTTGCCGCACAGGCACAGACCCTGGCCGAGATCAAGGTCAGCTACCAGCCGGCGCTGTACTGGGCGCTGCCGTTCCATATCGCGACCGAGAAGGGCTGGTGGGCCGAGGTCGGCCTGAAGCCCGTGTTCTCGACCTTCCCGGCCGGCGTGCCGCAGATCGCGGCTTCGGCCTCGAAGTCCTGGGACGTCGGGGGCACCGGTTCGGTGCCGGCGGTTCTCGGCCATGTCCGCTTCGGCATCAAGACCATTGGGGTCACCAACGACGAATCGCAGGGCAATGCGCTGCTGGCACGCAAGGAGGTGGCCGACCGGTTCGCCGCGTCGCCGCAGAGCATCAAGGGCCAGACGATCGTGCTGACGGCCAACTCCACCGGCGACTACGCGGTTCAGTCCTGCCTGAAGAAGTGGGGCCTGGCCAAGAGCGACGTCACGATCAAGAACATGGGCCAGGCCGAGATCATCTCGGCCGTGTCGTCCAACAACGCCGATCTGGCCGGCGTCTGGGCGCCCAACATCTACACGCTCGAAGAGAAGGCCGGCGCCAAGGTCATCTGCACCGGCCGCGACGGCGGTGCCGTCGTGCCGGGGGCACTGATCGCCCGCGGCGAGTACGCCGAGCAGAACCCCGAGAACGTCGCCAAGTTCCTGGCGGTCTACCTGCGGGGCTGGAAATGGGCCAACGCCAACCGCGCCGAGGCGGTGGCGATGATGCGCAAGTTCTATGAGCAAGGCGGCGTGAACGTCAGCGACGCGTCGCTGCGCAAGGAGTTCGACACCCGGCCGACCTTCGATCTCGCCAGCCAGCTGGCCCGGATGGACCGCAGCAAGGGGCCCTCCGAAGTCGACGGCTGGTTCGGGTCGATTGCCGAGTTCATGCGCGGCACGGGCGCCGTGCAGTCGGTGCCGGCGTCGGGCGACTACATCACCGATGCCTTCATGAAGCGGGTGATGGCGGACCCGAAGCTGCGCGAGTTCGCCAACCGGACGAACTGAGCGAGCGTTGGCGAGGGGCGGCGGCTGCCGCCCTTCTTGCCTGCACACCGAAAACGTTTACCTTGCCTGAGGGGCCCATGGCAGTGCACTACCTGAAGACGGCGAGCAAGACGCCCGAGACCGAAACCGCCACGGCACAGAAGGTGGTCGGCGAGATGCTGGCCGAGATCGGCCGCCGCGGCGAGGCCGCGGTGCGCGACTACGCCAGGACGCTGGACGGATGGGACGGCGAGATCCTGCTCACGCGGGCCGAGATCGATCGCCGCGCGGCCGAGGTGCCAGCCAGCGTCAAGGCCGACATCGACTTCGCGATCGCGCAGGTCCGCGCGTTCGCGCTGGCCCAGCGCGATTCGTTGCGCGACTTTTCCGTCGAGGTGCACCGGGGCGTCACCGCGGGCCAGCGCGTGGTGCCCGTCAACGTCGCCGGGTGCTACGCCCCGGCTGGGCGCTATGCGCACATCGCCTCGGCCTACATGGGCGTGGCCACCGCCAAGGCTGCAGGCGTGAAGACCATCGTGGCCTGTTCGGGGCCGTTTCGCGGCGGGCCCATGCATCCGTACCTGCTGTATGCCTTCGACAAGGCCGGGGCCGACGCGATCATGACGCTGGGCGGCGTGCAGGCGATCGCGAGCATGGCCGATGGCCTGTTCTCGGGCCGGCCGGCCGACGTCATCGTCGGCCCGGGCAACAAGTTCGTCGCCGAGGCCAAGCGCAGCCTGTTCGGCAAGGTCGGCATCGACGTGTTTGCCGGACCCTCGGAGGTCGCGGTGATCGCCGACGACAGTGCCGATCCGGCGATCGTCGCCAGCGACCTCGTCGGCCAGGCCGAGCACGGCCATGAATCGCCGGCCTGGCTGTTCACGACCTCGCGGCCGCTGGCCGAGGAGGTGATGCGCCAGGTGCCGCTGCTGATCGAGGCGCTGCCACCGACGGCGCAGGGTGCCGCCGGTGCCGCCTGGCGAGACTACGGCGAGGTGGTCGTCTGCGACACCCGTGACGAAGTGGTGGCGGTCTCGGACCGTTATGCCAGCGAGCACCTGGAGGTGCATGCACGCGAGCTCGACTGGTGGCTCGACAACCTGACCTGCTACGGCTCGCTGTTCCTGGGCGAGGAGACCACGGTGGCCTATGGCGACAAGGCCAGTGGACCCAACCACGTGCTGCCGACCAAGGGTGCAGCGCGCTACTCGGGCGGGCTGTCGGTGCACAAGTTCATGAAGACGCTGACCTGGCAGCGCATGACACGCGAAGCCGCACGCGACATCGGCGAGGTCACGGCCCGCATCTCGCGGCTGGAAGGCATGGAGGCGCACGCCCGCACCGCCGACGACCGCCTGGCCAAGTACTACCCCGGCCAGCACTTCGAGCGCGGCGAGCCGGTGACGGTGTGAATCCCGGCATCGCCGCGCTGTTCGACCTGTCCGGCCGCCGGGCCCTGGTCACCGGGGGCAGTTCCGGCATCGGCGCGGCCATGGCGCGTGCACTCGGCATGGCGGGCGCGCAGCTGGTCCTGGTGGCCCGGCGCGAGGCCGAGTTGTCGGCCGCTGCGGACGAGCTGCGTGCCGCCGGGATGGACGTGCGAACCTTGAGCGCCGACCTGACCGATCCGGCGGCCGCACGCGACACCGCCCGCGAGGCCGAGCGTGGCCTGGGCGGCATCGACATCCTGGTCAACGCCGCCGGCGTGAACCTGCGTCAGCCGTTTGCCGAGGTCTCGCCCGACACCTGGCAGTCCCA
>JAJTGU010000064.1 GCA_021297985.1 Rubrivivax sp.
CGGTGAGCGGGGCCTCGGCTTTGCCGCGGCGCCAGCCCAGGCGCTCGAGCAGCGCCTTGCCGCCTTCGAAGGCCAGGTACAGGCCGCCGGCCACCAGCGCGATCTGGATGCCCAGCGGAAACCAGGTCTCGACGGCAAGCACCAGCGCGATCAGCCAGATCTTGTTGAGCGCACTGGCGCGCAGGATGCGCCAGATGGCGGGCAGCTCCTGGGCCGGCGACACGCCCGCCATCTTCGACGCCCCCACCGCCAGGTCGTCGGCCGCGATGCCGGCCGTCTTGACTGCGGCGCGGCCCGTGAGCACGGCCACGTCGTCCGCCGCGGCGGACGCGAGCTTGGTGACATCACGCAGGACGGCAAAAAACGCGGAGCTGGGCATGGTCGTCGGGATGTTGAAGCCGCACGCCGCGCCCAGGCTTGCGGCGGCGGCACACCCGGGTTGCCCGGATGCGATCCACTCTACCAGCAGGGTCAGGCGCGTACCGCCGCCACGCCGCCACGCCGGCTTGCCGACGGCCAGCTGCGGTTGGAGGCTATGCTGCGCCTGCCCATCAAGGGTCTGCGGCCGACCCGGTTGCCGCAGCACCGAACCCGAGCACCTGCCCATGAACACACCCGATGGGTCCGATCCTGGCGCGCTCGACGGCGACGATGACGGGCCGGACGAAGCCCTGCCATTGCTCTACAACGTGGTGTATTGCAGCCGCGCGTCGCCGCAGGTGGACGAAGCCGAGGTCGCCAGGATCGTCGCCACCGCGCGGCGCCTGAATCCACAGCACGACATCACCGGCATGCTGGTTTTTGGCAGCGGCATCTTCTTTCAGTGGCTGGAAGGCCCACGCGACCCCGTGGTCGCGCTGATGGACCGACTGCGGCAGGACCCACGCCACCGCGACGTGGTGCAACTCAGCGAGAGCGAAGAGCACCGCGACCGTGTGTTCCCGGCTTGGGACATGGAGTGGGTGGGCGCCCAGGACATCCACGAGGTGCTGGCCGATGCGATGGAGACCGCGGAAGACCCGGCCCATGCGGCCACCCTGGCCTTGCTGCTTGAGGAGCTGAAGACGGGCCAGCTGAGCGCCCTGCGGCCGAATCGTTGAACTCGACAGTCAAGGCGATGCGCGCCGTGCCCGTGCCTGCTCGCGCAGCATGAAGAGGTAGAGGCTTTCGACCTTCGCTCGCGCCCAGGGGGTCTTGCGCAGGAACTTCAAGCTTGACGACACGCTGGGATCGCTGAGAAAGCAGCGCACGGGGATCTGCCGACCCAGGCCTGGCCAGTCGAAGTGCGCCACCAAGGCGACAAGCATCATTTCAAGCGTGACGCCGTGCAGCGGGTCGCGGGCTGGGTCGGTCACGAGGGGCGGTCGGTTCAAAGGGGCCTTCGGAGCATACCGGCCGGCGCTAACATGGTTCAGCGACGCAGTCGCTGGACCCACAAAAGAACGACGGAGACCGACATGGATGCATCCAACGAGGCGCTGCGCGCCGAACGTCTGGGCGAGGTCGTGGCCCTCGCCCACGAGCGGCTGCAGGCCGACAGGCGCGTGGCGTTCGACATCTTTGCCGCGCAGTGTTTTGGCCAGTTCGATGTCGACGATCTGGCCGAGCGGCGTGTCGAGGACCTCGCCGGTGCGCTGTTGTCGCACTGGCAGTTCGGTGCCCAGCGCCACCCCGGCCATGCCAAGGTGCGTGCGATGTCGCCGACCGTGGCCGACGACGGCTGGGCCTCGCGCCATACGGTGGTCCAGATCGTCAACGACGACATGCCCTTCCTGGTCGATTCGACGACCGTGGACATCAACCTGCAAGGCCTCACGATCCACCTGGTCGTGCACCCGGTCTTTGCCGTGCAGCGCGACGCCAAGGGGGCGCTGGTGTCCCTCGCGACACCCGCGGCCGAGCCCGAAGCCCCGCGGGAGTCGTGGATGCACATCGAGGTCGACCGCCTCGTCGATGCCGATCAACGCGCCTCGCTGGCTGCGGCCATCGACAAGGTGCTGGGCGACGTGCGCGCCGCGGTGTCCGACTGGCCGCAGATGGTGCAGCGCCTGCAAGAGGCGATTGCCGAGTTCGATGGCCTTCCGGCGGTGCTGGCGGCGGAGCAGGTGGCGGAGTGCAAGGCCTTCCTGGAATGGGTCGCCCAGGACCATCTGGTACTGCTGGGCTACCGCCATCACGTGATCGAAGGCGAGGGCGACGCGACCGGCCTGCGCCTGGTGTCCGGCACCGGGCTGGGCGTGCTGCGCGAAAGCGAGGCCGAACGTGCCGACCCGCCGCTGAGCCTGTTGCCCGGCCCGGCGCGCCAGACCGCGACGGCGCCATTGCCCTTGCTGGTGGTGACCAAGGCCAACACGCGCAGCACCATCCACCGGCCGGGCTACACCGACTACATCGGCGTCAAGCGTTACGACGGCAAGGGACGCGTCGTCGGCGAGCATCGCTTCCTGGGTCTTTTCACGTCGAGCTTCTACGCGGCTCGGGTGTCCGAGACGCCACTGCTGCGTGGCAAGGTCGAGGCCATCGCCACACGGGCCGGACTGCCGCCGGGCGGCCACCGGGCCAAGGCCCTGGCCCACATCCTCGAGACCTATCCGCGCGACGACCTGTTCCAGATCGGCGACGACGAGCTGTACGAGACCACGCTCGGCATCCTGGCGCTCGGCGACCGGCAGCGCCTGCGCCTGTTCCTGCGTCGGGATCCGTTCGATCGCTTCGTGTCGTGCCTGCTCTATGTCCCGCGCGAGGCCTACGCCACCGATCTGCGCGTCAAGTGCCAGCAGATCCTGCTCGCGGCATTCGACGGGCACTCGCCCGAGTTCGACGTGCTGCTCGGCGAAGGCGCGCTGGCGCGCATCCACTTCGTCGTCCGCACCCGGCCGGGCCGCGTGCCCGTGGTGGACCGGCGCGAGCTGGAGGCACGTCTGGCGGCCGCCGCGCGCCGCTGGGTCGATGTGTTGCGCGACGCGCTGGTCGATGCCGAAGGCGAAGCCCGCGGGCTGGCCTTGTTCAAGCGCTGGGCGGTGGCCTTCCCGGCCGACTACCGCGAGCGGGTGGCGGCGCGGGCCGCGGTGGCCGATGTCCACAAGCTCGCTCAGCTGAGCGAGACGAGCCCCCTGGCGTTGGCGCTGTACAAGCCGCTGGGCGCCGAGCCCGAGGTCTGGGGCTTCAAGGTCTACCGTCGCGGCGGCGCGGTGGTGCTGTCCGACAGCCTGCCGATGCTGGAACGGATGGGTGTGCGCGTGATGGGCGAGCACAACCACCTGATCGTCGACGGCGGAGTGCCGATCTCGGTGCATGACTTCGACCTGCGGGCCCCGGCATCGGGTCTGGCCGAGCACGCCGAGTCGGCGGAGGTGGCGCGGCTGTTCGAAGACGCGTTTGCACGTGTCTTCGATGGCCGGGTCGACAACGACGACTTCAACCGCCTGGTGCTGCGCGCCGGACTGCCGGCAGATGAAGTGGTGGTGCTTCGCGCCTATGCCCGCTATTGCAAGCAGATCGGATTTGCGCTGTCGCAGGGCACGATCGAGGCCGCACTGGCGGCCCAGCCGCGCATCGCACGCATGCTGGTGCAGTTGTTCAAGTTGCGCTTTTCGCCCAACGAACGCGACGACACCGCGGCCGAGAGCCAGATCAACGCCATCGCGCTGGCGCTCGAGAAAGTGAGCAACCTCTCCGAGGACCGTGTGCTGCGCCAGCTGCTGGGCCTGGTGCAGGCGACGTTGCGCACCAATTACTGGCGCACCGGCATCGGACACAGCGGCGAGCCCGGCGCGCGCCGCAGCTTCGTCAGCTTCAAGTTCGATTGCGCGCGGGTGCCCGGCCTGCCCGAGCCCAAACCGCTGTACGAGATCTTCGTCTACTCGCCGCGTTTCGAGGGCGTGCACCTGCGTGGTGGCAAGGTGGCACGAGGCGGCCTGCGCTGGAGCGACCGGCCGGAGGACTTCCGCACCGAGGTGCTGGGCCTGGTGAAGGCGCAGATGGTGAAGAACACCGTCATCGTGCCGGTGGGCAGCAAGGGCGGCTTCGTGCTCAAGAAGGCACCGCCGGCGAGCGACCGCGAGGCCTTCATGAAGGAAGGCATCGCCTGCTACCAGGACTACCTGCGCGGCCTGCTCGACCTGACCGACAACCGCGTGAGCGGCCAGATCGTCGCGCCACCGTCGATCGTGCGTCACGACGGAGACGACCCGTACCTCGTCGTCGCGGCCGACAAGGGCACCGCGACGTTCAGCGACTTTGCCAACGCCGTCAGCGCCGAGTACGGCCACTGGCTGGGCGATGCGTTCGCCAGCGGGGGCAGCGTCGGCTACGACCACAAGGCCATGGGCATCACCGCCCGCGGGGCCTGGGAGAGCGTCAAGCGCTTCTTCCGCGAGCGCGGCCAGGACATCCAGAGCACGCCGTTCACGGTGGCCGGCATCGGCGACATGTCGGGCGACGTGTTCGGCAACGGCATGCTGCTGTCGCATCACATCCGGCTCGTCGCGGCCTTCGACCACCGCCACATCTTCCTGGACCCGGATCCCGATTGCGCCACCAGCTTTGCCGAGCGCGAGCGGCTGTTCAAGCTGCCCCGCAGCAGCTGGGCGGACTACAACGCCGAGCTCATCAGTGCCGGTGGCGGCGTCTGGTCGCGCACCGAAAAGAGTGTTCCGATCTCACCGCAGGTGCAGGCGGTGCTGGGCATCGCGGCCGACAAGCTGACGCCGACCGAGCTGATCGGCGCGATCCTGCGCGCGCCGGTGGACCTGCTCTACAACGGCGGCATCGGCACCTACGTCAAGGCCAGCACCGAGCAGCATGCCGACGCCGGGGACCGTGCGAACGACGCGGTGCGCATCGACGGCCGCGAGCTGCGCTGCAAGGTGCTGGGTGAGGGCGGCAACCTGGGCTTCACGCAGCGTGGGCGCATCGAGGCTGTGTTGCTCGGCAACGGCGGTGTCGGCGTGAGCCTGAACACCGACGCCATCGACAACTCGGCCGGCGTCGACACCTCGGACCACGAGGTCAACATCAAGATCCTGCTCGGCCTGGCGATCGCCGACGGCGAGATGACCGAGAAGCAGCGCAACACCCTGCTGGCGCAGATGACCGACGAGGTCGCCGCGCTGGTGCTGCGCGACAACTACTTCCAGACCCAGTGCCTGTCGATCACGCACCGGCTGGGCACGCAACTGCTCGAGCAGGAGGCGCGCTTCGTGCGCTACCTCGAGAAGCACGGCCGCCTGAACCGGGCCATCGAGCACCTGCCGACCGACGACGAGATCGCCGAACGCAAGGCCAGCGGCGGCCGCCTGACGACACCGGAGCGCGCCGTGCTGCTGGCCTACAGCAAGATGTGGCTGTTCGACGAGATCATGCAAAGCGACCTGCCGGAGGACGAGTGGGTCGGCACGGCGCTGGCGCGCTACTTCCCGGCGACGCTGCGCGAGCGCGCCGGGGCCTACATCCCGCGTCATCCGCTCAAGCGCGAGATCGTCGCCACGCATGTGCTCAACAGCATGGTCAACCGCGTCGGTGCGACCTACGTGCACCGCATCACCGAGACCACCGGCGCCAAGCCCGCGCAGGTGGTGCGTGCCTACCTGCTGGCACGCGAGATCTTTGGCGTCGTCGCGTTGTGGCAGCAGATCGAGGCGCTGGACAACCGCGTGCCCGACGCGCTGCAGGCCGAGATGCTGATCGCCGAAGGCGCGCTGACCTCGCGCGCCACGGCCTGGTTCCTGCGTTCGCGGCGCCTGTCCGAGCCCATGGCACCGACGATCACGCTGCTGGCGCCCGCCGTGGCGGCGCTGGCCGATCGGCTGGCACCTGCCGCGTCACGCTCGGCGCAGGCGGTGGCCTGGATCGGCCGGGGCGTGCCGCCTGCATTGGCGGCGCGCATCGCCAGTGCCGAAGGCCTGCTCGATGCGCTGGACATCGCCGAGGTCGCCGACCAGGGCCAGCGGCCGTTCGATGAGGTCTGCGCCGTGCATGCCGGTGTTGGCGACCGGCTGGGCCTGGCGCGGCTGCGTGGCCAGATCGACGCCCTGGCGGCCGACAGCTACTGGCAGAACCGGGCCAAGACCGCGCTCGGCGACGACCTCGCCGGCCTGCAACGGGCCCTGGCCCAGCAGGTCCTCGGTGGCGGACACGGCAATGCAGGCGAGTTGATCGCGCGCTGGGAGGCTGGCAACGCGACCGCGCTGGAGCGGGCCCGCCGGCTGCTCGCCGACCTGGCCGAGACCAAGCAGGCCGACCTGGCGATGCTGTCGGTGGCTTTGCGGGAGCTGCGCAACCTCGCGTGATCCTGGCCCGGGTTGAAGCAGGCCAGCGCTGTTACCGCTTCAGAGGAAGCCGATGCAGCCTGGCTGCCCGCAGCGGCAGCGCAGTTTGCCGTCATGGTGGGTCTCGCCGTAGTCCACGGTGATCTCGTCGCCTGGGGCAATGGGCTTCACGGCGTAGAACTCCACGCGGCCGGCGCGGATGCACAGCCGGGCGTTGGGTTGGCAGCTGTGGTTGGTGTAGCGCATCGGGTCGGCGCTCTGGCTGAAGTCGATGGCGCGCCGGTCCGACAGCTCGACGATCATGATGCGCTCGTGCCGCGTCGCGCGGATGCGGGCCTCGGCCACGCTGATGCTCTCGCCGCGGATCTCGCCGATCTTCAGGCGCTGCGGGATGGCCTCGGCCGCAAACGCGCCCTGGCCGTCGATGCGGCTCGGTCGCACGTCGACGGCGAACTTCTGGTAGGGCGGGCGTCCCGTGGCCAGCGCCGAGGGCTGGGCTGGCTTTGGCGCCGGGGGCGCGGGACGCAGTTGGGGCATGTCGGAGGCGATTGTGCCGCTGCTATGATGCCGGCCTCTTGCGCGCCACCGGCCGGTGGCGTTTTTTCTTTAGGAATCAAGCACTTGGCGCTGCGTTCTTGACGCGCACCTCGGGCTGATGCGACCGCGATGCGCCTGAACCAGATCAAGCTCGCCGGCTTCAAGTCCTTCGCCGAACCGACGACCTTTCAACTTCCCGGTCAGCGGGTCGGTGTGGTCGGCCCCAACGGCTGCGGCAAGAGCAACATCATCGACGCCGTGCGCTGGGTGCTGGGCGAGAGCAAGGCCAGCGAGCTGCGCGGCGAGTCGATGCAGGACGTGATCTTCAACGGCTCGGGCCAGCGCAAGCCGGCTGGCCGCGCCAGCGTCGAGCTGGTGTTCGACAACACGCTGGCCCGGGCCGGCGGGCAATGGAACACATTCGCCGAAATCGCCGTCAAGCGGGTGCTGACCCGCGATGGCACCTCGAGCTACTACATCAACAACCAGCCGGTGCGTCGGCGTGACGTGCAGGACGTGTTCCTCGGCACCGGCCTGGGGCCGCGGGCCTACGCCATCATCGGACAGGGCACGATCAGCCGGATCATCGAAAGCCGGCCCGAGGAGTTGCGCCTGTTCCTCGAAGAAGCCGCCGGCGTCAGCAAGTACAAGGAACGCCGCCGCGAGACCGAGAACCGGCTCAAGGACACGCGCGAGAACCTGACCCGCGTCGACGACATCCTGCGCGAGCTGAACAGCAACCTCGACAAGCTTGAGAAGCAGGCCGAGGTTGCGGCGCGCTACCGAGAGCTCCAGGACAGCGGCACGCTCAAGCTGCACCAGCTGTGGTTCCTGAAGCACCGCGACGCCGCCAGCGAAGAGGCCCGCGTCCAGGCCGCGGTTTCCGAAGCGAGCACCGCGCTCGAAGCCCGGCTGGCCGAGTTGCGTCACACCGAGGCCGAGCTCGAGACCGTGCGCCAGGCGCATTACGCCGCCAGCGACGCGCTGCATGTGCGCCAGGGCGAGCTTGGGCAGGCCCAGCTGGAGGTGAGCCGGCTCGAAGAGCGGATCCGCTTCGTCGTCGAAGGCAGGAAGCGCGCCGAGGCGCGGCTGGTGGAGTTGCAGGCGCAGAACGCGCAGTGGCTGGAGCGGGCGCGGGAGGCCGAAGCCGAAGCCGAGTCGCTGGCCGCGTTGCAGGAGTCCGGGGCCGAGCAGGCCGAGATCCTGCAGGCCCAGGCCGCCGAACAGGGCGAGGCGTTGCCGGCGCTGGACGATGCGCTGCGCCAGGCCCAGGCCACCGCCAACCAGCAGCGCGGCCGGGTGGCCGAGGTGCAGCAGCAGATCCAGGTGCTGGCGGCGGAAAGCCGCAACGTCGACGAACAGAGCCGCGGCCTGAAGACACGGCGCGACCGCCTGATGGCCGAGAAGGCCGGGCTGGCCGCGCCCGATACCGCACGCCTGGACGCGTTGCGCCAGCAGGAGGGCCAGGCGGGCGAGCTGCGCGACGTGGCCGAGGCGCGGCTGGACGACCTGTCGCAGCAGGTACCGCAACTCGACGAGCGTCGCCGCGACGCGCAGGCCCAGGCGGCGGCCGAAACCGCCAAGGCCGGTGACATCGCGGCCCGGCTGGACGCACTGCGCGCCCTGCAGGAAAAGGTGCAGACCGAAGGCAAGCTCAAGCCCTGGCTGGCCAAGCATGGGCTGGACGGCCTGCCCGGGCTGTGGCAGCAGCTGCACATCGAGTCCGGCTGGGAGACCGCCCTCGAAGCGGCATTGCGCGAGCGGCTCAACGCGCTGGCGGTTGGCCGCATCGACATCGTCCGGGCGTTTGCCAACGACGTGCCGCCGGCCAAACTCGCGTTCTACGCGGCACCGAATGCGTCACCACCGGCGGCGGCGCCGCACACCCACCGCACGCTGCCGGGCCTGGCCGACAAGCTGCGTCTGTCGGATGCCGGTCTTGCGGCCTTGCTGACCGACTGGCTGGAGGGCGTCTACACCGCCGAGTCGCTGGACGAGGCGCTGGCCGCGCGCGGCCGGCTGACCCAGGGCGAGACCATCATGGTGCGCGCCGGCCATGCGGTGTCGGCCCACGCGGTGTCGTTCTACGCGCCCGACTCCGAACAGGCCGGCCTGCTGGCGCGTGCCCAGGAGATCGAGAACCTGACGCGCCAGCAGCGGGCGCAGGCGCTGATCGCCGACGAGTCGCGCAGCGCCGCGGTCCGCGCCGAGGCCGCGTACACCGAGGCCTCGCTGGCGCTGCAGGGTGTGCAGCGCGAAGCGACCGAAGCGCGCAACCGCGCCCACGCCCTGCATGTCGAGGTGCTGCGGCTGGCGCAGATCGCCGAGGCGGCGCAGTCGCAGAGCCGGCGCCTGGCCGACGAGCTGGCCGAGACCGACGCCCAGCTCGAATCGCTGGCCGAGCGCCGCGCCACGGGCGAGGCGCGATTCGAAGAGCTGGACATCGCACTCGGCGCGGCGCAGGAGCAGCACGCGACGCTGGAAGACGACGTCATCGCCGCCGAGGCCCGGCTGGCCGAAGGCCGCGAGCAGCAGCGCCGGCTCGAACGCGAGGCGCAGGAGGCGCAGTTCCAGGCCCGGGCGCTGGTGGCGCGACGCGACGAGCTGCAGCGTGCGATCGCGACGGCCCGCAGCCAGGTCGAGACCAACCGCAGCACCGGCGAGCAGTTGCAGCTTGAGCTGGTCAGCTTCGACGATGCCACGGTCGGGTCTGGCCTGCAGGCGGCGCTGGCGCTCCAGCTCGAACGCGAGCAGGCACTGGCCGCCGTGCGCAGCCAGTACGACGACCTGTCGGCGAGGCTGCGCGCTGCCGACGAGCAGCGCCTGGCCTTCGAGCGCAGCCTGGACCCGCTGCGTGAGCAGATCGGCAAGCTGCAACTCGAGCAGCAGGCGGCCCAGCTCGGCGGCGCGCAGTACCTCGAGCAACTGGCGGCGGCCAACGTCGAACTCGAGGCGCTGGGTCGCAGCATCGAAGAAGGTGCCGTCAAGCTGTGGGGCCTGCAGACCGAGATCGACCGCATCGGCAAGGAGATCGCGTCGCTCGGCGCGGTCAACCTGGCGGCTCTCGACGAGCTGACCCAGTCGCGCGAGCGCAAGACCTTCCTCGATGCGCAGAACGCCGACCTGCAGGACGCGATGAAGACGCTCGAGGACGCGATCCACAAGATCGACATCGAGACCCGCGACCTGCTGGCCACCACCTTCAACCAGGTCAACGAGCACTTCGGCCGCATGTTCCCGGCGCTGTTCGGCGGTGGCAACGCGCGGCTGGCGATGACGGGCACCGAGATCCTGGACAGCGGCGTGCAGGTGATGGCGCAGCCGCCGGGCAAGAAGAACAGCACCATCCACCTGCTGTCGGGGGGTGAGAAGGCGCTGACGGCGATCGCGCTGGTGTTTGCGATCTTCCAGCTCAACCCGGCGCCCTTCTGCCTGCTCGACGAAGTGGATGCGCCACTGGACGACGCCAACACCGAGCGTTACGCCAAGCTGGTGGCGCAGATGAGCACGGGCACCCAGTTCCTCTTCATCAGCCACAACAAGATCGCGATGGAGATGGCCGAGCAGTTGGTCGGCGTGACGATGCAGGAGCAGGGCGTGTCGCGCATCGTCGCGGTGGACATGATGTCGGCCGTGGCGCTGGCCGAGACCTCCTGAGGCCGCCTGCAGCAACCATGGGCACCTTGCTCGACTCCACGGGCCTGAGCCTGACGCAGGCGCTGGCCGCTCTGGCGCTGCTGCTTGTGCTGGGCCTGGCCGCCACGGGTTGGTGGCGGGTCCGACAGCTCCGCGCGCGGCGCACCGCGTCCCCGGCGATCCGCAGGGCCGAGCCGGGGCAGGGCGGGCGAATCGACCCGGCGCTCGATGCCCCGCTGGACTCGGGAACGGCCGGTGTCGACGGCAGCGGGCTCGCCCTGCCCGACCCGCCGACACTGCGCCTGCCGGTCAGGCGGATTCCTCGGCTGGACGCGCTGATCGATGCGATCGCGACCTTGCCGATCGAAAGTCCGGTATCCGCCGAGGCGGTGTGGCCCCACCTGCCGACCAGCCGCCGGGCTGGCAGCAAGCCCTTGCTGGTCGAGGGGCTCGACGCCGAGACCGGTCAATGGGAGCCGCTCGAACAACTCGAACCGGGCCGCAAGGTCGCCGAGTTGCAGGCCGGCGTGCAGTTGGTCAACCGCAGCGGTGCGCTCAACGAGATCGAGTACTCCGAGTTCCTGCAGAAGGCGCAGACGCTGGCCGACGCCCTGGGCACGGTGGCCGAGGCGCCGGACATGATCGAGGTCGTCGCACGGGCGCGCGAGCTGGATTCGCTGACGACGCCGCTGGACGCGCAGCTGACGGTCACGCTGGCGAGCACCGGCGTGCCCTGGTCGCTGGGATATGTGCACCAGTCGGCGGCCCGCGCCGGCCTGGTGCCAGGTGCTTTGCCCGGGCGGTGGGTGCGGCCGGCGCGCGAAGACGGCGCTCCCCCCATCGTGGTGCTGACCGTGGACACGCAGTCGGCGCTGGCCGAAGCCGATGCACCCGCCGGCGGCGCCACGCCACAGGTCGCGGTGCGGACCTGCCAGCTGGTGCTGGACGTTCCGCAGTCGCCGTCCAGCGGCATCGGTGTGGCCGGCAGCGACGGCGACGAGCCGTTCCCGGTCTGGCATCACACGGCGCTCGTGCTCGCGCAGGCCCTGCCGGCGGTCCTGGTCGACGACCAGGGCCAGTCGATCTCGCCGGCGGACTTCGCCGCCATCGGCGACGAGGTGGCGGCGCTTTACGCCCGGCTCGAGGCGCTGGAGCTCGCCGCAGGCTCGGCGGCCGCGCGGCGGCTGTTCAGCTGAGCGTCACGCGGCGGCGACAGCGCCTGGCTCACCCGTCTCACCCGGGGAAGACCGGTCGGCGCGCCAGGACCCGCTCCTGGTGCTGGCGTTCCACCGTGCCGCAGACCAGGTCGCACAGCTGGTAGATCGCCGGGTCGGCGATGCGGTAGTAGACGCTGGTGCCGCGTCCCTCGCGCAGGACGATGCCGCGCTGCAGCAGCAGGCTCAGGTGGCGCGACACGTTGGCCGTGGTCGTGCCGGCCAGCTCGGCCAGCTCGCCGACGCTGTGCTCGCCATCGCGCAACTGGTTCAGCACGCGCAATCGGGTGGGTTCGGACAAAGCCTGGAAAAACGCCGCCACGTCGCCCAGGGTGGCGTCGGGCAGATGTTCCATGCGCGGTGGGCCGGGTTTCTTGCGCTGCGTCATGGCATCCATTTTCTACAAGCTTGCGGATTTGAGTGATTGCGCAAATAATAGACTTATAGATGCCCCATGTCCAATCCATGTCCTGCCCTGTCGTCCCCGCCGCACGATCGTCATTCCTTCCGGTTGCCTTCGCCTCGCTGATGGCGGCGTTCGCCTGGACGGCAGGATCCCCCGGGCTGGTTCGGGCGGCCGAGCCGGCGCATGCCACCCACCTCGTCGCGGCCACGCTTTCCTCCGGCGTGCAGCGCATCGAGGCCGTGGTCGAGGCCGAGCGACAGGCCGTGCTGTCGGTGCCCGTGCAGGGCGCGGTGGTCGAGCTCGCGCGGCGCGCCGGCGATCCGGTGCGTGCCGGCCAGTTGATCCTGCGGGTCGACGCCCGAGCCGCGGCCCAGGGCGTCCAGGTGGCCGGCGCACAGGCCGAGGCAGCCCGGGCGACGCTCAAGCTCGCGCAGCGCGAACTGGCCCGGCAGCAGCAGCTGTTCCAGCAAGGCTTCATCAGCCGCGCTGCGCTGGATCAGGCCGAAGCACAGGCCCAGGCGACCCAGGCCCAGGCCCAGGCGCAGCTGTCCGCCGCTGGCGCTGCGCAGACGCAAGCCGGGTTGCATGAGTTGCGGGCCCCCTTCGACGGGGTGCTGGCCGAACTGTCGGTGACCCTGGGCGATCTTGCCATGCCCGGTCGACCCCTGGCCACCGTGGTGGATCCCGGCCGGCTGCGCGTCGCGGTCCAGGTGCCGCTGAGCCGACTCGAGGCCGCCCTGCGCGAGCCTGCGCAGTTGCGCATCGAGCTGCCCTCGGCGGGCAATCGCCTCATCGTCCCGACCCGGGTCGAACGCCTTCCGTTGGTGGACGCCGCCTCCCACACGGTCACGCTGCGGCTCGAGCTTCCGGCTGCCAGCGGTGCGGCTCCGGGGCAGTTCGCGCGGGTGCTGATTCCCCAGGCGGGCGAAAGTCCCTCGCTCAGGGTGCCGGGCTCCGCCCTGATCCGGCGCGGCGAGCTGGATGCGGTGTTCGTCCTGGGCCCGCAAGGCCAGCCGCTGCTGCGCCAGGTGCGCGTCGGCCCGACGGTCGGCGGCGAGGTCGAGATCCTGGCCGGCGTGGCCGTGGGGGACCGTGTCCTCACCGCCCCGCGCCGGGTGGGGGCCACCCGATGAACACCCCCCCTGCGCTGGGCGTGTCGGGCCGAATCGCGGCGTTTTTCCAGGCCGCCCGCATCACGCCGCTGCTCGCGCTGGTGGCGCTGCTTCTGGGCGTGTTCGCCGTGCTCGTCACCCCGCGCGAGGAGGAGCCGCAGATCGATGTCACGATGGCCGTGGTGCGGGTGGCCTACCCCGGTGCGAGCGTGCCCGACGTCGAACAGCGCGTGGCGATTCCAGTCGAGCGCTGGCTGTCGGGCATGCAGGGGGTCGAACATGTGGTGGCCGTCAGCCATCCAGGCATGGCCCTCGTCACCGTGCAGTTCAAGGTGGGCGTGCCGCGCAGCGAGGCCCTGGTCCGCCTCCAGGATGCGTTGGACAGTCGTTCAGTGCAACTGCCGCCGGGGGCTTCGGCGCCGCTGGTGCAGGCCAAGGGCATCGACGACGTGCCCATCGTGGCCTACAGCCTGCACAGCCGCGACCCCGATGCCGGTCCGGCGACCCTGGAGCGGGTGGCGCGCAGCATCGAATCGGAACTGGCCCGTGTGCCCGGTGTGCGCGAGGTGCGGACCCTGGGGGCTCCAGGCCGCGCGATCACGGTCGAACTGGATCCCGGCCGCCTGGCCAGCGTCGGTCTGGACACGATGGCGCTTCGTCGGGCCCTGGAGGGCTTGCATGCCAGTGCCCCGCTGGGCGACCGGGTGCAAGGCAACCGGGCCATTGCGTTGGAGGCCGGCCCCTGGCTGACGGGCGCCCGGGACGTCGAATCGCTGATCGTCGGCGTGCATGCCGGCAAGCCGGTCACCCTGAGCGAGGTCGCCCGGGTGATCGACGGGCCGCTGCCGCCGGCCCGCAGCGTCTGGCACACCGAGGCCGGCGGCGCGACCCACCCGGCGCTGACACTGGCGGTCACCAAGAAGGCCGGCGAAAACGCCATCGACGTCGCCGACGCCCTGTCGGCCCGTGTCGAGTCGCTGAAGAACGCCGTCGTGCCCGACGACGTGGTGCTC
>JAJTGU010000264.1 GCA_021297985.1 Rubrivivax sp.
CGCAACCGTCGAGCGGCGGCACGCCGGCCGCCGCCGGCCCGAAGCAGCCCTGAAGCGGCCACGAACCCGACGCCCCTGACATGGCCATCCGCCACCCGCTGCCCTACGGCTTTGCCAAGGCCCCCACGCTGCTGCTCGCGGACCATGGCGACGAGCTCGTGCTGTGGGCCAGCGAGCAGACGTCGCCGGCCGCGATCGGCGAGGTCGTGCGCGAGCATGCGCTGGCCCGCTGTGAGCTCGAGCCGGCGGCCACGCTGGGCCAGCGCATCGCCGCGGCCTACGCCGGTGGCGGCGGCAGCGCCGCAGCCGTGATCGGCGAGGTCGAGAGCGAGGCCGACCTGTCGCGCATGATGCAGGAGCTGCCCGCGGTCGAGGACCTGCTCGAGGCCGCCGACGACGCGCCGATCATCCGCATGCTCAACGCCTTGCTCACGCAGGCGGCAAAGGACGGCGCCAGCGACATCCACATCGAGCCCTACGAGCGGTCGAGCGCGGTGCGGTTTCGCATCGACGGCACCTTGCGCGAGGTCGTGGCGCCGAACAAGGCGCTGCACGCCGCGCTGATCTCGCGGCTGAAGATCATGGCCGAGCTCGACATTGCCGAGAAGCGGCTGCCGCAGGACGGCCGCATCTCGCTGCGCATCGGTGGCCGCGCCGTCGATGTGCGCGTCTCGACGCTGCCCTCGTCGCATGGCGAACGCGCGGTGTTGCGCCTCCTGGACAAGGCCGAGTCCAAGTTCACGCTCGAGGGCCTGGGCATGGGGTCGCAGATGCTCGTCGGCTATGCCCGCCTCATCCAGCAGCCGCACGGCATCGTCCTTGTCACCGGACCTACCGGCAGCGGCAAGACGACGACGCTGTATGCCAGCCTGCAGCGCGTGGACACCGCGACGACCAATGTGCTGACGGTCGAGGATCCGGTCGAGTACGAGCTCGCCGGCATCGGCCAGACCCAGGTCAATCCGAAGATCGACCTCACGTTCGCGAAGGCCCTGCGCGCGATCCTGCGCCAGGATCCGGACGTCATCATGATCGGCGAGATCCGCGACTTCGAGACCGCGCAGATCGCGATCCAGGCCAGCCTGACGGGCCACCTGGTGCTGGCCACGGTACACACCAACGATGCGGTCAGCAGCGTGACCCGGCTGGTCGACATGGGGGTCGAACCTTTCCTGCTCTCGAGCAGCCTGCTTGGAACGCTGGCACAACGCCTGGTGCGCAAGCTGTGCCCGAAGTGCAAGCGCGAGGAGGTCCTTCCCGATGGCACCAGCCGCTGGCACCCGGTTGGATGTCCGCACTGCGCGCACACCGGCTACAAGGGTCGCACCGGGGTCTACGAAATGATGGTCGCCGACGAACGCGTGCAGGCGCTGATCCACAACCGCGCCCCAGAGCAGGAGCTCCGGGCCGCTGCTGCGGCCGCAGGCCTGCTCTCGATGCGCGAAGACGGCGAACGGCTGGTTGCTCAGGGCATCACGTCGCTTGAGGAAGTGGTTCGCGTCACCCGCGACTGAACCCGACCATGCCGGCCTACCGTTTCGAAGCGCTGGACGTTGATGGCAAGGCCCGCACGGGCGTGCTCGATGCCGACAACGCCAAGGCCGCGCGCAGCCAGTTGCGGGCGCGCACCTGGGTTCCGTTGGCGGTGGAGCCGGTGGCCGCGGCCGCCAACGACGCGGGTGCGCCGGGGCTGCTGTCGCGACGGGTCTTCTCGAGCACCGGCCTCACGGTGTGGACGCGCCAGGTCGCCGGCCTGGTGAGCGCCGGGCTGCCACTGGAGCGCGCGCTGACGCTTCTGGCCGAAGAGGCCGAAGTGCCGCGCCAGCGCGAGTTGCTGACGCACCTGCGCAGCGAGGTCAATGCCGGCAGCCCGTTTGGCCGCGCGCTGGCCACGGCACCGAGGGACTTCGACGACATCTACCGCGCCGTGGTCTCCGCCGGCGAGCAGAGCGGCGCACTCGGCGCCGTGCTCGAGCGCCTGGCCGACGACCTGGAGCAACGCCAGGCGCTGAAGGCCAAGCTGATCGGCGCGATGCTGTACCCGGCGATCGTGTCGGTCATCGCGCTTCTGGTCGTGGTGGTGCTGCTGACCTATGTCGTGCCGCAGATCGCCGGTGTCTTTGTCGACGGCAAGCGGGCCTTGCCGGCGCTGACGTCGATGATGCTGGCCGTGAGTGCCTTCGTGCGACAGTGGGGCTGGGCCGTGGCGGTCGTGCTGGCCGTGGCGGTGGTGGCCTGGATCGTCGCCCGGCGCAGCCCACCGTTCCGCGAGCGCAGCGACGCGCAGCTGCTGCGCCTGCCGCTGTTCGGCCGCCTGGCGCGCGGCTACAACGCGGCGCGTTTCGGCGGCACGCTGGCGCTTCTGGCGGCCTCGGGCGTGCCGATCATCAAGGCCTTGCAGGCGGCTGCCGAGACGCTGTCGAACCGCGCGATGCGGGCCGATGCGCTGGACGCGCTGGCCCAGGTCCGGGAAGGTGCGCCGCTGGCGTCGGCTCTGGCCGCGAAGAAGCGCTTCCCGGGTCTGCTGGCGATGTTCGCCCGCCTGGGCGAGCAGACCGGTCAGCTGCCGGCGATGCTGGCCCGTGCGTCGAGCCAGCTCAATGCCGAGGTGCAGCGTCGGTCACTGGCGCTGGCGACCATCCTCGAGCCCTTGCTCGTGGTCGCGATGGGCGGCGTCGTGCTCGTCATCATGCTGTCGGTGATGCTGCCGCTGATGCAGCTCACGAGCTGGGTCCGCTAGGCGCGCTGCCTTCGGTTGCCGCTTCGGCTTGCCGCTTGGCGCGGTTCTTCACGCCGAGGTGGCTGACCCAGATGCCGATCTCGTAGAGGATGCACATCGGAATGGCCAGCGCGAGCTGCGAGACGACATCCGGCGGCGTCACGACCGCAGCAACGATGAACGACGCGACGATGAAGTAGCCGCGGAAAGCCTTGAGCTGCTCGACCGTGACGATGCCGATGCGCACCAGCACCACCACCGCGACCGGCACCTCGAATGCGATGCCGAAGACCATGAACAACGTCAGCACGAAGCCGAAGTACTGCTCGATGTCAGGCGCCGCGGTGATGCTGGCCGGCGAGAAGGCCTGGATGAACTGGCTCATCCCCGGGATCACGAGGAAGTAGCAGAACGCGACGCCGGCAAAGAACAGGATCGTGCTGCTCACCACCAGCGGCAGCACCATCTTCTTCTCGTGCGAGTACAGCCCCGGCGCGACGAAGGCCCAGAGCTGGTACAGCACGATGGGCAGGGCGAGCATGAAGCCCGCCATCAGCGTGATCTTCAGCGGCACCAGCACCGGGCTGATGACGTTGGTCGCGATCAGCTTGGCGCCAGCCGGCAGGTGGCTGACCAGCGGCGCGGCGAGCAGGTCGTACATGCCGCCCGGGCCTGGCCAGAAGCACAGGATGCCGAAGCCGACGACGATGGCAATCAGGGCCTTGACCAGGCGATCACGCAACTCGACGAGGTGGGACACGAACGGCGCCTCGGTGCCGGCGAGCTCGTCTTCCTTCTTCGGGGGAGTCGTGGACATGGCAGGCGATCAGGCCTTGCGGGCCGGGCGGTGCCGGGCCACGCGCGCGGCGCCGGATTGGACCTTGCTGCGCACCCCTTGCTGCTGCTTGAACCACATCGGCGTTCGCCCGCGCTTGACGCGCCAGTTCTTCTTCGGCGGCCGGTAGCTGGGCGGCGGCAGCGGCAGCGGGTCGTAGCTTGAGGTCGATTCGCTGCCGTCCAGGCCGGCGGTGGCCTCTGACCATTCGCGGTTCAGGTTGTCCTGCATGCCCTGGACACTGCTTTGCACGTCGCGCGCGGCGTCCTCGACCGTGGACCTCATCTTCTTCAGCTCGTCGAGTTCGATCGAGCGGTTGACCTCGGCCTTGACATCGGACACATAGCGTTGGGCTTTGCCCAGAAGGTGACCGACCGTGCGCGCCACGCGCGGCAGCTTCTCGGGCCCGAGCACGATCAGTGCGACCGCGCCGATCAGGGCGATCTTGTCAAAGCCGAAGTCCATCATGGACGTGGCCCCCCGGGTCGGCGCTGCGGGGGCGTCGCGGTGGGATTCAAGACTTGGTCTTGGCCTCGACGTCCACCGTCTCGGCACTCGTCCGGGCGGTGTTCGTGACCTGCCCGGCAGGCGGGGTGGCGGCGGGGTCGGCGTTGGCCTCGCCACCGGACTTCATGCCGTCCTTGAAGCCCTTGACCGCACCGCCGAGGTCGGAGCCCATGTTGCGGAGCTTCTTGGTGCCGAAGATCAGCACCACCACGAGCAGCACGATGAGCCAGTGCCAGATGCTGAACGAACCCATGACCATCTCTCCAGGAAAGTGAACGTCGAATTTTAGGTGACCCCGGTGAAGTGGGGTCGTTGCCGTTTGGCTCAACCCTTTTTCCAGGGTCGCGGACCGCCCATCACGTGCATGTGGAGGTGTCCGACCTCCTGCCCGCCGTCGGGTCCGGTGTTGATCAGCGTGCGGAAACCACCGGTCACGCCGAGCTGCTTCATCAGCACCGGCGCGAGCGCCAGCATGTGGCCAAGCAGCGGGGTGTGCTCCGGCGTGACGTCGGACAGCATGGCGATGTGCTGCCGGGGGATCACGAGGACATGCACCGGTGCCCACGGGGCGATGTCGTGGAAGGCGAGTACGAGATCGTCCTCGTGTACCTTGCGGGCCGGGATCTGCCCGGCCACGATCTTGCAGAAGATGCAGTTCGGATCGGCATTCATGATGCGGATTCTCGTTCGCCGGCCTCGCGCGCCTGTTGCTTGCGCAGCGCGAACTCCTCCAGGCCCGAAAGGCCCTCGCGCCGGCGCAGTTCGGCCAGCACCTGTTCCGGGCCGAGCCCGTGCTGCGCGAGCACGACCAGGGTGTGGAACCACAGGTCGGCACACTCGGCCACCACCCGGTCGGGCTGGCCGTCCTTGGCCGCCATGACCAGCTCGGTGGCCTCTTCGCCGACCTTCTTCAGGGCGGCGTCCGGACCCTTTGCGAACAGGCGGGCGACGTAGCTCTTGTCGGGGTCGCCGCCGGCGTCGGGCCTGCGGGACTCGATCACGGCGGCCAGCCGGGCCAAGGTGTCGTCGCCAGACAACGAGACCGCATTCATTTGTAGATCGACTCCGGATCCTTGAGCACCGGCTCGACGGCGTGCCACTGCCGCGCGGCGGCCGGGCCTTCGAGACGGTTGAAGAAGCAGCTGTGGCGCCCGGTGTGGCAGGCGATACCGGGATCGTGGCCGAGTTGGGTCACCGTCAGCAACACCACGTCGGCGTCGCAGTCCATCCGGATCTCGTGCACCTGCTGGACATGGCCGGACTCCTCTCCCTTGCGCCACAGGCGCTGGCGCGAGCGGCTCCAGTAGACGGCACAGCCGGTGCGGGCGGTCTCCGACAGGGCGTCGCGGTTCATCCACGCGAACATCAGGACATCGCCGCTGTCACGCTCCTGTGCGATCACCGGCACCAGGCCGTTGGTGTCCCACGCAACGGTGTCGAGCCAGGTCTCGGGCTCCAGGGCAGGGGCGCCGAGGATCTGGTTGGAGGCAGGCAGGGTCATGAGCCGGCAGTGTAGTCAGCGACCGTGTCGGCTCGGTGGCATGCTCGGTCGGGTGAGGCCCTCGGGGCCTTCGGCGACCAGCGCATGCAGGGCCGGCCAGGCTCCAGGCAGCACGGGGTCGACCTCGGCGGCCAGATTCGGGGGCGGTGCGCTCCAGGCGGCCTTCTGGCCCTCGCGCATCTGCGGCTCGCCGCGCCAGTGCCAGACCTTGCAGAAGTTCAGCCGCACGTGGGCGTGCGGGTAGCTCACACGCTCGGTCCGCCAGGCCACGACGTCGGCCGGAGCAATGTCCAGGCCCAGTTCCTCGTGGAACTCGCGCGCAAGCGCCTGGGCGACCGTCTCGCCCTCTTCGACCTTGCCACCCGGGAACTCCCAGTACCCGGCATAGGCCTTGCCGGCCGGGCGGCTGCCGAAGAGCAGACGGCCTTGGCGATCGATCAGCAGTCCCACCGCCACTTCGGTGACGGCGCGGGTGTCGCCGTCGTCGCCAAAGACGACGTCGGCACGGTGTTCAGTCATGCGTGGCCCCCCGCCCCTGGCGGCCGGCAAGATCACGCGCGAACTGCTCGGCCACGCGCCCCGAACGCGAGCCACGCTCCAGCGCCCAGACCAGGGCTTGCGGCCGCGCCGCAGCGATGTCGGCAGGATCCAGCCCGTAGGCCGCCAGCCACTGCGCGACGATGGTCAGGTACTCGGCCTGGCTGAAGGGGTAGAAGCTCAGCCACAGGCCAAAGCGCTCGGAAAGCGAGATCTTCTCCTCGACGACCTCGCCCGGGTGGACCTCGCCGCTCTCGGTGTGCTTGTAGCTCAGGTTGTCCTGCATGTATTCGGGCAGCAGGTGGCGGCGGTTGCTGGTGGCATAGACCAGCAGGTTCTCGCCCGCTGCGGCAACCGAGCCGTCGAGCACGCTCTTGAGTGCCTTGTAGCCGGGCTCGCCTTCGTCGAACGACAGGTCGTCGCAGAAGACGACAAAGCGCTCCGGGCGCCCGGCCACGAGGTCGACCACGTCGGGCAGGTCGACGAGGTCGGCCTTGTCCATTTCCACCAGGCGCAGCCCTTGAGGCGAGAACTCGTTCAGCACGGCCTTGATCAGCGAGCTCTTTCCCGTGCCGCGGGCGCCGGTGAGCAGCACGTTGTTGGCGCCGCGTCCGGCGACAAACTGCGCGGTGTTGTCGACCAGGCGCGACTTCTGCGCCTCGACTTCCTTCAGGTCGGACAGCCGGATGCGGGCGACCTGGCGCACCGGCTGGAAGTGAGCCGTGCCG